>NZ_JBBPHJ010000012.1:0-118015 GCF_038039665.1 Myroides sp. C4067
TATAGATTACATTACCATCAGCAGACTGAGAGATATACTGTAAATACTCTTCTACTGTTGTGAAAGTTTTGTTCCCTTCTTTAACTTCTGTTTTAGATTTTAAGATCTCTTGGATGTTATTAACGATAGTTCCTTTAACATCAACAGTTACAGCCCCTTCAGCATTGTTAGGAATATTGTCAATTGTGTTTGCTTTATCTTTAGCTAACCAATCAATGATTGTTTGTTCTGAGAAATAAACAAATCCTGTTACTTTACCATTTTCTTCAGTTTTTCTTACAAAAGTCTTCGTCTCTGTACCTGCTACTAGATCACGTAAACTGATCGTCTTATACTCTTCTGTAGCTTTATCATAGTATTGGAATACCCAGTTAGGAGCTACATCAGTACCAATATTTTTATAGATTACATTACCATCAGCAGACTGAGAGATATACTGTAAATACTCTTCTACAGTTGTGAAAGTTTTTCCTCCTTCTGTAATAGAAGTTTTAGATTTTAAGATCTCTTGAATGTTGTTTACTACAGTTCCTTTAACGTCAATTTCAATAGCTCCTGGTGCATCGTTAGGGATATTATCAATTGTGTTTGCTTTATCTTTAGCTAACCAATCAACAATCGTTTTCTCGTTGAAATATACATAACCAGTTGTTTTACCATTTGCGTCTATGATGTCTTTAAAGAAAGTATTTGTTTCTACTCCTTGTACCATCTTAGTGATGTCAATCTGCTTAGTCGTATACTTTCCATTATCATAAGTCACATAGAACATTTCTTTCGTCTCAGGATTATAAACAATCGTAGTATGCTTTTCAGTAACTACTGGATTTCCTTTATCATCCTTATTATCAGGGTTAGACGGTAATATGTAATTCACTACTGCTTGAAGATTCTTAACGTCACCTTCTAATTTAGTAGTGATATTCGTAATATTATCACCTAAATTCTTAATTACAGTATCTAACTCTTCTTTACCAACTATTCTATTCCATTTAGCACCATCCCAGTAGTAAAAACCTGTAGGTACTAAATCCTTTACTTCTGTTTTATTAAACACTAATAAGCTAGTGCTCTCAGCACTCTTACCAGCCATTTGGAATTCTGTTGTATTCTTTAATGCAACACGAGGAATCAAGATACCTTTATTTCCTGCCTTAGCTACGATGTCTAATTCTGCAGAAGTAGCAGGGTCCGGCGTACCGATCCCTACTTGTGCGTTTGCGAAATATGTTGTTCCTAATAATACCGCTAATAATGTGATTTTTTTCATGTCTTTTTATATATAAATATTGTTGTTTCTAATTATTTTATTTTGTGTGTGATGTTCAGGTTTGATTTAACTGAACAGTTTTTCACATTCACTTTAACTGGGATACGTGGCCCTAATGGACAACCGCTTCGAACATTCTGAATCCAGATGGTTTGTTCACCTTGCTCCAATCCTTTTAAGTAGAATTCAAACGGAGTTACTTCTATTAATTTGTCTGATCCAGTCTCTGAAGTATATATCTCGTATGTAGTACATGCATCTATCATAGATAACTTCAGCATTCCATAATTACATACATCTATGACTTCATCATCTTTTACTCCGGTACCAATCGTAGGTACAATATTCACATCATAAATACGTGTAAAGTCTCCAAATACACCTACAACATTACCATAAGAAATTTTCACTCTATCAAAAGGTTCGTCAAACGGAGCTACAATAAGTTTATGTTTATTCTTATAACCTAAACCTAAAATTTTTAGATCAAGAACATCCACTCCTCCTTCTAATTTAGGACCTACTTTCTTATCTCCTAAATAACGTTGAATAGAGTACCCTTTAATTAACTCTAAACTTAGCACTGGATTACCAGGTGTTTCTGTAATAATATGTAATTCATCACCAGGCATAGCTTGCTGCTTGAATATTACTGTTAAAGTAGCAGCATTCAACACTGCAACTCCTCTAACAATCTCAGCATAAGTGTTAGGATCATTATCTACCGCATTCCATGGATTAACTATAGGTGCTGTAGCGCTCAATACTCCTAAGCCTAAATCATCTACTCCGTGTAATACATCTAATACAGATGATTTTACATTTTCTGCAACAGGTTCACATTTAATTGCCCCTGCTTTTGAATAATAAACACTATAAACCTTAGCATTTTGTCCTACGCTCAATAAAGCACCTTGTACAACACGGACACCCTTATAAGCTTGTGGCCCTTTCGAGTTAGAAGGCACAAATGTAAACTCTGTAACACTATCAGCTGACAACAAATCTATTAGACCTCCTTTAACTGGTTTAATTGTTCCAATATCATTGCCATTTTCATCTAACCCAACAACTGACAATCCTCCTGCTACAGTAACCCCACTAAATTCTTTTCCTAACTTGACAGACACAGGTGTACCAGCTGGTACTATCTCATCAAAATATATGTTTTGCCATGTAGTACCTATACCTAATAAACCTAAACCAGTAGTAATTGTAGAATATGTTTTAGGATTACCATCTATAGCATTATTTATATTAGATACACCTCCTGTTAAAATAAAACCTCTAGAAGTTTTTCCTTTTGCATAAACACGCTCAATTTGTGGTGGACAATTTGATTCATCATAAACAGTAATCGAAATATTCTCAACCGTAGAACATCCATTAAGCTCTGACACGATTGTAAACATATAAATACCTGGAGTATCAAAAGTCACAGTAGTTCCATTAAAGATTTGCCCTTTATCATCATACCAAACTAAATTACCATTACTACTTGTAGCTTTAGGTAATTGAGTACTAGTTCCTACTTTAGTAATTATTCTTAAATCACCCTCAATAGATAATTCAGCTACTTCTTTTACATTAACAGTTAAAACATCTGACTCTTGAGAATAACAAATTCCATTAGAAACTATAACTGTATAATCCCCTCCAGTATTAACTTCTATTGAATGACCAAAACGAACCGGTTGTCCATTTTCATCATGAGCTTCAATCAATACACCATTCAGGAACCATTGATATTCCATTGCCCCTTCGATAGTTGATAATGTTGTTAATGTACCTTCACAAATATCAGCTTGAGTACTTGATAGAACAGGTTTCGCTGGACTTACTAAAGTTTTAACTTCTACTTCAGCTGGCATTCCATTAAAGCAATAACCAAGTCCCTCTACAGTCACATAAAATTTAGTATTACTCGCTATAGTTGTTCTAACTTCCTGACCTACTAATGGTATGTCTGATAAATCAGCATTCTTATACCATTTAAATATTGGGTTCTTTAAATCTTTAGGAGCAAGATTAGTTAATGTCGCTTTTAATACAAATTCTGTATTAGCGCATATATCTGCTACTTGTTCTATATCAATGCTATTTTCAAAAATATCATTACAATTACTAGCTAACTCAAATACAACTTCTTTTGTTTCCGTCGTATTATCTGGTAATGTATATATAGAAATGACCTTATTAGAGATCTTATTCGTTGTAGGTAATCCGATTACTTTAGTTCTAACTACGAAAGTTTCTTTTTGACCTACATTTAGTTGAGCAATAACATAACTAATAGTATTGTTCTGAATCACACCTGATCCTACCGCTACAATCTCTATTTCTGAACCAATCGCATTACCAAGAACATCGTTAAGTAAAACATTTCTTAATGCTTTATTCCCTTTATTCTCTACTGAGATAGTATATGTTATCTCATCACCTACCTGTGCTTGATTACTAATCTTTCCATTACTTGATCCTACTTTAGATAATTCGATATCATAAAGAGGGTCAACCACTAATACAGTACCCGGTTTTTCACTTGTATTTGGGGATTTAGGGTCTTTATTGTCAATAGATGGATAAGTATTTACTCCTTTATCTGTCTCATCAACTTTTACTGTGGCGATATTTCTAATTTGAGAAATTCCTTCTAAATCTGCACTTACTCTAGCTTTAAAACTAAATGTAACTACACCATCTACTATTAAAACATCTTCTTTTTTGAATGTAACTACACCATTACTGTGAGTTCCACCAGAAGTCCATGTTAACCCAGCAGGTAGTCTGTCTTCTATTAATAAAGTTGGCACATCAGTAGCACCTACATTTTTAACATGAATAGTATACTCTACTTCTTCTCCACCAGTAACTTTTTGAACTGTTGAATCACCATTCACTTTATAAGACTTCCAACTAACAAGATCTTGATTTAAAGATTGACAACTTCTTTCTACGCTGTATAAATTAATTGGAGGAAATACAGACACATTTAATAAACTTTTAAGTCCGATAGATATACGGTCATACTCAACACCAGGTGTGTATGGTAAATTAACTATATCTCCTTTATTAATTAAGTCTAAAACATTAATACCGTTAATTAAACCACTAGATAAATCAAGCGTATTAACTACTTTATCTCCTAAATATGCTTTAATCTCTAATCTACCTAATACATTAAGATCGACCCCTCCTGACTCTGTTCTAAATTTGATATTAGTAACATCATCTTTATCAGATACTGAGTTAAAGAATACCCACTGTTTTACACTTCCTGCAACATTAAGCGTTCCTAAACTAATACGTGAATAGTTAGTTGTATTAGAGTCTATAGCGCGCTCTGGATACTCAACTCCTGCTCCAGACAAATCATTAACTGTTAAGGCTAATCCAGTAAAGTCAAATGATGTCGCAAAAGCATCAACACAAGAATCAGCACTACCTTCATAACACATATTATACACATTCATCGAAGTAGCAGGAGCTAATATGCCCAATACGCTCTCGTTTCTATCTGTGATCTTAACTGATTTATAATTTTTAGTCGGTGTTATAGCTAAATAAGTGCGTCCTAGCTTATCACTTACCACTCTTATTTCTCCATTTTTAAATGTTGTTGCAATACCTCTACTGTTACCTTCTAACACAACACCATTCTCATCTTTCACTTCTATTTCGAAAAAATGATCACCTAAAACAATATTATTTAATAGTCCACTTACAATGTTACCTAAACTACCTCCTAATAAACCTTTTAATATCCCCTTATCATAGTCAAAACGAATATAAGATGTCGTACCAGCCTTCACAATGTGGTCATAACCAACTTCAACAAAACCAGCTCTTTTGTTTCCTCCTAATAAAATTCCTGCATCAGAGTTAATCGTTGCAAATGAATCAAAATTCCCATTAAAAATATTAGAAATATCATCCACATACTTACTTCCTAACAACTCAGTAGCACATACAGAAGATACAAAAGGGCTTTCGGTCATTGGATCAATACATACATCATTAATACGTTTTACATTATACAAACGAATAGCTGGTGTAACACCTACATTTACTAACGTTACTGTAGAAATCTCAACTCTATCAAAAGCTTCTACACTTGTATCAAAAACTAAAGACTGAACTCCACCAGACTGCAATAGACCTAATAAATCTAGATTATTTAATAATCCCTGTTTTAAAGTAAACTCTTGTTTCTTACTACTACCTAAGTAAGTAGTCACTTTATAAGAACCTAATAAATCTAATGAAAGTACACTCTTAGGATTAAACTGTACTCTCACTTCTAATTTATCACCATTAGAAGATGGTTTAGGAAAGTAAATAACTTGTTTTACTCCTGTACCTACAGCTAGAGTACCAGAACTAATCTCTGAATAATTAGATGAATTACCACTTATAGCATGGTAAGGGTTCTTAACACCTGCTTCATTTAAATTAGCAATACTTAAATTTAAACCTGCTTGATTATACGAAGTAAACTGAGCAGGATAACATGGATCTGAACCAATCTCACGACACATATTATATACCTTTAACATACGTTGTTCTCCTGTTGGTAATCCTGTTACTTTATTGGTTATACGTATACTATTATATTCAGTTGTTGGTGTAACTGCTAAATAATAGCGACCTATCTTATCTTGTACTAGTGATACTACTCCATTAGTAGTTCCTTCAAAACCACTTATACTAGAGCTTTTAGATACAGATACACCATTACTAAAGGCTTCTACTTCAAAATAGTGATCTCCTAACAATAGACCAGCAACACCATTAACTAGCTTACCTAAAGTTCCTCCTAATAAAGCTTCTAATACATCTTTATCAGAATCAATTCGAATATAGGAAGTTGTATGCGCAGCTACTTTTTGATTATATGCTAATTCTATCATCCCTAAAGAAGGCAAAGCAGATAATAAAGAACCATTATTGGCGTATAAAGTAGCAAATGTTTCATTATTACCATCTATAGCATTTGTAACAAAATCAACATTTTTAAAATCCTTTACAACTGTAGCACAAGCTGCTATATCAAAAGGAGATTCTGTCGGAGCAGGAACTATAATATTAGGATTAGGACATTTAGCTGTATCAAAACGCTCAATATCATAAATACGTAATCCATCACTTAACACTCCAACATTTAGTGTGTTGTTTGCTCTTAATTCGATTCTGTCAAACTCTTTCCCAGGTGCAAATGTTAAAGTCTTTTTCCCAGGTGTTTTTAATAATCCTAAAAGATTTACACCATTAAGCAACCCTCCTTCTAAAGACTTAGTATAAACTTCTTTATCACCATTATACGCTCTTATTTCAATTGCATTTAACAGGTCTAAACTAAGTAGCCCCTTTGGAGACTCTATCGTTAAGTTAACAGTAGTTGTAGCATCAGAGGTAGTTGGAAAATAAAAAAACTGAGAAATGTATCCCCCAACTCCTACATTTACAGCGCCATCTCTTTTTAATAATGAAAATGTATTTTCTTTTCCGTCTATAGCTTCATAGAATTTATTCTGTAGTAAACCTCCTAAAAGATCTATTTCAATACCAGCAGAATCAAATGAAGTTCCTATAGGTCTACCACAGCTTTCTCCATCTTCTTTAACGTAATAAGTATCATAAACATCTAATAATTTATCACCTGTTAAACCTAATAGTGCTGTACTACTATTTCCAACAGTCATTCGATCAAAGGATTGATCTAACTGAAATGCAATCATGTACTCTCCATCCTTATCTTGGATTAACTTAGCCTGCTTAGTTCCAAAACCATCTACTGATTTCACCTCGAGAACCTTATTATTACCATTATAAGCATTAACATCAAATCTATGACTTCCTAACAATAGTTCATTCAAAAGACCTGATAACAATTTACCTACTGAACCGCCTAATAAGCCATTAAGTAATTCATTGTTTTCCATCCCTATTTTTATATAGGTTTGTTTTCCTTTTGGTACTGCATTAGGGAATTTATACTCTAAAAAGCCGCTCTTCTTACCTAGCATTAATGCACCTGGATGTGCATGTAATGTACCTTTACTAGCTAAATTTCCATCTGTAGCATACTTAGGATAATCTACATTCTTATAACTGATAAGATCTGTAGCATACACCTTAGTCTGCCCCAAGGACTGTACTAAAGGAACGAACAGGACGAGCAAAAGCAGTAACCTCTTCCATAGAGAAAAAGTAGTTTTTTGTTTCATTTGTTGTTTGTTAATTGTGTTTTATAAAATATTATTATGACCAGACTCTTATTGTGAGTTTAGAGCACAGATCATAATCATTACATTGACGAGGATGTAAGATTAAAATTACGGGAGTAAAAAAACATCATACATGACTATTGTGAATTGTCATGTAATGTATTCCAGCTATTGTGAGTTGTGGAATAACAATTAAACGAAGAACTGAATTCGCGAAGAACAATTACTATCGAATAAAAGATTTACTTACTCTATAAGTCTCATCTTAACACCACTTCGTGGCGAAGTTTTCAAAACCTAGTTTCAAAACCTTTTATACTTACTTCTTTCTTATTCCCATACTTACTTTTTCCATAAATGATAAAGATTAATTTATTAAGCTCCACTTCCACTCCACAGTGAAACTTAGAACTTATCTACTCGATAATTACTAATTCCTATGTACTACATCGAAACACAGTTCTATGCTCGTTGCATTCACAGGCACAAAACGACTAACTAGACTAGATATTAGGCTACAGTTAATAAAATTTACAACTAGTAAATCACTATCTCGCTCTCTACTACTTTCGCAGTACTAAATGTGAGTTCTTAATTAGAGCGAAATAACCAATGCTACTTATGCTATCTATTTTTATCAACCAATACCAAGTATTCAAATCGTTTTTGCTAATAAACTTCTTCTGTCATCCATAGGAAAACCTAAGGAATCAGATTTATAATAATTCGTTAGTAAGGGAATTTGTTTAGAAATCTAGCACTATCTCCACTCCTCTAAAAAAACTCCCTCAACTGAATGTACTATTAAAACATATTGAGGGAGTGTAACAGTTCTCCATTGTCCCCACAAAATCAAAACTGCTAATATTATCTAGATTCACTGGAACTATATCTCTTCCCAAATTCAAAAACAAAATTAGTCACTGCACGAGAGGTTGTGCCTATACTTAAGCATGGTTTTTATCATAAATAGAAGCCCAATACGGTTGTTAATAATCTTAAATCGACACTTTCAAAAAGTTTCAAAAACAGGTTTCAAAAACAACAAACACTTAATAACCAAAACTTTAAAAACTTAAATTAGTACTAGTACTCTATTAATTTTAAGCATTCTAAAAAAACAGTATTTACCCATCATTTGCTACACTACAAAATGTGAAACATCAATAATGCGAATGATACAATGTGATTTTAAAAAATGTAAAATAGTGTCAAAATAGTATAGGTTACTCCATCTATAAAAGATTCTTAAAACCTAAAAAGTCATAAAATAGAATCGATAATACGATATATGATTTTTATAATAATCTAGATAAATAGTGCAATCAACGTCCCCACTGTAGTTAGAAGTTGACTATTACTTTAATATATTTTACAGAATAATATGTTATAAAATCAGATGAAACTACATGATAAAAACACGCTGAAAAATTAATACTTTCCTAGCCTAGTCTATATTTAAGATATCATAACTAAAGCTCACTTTTAACAACAGCCTTAGTCTAACTGTTAATAAATGTCAATGCTTTAATAAAACCCACTTCTGTTCGCATAATGGACTAATTCACAAATGTCTTAAAGTGATAAGTAGACTAATTATTTAACAAAGAACTATACTTTATTATAGTACATATTACAGCTTTTCACTCTATATTGCTTAGTCAAAACAAAACAACAATAAACATGAGAAAAGAACAACAACCACCTAAGAACAAATGGGTTACACTAAAACCAATTCTCTCAGATGTATTCAAAATCAAGTACATCGCACCACCCTTTAGAAGCTATACTTCTAAAATATTTAACAATTATAGAAAAGAAGATTTAGAGATCAATATGTCTTTTAAGTACTAAAAAACACTTAGTATATGACATATAGTTTGTTT
Source organism: Myroides sp. C4067 (assembly GCF_038039665.1). Classification (NCBI taxonomy): domain Bacteria; kingdom Pseudomonadati; phylum Bacteroidota; class Flavobacteriia; order Flavobacteriales; family Flavobacteriaceae; genus Myroides; species Myroides sp. C4067. Next base: position 9,384 of record NZ_JBBPHJ010000012.1, read on the forward strand.
TACGCTAGTATTATTCGCCACTCTATCCTTAACTAATACTAACAGTACACTAACTATATAGACTTTCTCACTATCAAAGTCAAAAATTGCTATTATAGAAAAGTACAGATGTCTACTGTTTTGGGCTAAGACAGCAGCTCTCCCCTCGTACTCTAATCTATGGTATTAATTATTTATTGTTAAAAAATTAAAATGGATTCGAAAAAAAAACAACAATATACCCATATAGGATTAGTGCCTATATCGGTAATACTAAGCTATGTCCTTTTGGCTTGGTTAGTTACTTTAATTATCAATATAAAGGGTACAGTACTCACCTTTACTTCATATACTTTATACGATACATTGCCAAAAATACTTCAAAGTATAGTAGCAAGTAAACTCTCTCTTTATCAGGATAATGTAACTCTTACTCATCTTCATGGTGCTCAACTGCATCATGACATGACTGCCTATATAGATCTACCTATCAACTATTTTGTATCAGGTATATTCTATGGTATGGCTTTCTTAGGCCTAATAGCTAGTTTTATAATCTATCAAATCTTTAAAGAAAGAAAATGGATTAGTTATTTATCTATACAGATACTCATCACAATCTGTTTTATAACAGGAGATATTCTAAATTTGTTTCACATTCATTTACAGTCAGTTGAATCTTTTTTAAAAGCAACTATTCTTTCTTCCTCTATCATTTTTACAGGTATGTTACTATCTACATACTACCCATTCGGAACGAAGAGATTCATGTATAAGAATGAATTAAAATTATATTCTCTTACCTCCATCATAGCCATTGTATTATATTTCTCTAGCTACTTATACGGAGGGAAACACTCCCTATTACTAGATATCACAGTACTTGTATTCTTTATTTTTGTTCAACTAACTAAAAGAAGTTTAAAACACAAAAAGCAGTACTATCTCTATGTAGCCTTTTTAATATCTTTATGTATTCTATTGGGATTAAGCTTTATAAATTTAGAATTAGATGATCCTGTCACGATGCAGAATCACGCTATGCCAAGCCTTAAACTATATATTTCGGTTATTATCGTATTGAGTATTATCAATAATTATGTGCTAGTCAGAAAAAACCAAAAACACAATGTACGCAACCGTGTTTTTATGTTTCAGTATGTATTAATGTTGAAGAATTATCATAAGCTACTAGTTCATGAGAAAAATGCACAAACTCTAAAACAGCCTGATATTATTACACTTAAGGATCATCAAGGAGACTTGTCTTATCATTTAAAGAACAATTATAAACTAACGGAGAGAGAAGTAGATGTACTCTACCTCATCTGGGATGGACTGACTAATAAAGAGATAGCACATGAATTGAGTATAACGATAAGTACGACTAAATATCATATTAGTAATATATATCTAAAACTAAATGTAAACTCACGTTCACAAGTATTTGCATTAAAAGATTGGTAGCGTACTTCAGTTACTTTTCTATTACTAATGTAGCACTTAAAGTTGGGATGAGTCCGTAGCGAATCCGTTATGAGTCCGTACTGACTCCGTTAATTCATACAAAATAACGGACTGAACACGAACTTATTGACCTCTTACTAAGTTATCATCCAAAAGGAAACAGCTAGTCAATATAAATTAAACAAAAACAGACTTGATCATAAATGACAAGTCTGTTTTGTTTTGACATATAGCTTATCAAAATTCGCATATTTAGAAAATATTTTTTTCTAAACCGAAATATTAGAATTTTAAAACAAGACTATATATCACTACATATAGGGATAGTTATTTAAGGTGTCTTTCTTTTAAAACAGATTCTATATCACTTAGAGTAAATCCTTTTGCTTTTAATAAAATAAGGTAGTGATATAATAAGTCTGCTGCTTCATTCTTAAAAAGAGTATCGTTATCATCTTTGGCTTCGATAACTAACTCCACTGCTTCTTCTCCTACTTTTTGAGCAACTTTATTGATTCCTCTCTTGAATAATTGATTGGTATATGATGATTCCACATTGTTATCAATACGCTCACTGATGATATTCTCTAAAGTATAAACAAAACCTTTATCACCAATCTCTCCAAAACAAGAAGTACTTCCTGTATGGCATGTAGCTCCAATAGCTTCTACTTTTATCAATAGACAGTCTCTATCACAGTCAGTCAAAATCTCTTTTACTAGTAAATAATTACCTGAAGTTTCTCCTTTGGTCCAGAGCCTGTTTTTAGTACGACTATAGAACGTTACTTTACCTTCAGTAATCGTCTGTTGGTAGGCTTCTTCATTCATATAGCCTTGCATCAATACCTGCATGGAATCCTTATTTTGAATAATCACAGGTACTAACCCGTTGCCTTTATTAAAATCTATATCTAGTTTCATCTTACACTTAAATTATTTGTTTTTAATATTTGCTTTAACTCTGGTATACTTACTTCTCCATAGTGAAATATACTAGCCGCTAACGCACCTGTCGCTTGCGTCTGAGTAAACACTTGTGCAAAGTGATCTATACTCCCAGCACCACCAGATGCTATCACGGGTATATTTACCGTTTTAGCTACCTCAGCTGTAATATCGAGTGCAAAGCCCGCTTTCGTACCGTCATTATTCATTGAGGTCAACAGTATCTCACCTGCTCCTAAACTAGCTACTTGCTTAGCCCAGTCTATAGTCTTTAGCTCGGTCTTGATACGTCCACCTGCACTGTATACCCACCATTCACCCTCTTCGTACTTTGTATCTATGGCTACCACTGCACATTGACTCCCCAATGCCTGAGCAATCTCCTGTATTAGTTCAGGTCTCTTGATAGCAGCTGAATTAACACTTACTTTATCTGCGCCTGCTCTCACTAAATCTATTGCTTGTTCTCTAGTACTAATCCCACCACCTACGGTAAAAGGAATATTAATCTGACTCGCAATCTCATTGACTAAACCAATCAATGTCTTCCTATTCTCTATGGTAGCTGTAATATCCAGAAAGACTAATTCGTCTGCCCCTTCTTCTACATAGCGTTTTGCTAGCTCTATAGGATCACCAGCTCGCTGTATATCTACGAAGTTAACCCCTTTGACTACCTCACCATTCTGAATATCCATACATGCTATTACTCTCTTCTTTAGCATAATTCACTCAACTCTTTTAATGTTATTCTTCCTTCATAGATCGCTTTTCCGATGATCACTCCTTCACAACCTATCTCTTTTAGCTTGTATAATTCTGTTACCGTAGTTAACCCTCCACTAGCAATCAGTTTTACCTCAGTATTCGTTATAATCTCTTTATACAACTCAATAGCAGGTCCATTTAGCATTCCATCTTTCTCTATATCAGTGACTATGGTATAGGATACTCCTCTCTGTTCATACGATTGGATAAACTCTAGCACATCTGTATCAGCAGAGTCTAACCACCCTTGGGTCATAATCTTGCGCTGTTTACAATCTGCTCCTAATATAATCTGCTCACTTCCGTATCGCTTTAACCATGTTAAGAATAGCTCAGGCTTAGTCGCCGCTATACTTCCTACAGTTACTTGCCTAGCTCCACTGTTAAAAGCCGTGATGATATCCGAGTCATTCTTAATACCTCCACCAAAATCTATCTGTAGATCAGTCTGAGTAGCTATCTCTTCTAATACCTTGGCATTCATTATTTGACTTGACTTAGCACCGTCTAAATCCACTACGTGTAGATACTTAATTCCTGCATCTTCAAACTGCTTCGCTACTTCTACTGGACTTGTATTATACACTTTAGAGGTATTATAATCTCCTTTTGATAGTCGAACACACTGTCCTCCGATGATATCTATAGCTGGTATGATTCTCATAATTCTAAAAAATTCTTTAATAATAGCTCTCCTACTTTACCTGACTTCTCTGGGTGAAACTGTACTGCATAAAAATTACCTTTAGCTAAAGCAGCCGAAAAGGGCACGATATAATTATTAACAGCAATAGTTTCCTTAGATAAGGTAGCGTAATAACTGTGTACAAAGTAGAAATCATCTAGCTCTTCAATCTCTTTAAACAAGGTCTCTTCTTCTATCATATCACAATTATTCCACCCCATATGAGGAACAATATCTGTGGCAGGAAAAAGCTTTACTTCATTGTCAAAGACACCTAATCCTGCTACATTCCCTTCTTCACTAGAATGACACAGTAGCTGCATCCCTAAACATATCCCTAGTACAGGCTGTTTTAACCCTATAATAACCTTATCCAATCCTTTATCTACTAAATACCTCATCGCAGAAGAAGCTTCTCCTACTCCTGGAAAAATCACTTTATCCGCAGAGGTAAGTATCGCTACATCATCTGTGACTATGGTCTGATACCCTAGTCGTTCTATAGCATTCTGTACAGACTGTACATTACCTGCATTGTATTTTAAGATTGCGATCATAGTATGCCTTTAGTACTTGGTATATTATAGTTCTCCGTTTTACTTACTGCCATCTTTATTGCTTTAGCAAAAGCTTTAAAGATCGACTCTATCTTGTGGTGCTCATTATCACCTTCAACCTTTATATTCAGATTGCAACTCGCTGCATCAGCAAAAGATTTGAAGAAGTGATAGAACATCTCTGTTGGCATATCTCCTACTTTCTCTCTCTTAAACTCTGCGTCCCACATCAGCCATGCTCTCCCTCCGAAGTCTATAGCTACCTGAGCGAGACACTCATCCATCGGCAGTAAGAAGCCATATCTCTCTATTCCCTTTTTATTTCCTAAGGCACGCTTAAACGCTGTTCCTAATGCAATAGCTGTATCTTCTATTGTGTGGTGCTCATCTACTTGTAAGTCACCTTTGACTTTTATCTTTAGACCTATATTACCATGTCTATTGACTTGTTCTAACATATGATCAAAGAATCCTAAACCTGTCTCGATAACACAGTCTTTAGCGCTGTCTAGATTCACTTCTATATCAATCGTAGTCTCATTCGTCTTTCTGTATTCTTTACCTATACGAGGTTGTTGCTTTAAGAACTGATAGATTTCCTCCCAATCCATTGTGCTCAATGTGGCACGCTCATCTGCAACTTCATTGATATAAATAACTTTACTTCCTAAGTTCTCTGCTAACTGTATATCCGTTATCCTATCGCCTAAGACATAAGAGTTCGTTAAATCATAATCTCCATAGACATACTTACCTAACATTCCTAATCCTGGTTTACGCGTAGGTTTATTTTCATAGTCAAAAGAGTCATCTACGTAAATATCTGTAAATGTCACTCCCTCTCCTGCTAGTGTATCCAATATAAAGTTCTGCACAGGCCAAAAGGTATCTTCTGGAAATGAAGCAGTTCCTAGCCCATCTTGATTACTAACTAAAACTAAAGTGTAATCTAACTCTCTCGCTATCTTAGACAAACTAGAAATAGCCTTAGGCAAGAATACCAACTTCTCAAAACTATCAATCTGAAAGTCTTCAGGTTCTTTAATAATAGTTCCGTCTCTATCTATAAATAATACTTTCTTACTCACAATCTATTGTTTTTAATGCAGTTATTAATTGGTTGTTTTCCTCTGGTGTACCTATCGAGATACGCAAAGTATTCTCTACGACCTTACTTCTATTTCTCACAACGATTTGTCTATCTATTAACTCTTGATACAAGCTATCAGCCTTATCAAATTTGACTAAGAGATAATTAGCTTCTGAAGGATAAATAAACTGTGTCATTGAGAGTGTGTTTAACTCTCTAATTAGCCTTTCTTTCTCGTTTAAAAGAAGTGTTATTCTCTCTTTAAAACCTACTGTATCACTTAGTAGTTCGATAGCTTGCTGTTGGTTACTAATGCTTAAGTTATAAGGAGACTTCACTTTATTAAAATAGTAAAGTACCTCCTCACTCATCCATGCCATACCGATGCGAAGTCCTGCCATTCCCCATCCCTTAGACAAGGTCTGTAAGATAATCAAGTTACCATACTGAGATAGTTCTTCTAGCCACGAAGCTTCTTTGCTAAAGTCTATATAGGCTTCATCTATAATGACTATTCCTTTAAACCTTTTTAACAATGAAATTATCGTCTCTTTCTCAATCAAATTACCAGTAGGGTTATTAGGTGAACAAATAAACATTAACTTCACAGTAGGATCTTTTAAATAAGGTTCTACCAATCCTTGTTCTATCTGAAACACATCATCTAGAGGAAGTGTGATTAACTCAACAGCGTTAATATTAGCATATACTTCATACATCCCATAAGTAGGGGTAAATACGATAGCTTTATCCTTACTAGGTTCACAGAATATTCGATAGGCTAAATCAATCGCTTCATCACTTCCGTTACCTAAAAATAATTGGTCTGGGTTTCCTCCTTTTATCTGACTAATGGTTTTCTTTAACTCTACTTGATATGGATCAGGATAGCGATTCACTATACCATACGGATTCTCATTTGCATCTAAGAATATTCCTATATCACCTTTGTACTCATCCCGTGCACTTGTATAAGGGGATAAAGCCTTAATATTTGGACGAACTAATTCGTTTATATTTACTTTAGTATTACTCATTACTCAATTTTTTAAGGCGCATACTCACAGCATTTTTATGGGCGATTAACTCTTCAGCCTCTGCCATTACTTCAATTGTTTTACCTATGTTCTTTAGTCCTTGTTTCGTTAACTTTTGAAAAGTAATCTTCTTAACAAAGCTGTCTACTGATACTCCACTATAGCTCTTCGCATAGCCATTAGTAGGTAGGGTGTGATTCGTACCACTCGCATAATCACCAGCACTCTCACAAGAATAAGCACCTAAGAATACAGAACCTGCATTGATCACTAAGTCTATATACTTCTCAGCATTCTCTATATTTAAGATTAAGTGTTCAGGTGCATAAGCATTACTAAAAGCAATACATTCTTCTATAGTAGAGAGCTCTATCATCAAGCTATTATTCAGTGTCTGTTTTGCTAAGTCTTTACGAGGTAGTTCCTCTAATTGTTTCTCCAATGCCTCAGCTACTTCACTTATCTTCTGCTTCGTTGTAGTCACAAAGACTACTTGGCTATCTGTTCCGTGCTCTGCCTGTGACAATAAATCAGCTGCTATATAATCTGCATCAGCCTCTTGATCTGCGATAACTAAGACTTCACTAGGCCCTGCTGGCATATCGATAGCTATACCTTGTGCCTGTACTAACTCTTTTGCCTTGGTCACATACTGATTACCTGGCCCGAATATCTTATATACTTGAGGCACTGTCTCTGTACCATACGCCATTGCCGCTATAGCTTGTGCTCCACCAATCTTAAATATAGTCTCTATCCCTAGGTATTGCGCAGCATAAAGAACTACCTCATTTACTTTGCCTTGTTTATTACACGGTGTACACAATACTAATTCTTTACAACCTGCTAGTTGAGCAGGAATAGTTAACATTAATAATGTGGAGAATAACGGAGCTGTACCACCCGGTATATAAAGCCCTACCTTCTCTATTCCTACACTCTTTCTCCAGCAAGTCACTCCTTCTGTCGTCTCTACTTTATCTTCTTTAGATAACTGAGACTGGTGAAACGTTCTGATATTCGATGCAGCTATAGCTATAGCATCTTTGATATCCTGATTAACTAAAGTAGCGGCTTCTTCTATCTCCTGTCTACTTACTCTGAAGTCTGTTAACTGTACTCCATCAAATAATGAAGTATAATTCTGAATAGCCTGATCTCCTCTTTCTTTAACTTGTTTGAGTACTGTACTGATACTCTCATTTAGACTTTCTGTTGTGATAATAGGACGCTTTGTTAACCCTATCCATTCTTCTCTTGCAGGTTTATATACTGTTATCATAGCTTCTTATTTTAGTAAATCATTTTTTCTATCGGAGCTACTAGAATTCCCTCTGCTCCTAAGGCTTTTAACTCGTCGATGATATCCCAGAATTGGTCTTCTTGGATAACAGAGTGTAGACTACTCCAACCTTCATCTGCTAAGGGTAAAACAGTAGGACTCTTCATCCCTGGTAGTATAGAGATGATCTGTTCTAACTTATCATTAGGAGCATTTAATAAAATATACTTGCGTTCCTTAGCATTTAAAACAGACTTAATTCTAAACAAGAGTTTGTCTAATAAGACTTGTTTCTCCTCTCCTAAAGCTTGGTTGCTAATTAAGACTGCTTGGCTGTCTAGCACCTTGTCTACTTCTTTAAGTCCATTAGACATTAGCGTAGATCCACTACTCACGATATCGCATACCCCATTAGCTAGCCCTATGCTAGGTGCTATTTCCACACTTCCTGAGATAAACTCTATAGAAGCATTCACGCCTTGTTGTTTTAAGTATTTTTCTAGGATAAAGGGATAAGAAGTTGCAATCTTTTTGCCTTCAAAGTAAGTAATACCAGTATAGTCAACTTCTTTAGATACAGCTAAACTCAATCTACAACTACCAAAGCCTAGGTATTCTAATACCTTAACAGGTAGATTAGCCTCTAAGTACACATTCTCTCCTACAATACCGATATCAGCTACTTGTTGTTCTACATATTTCGTTACATCATCATCACGCAAGAACAGTACTTCGATAGGGAAGTTCTTACTTTCGGCAATTAGTTTACCACCACCATTAGGAAACTTAATGCCACATTCTTTTAATAATTCTAGGGATTTCTCACTAAGACGTCCACTTTTTTGGATTGCAATTTTTAATTTACTCATATTATTTTTTGATTAAAATGTTCGAGTAAACCGATAGGAAGTATCAAATAGCAATACGCTTAAAAACAAAAAATCCCGTCTGATTTACTCAAACGGGATAATTAGATATTTTGGATTCAAATACACCATATCATTACCAGCTCGTAAGAGTACAAGTAGAATGATGATGATGATGTAATTGACTTGGATACATGTCTTTTTTGTTTATTTGATAGGTCAAATGTATATATAATTTTAATACACTTGGTTAATTATTTTTATTTATTTCTTATACTTTTCAAATATCGCCTATTTAAAACAGCTTTCAAACTCAATGAGAGCAAGCCTTTTAACCTATTAATAACTACAGATAAAAATTAGCCATTTTAGCCATTGTTAGATTAAAATGAGTATCCACTTCTTCTGCATTCTTGATTGTTAAAGGGAAAGGAACCATATGACTATAGGAGAAAGGATAGTCTAAAATATCCACTCCAATAGGCACATCTCTATACGGTCCTTTTAGCATATTTAAAGCTTCTACAGCAGGAGCTACCTCATCATTTTTAAGGTTGACAGAGTAGATTTGATTCTCTAATTCTTTTAAGCGTTCTTCTCTTTCTTCTTGGTGATGATTGTAACGAAGCATTGTTTTAAACCAACTCTCCCCTGGGTGTAATTCTTTAGATTGATAGTGATTTAGACGAGGTTCTGCTATAAACTTAGTTGTCAGTAATTGAGCAAAGACTTTTTGCATCATAATAGTTGCTTTTCCATCCATAATATACTTCGATACTGGGAACATACGATCAATAGTCATTCCTCCGCAGAAGCAAACTAACTTAGCATTATTCAATATGCCATTAGGATTCGCCATCAGAATAATTATAGATAAAAACGAGCCTATAGAATACCCAAACAAATCAATAGAAGCTGTTTTAGAAAGGCTCGAGAACTTACCTTCTCTTAGTTGAGTCTCCCACTGTATAAAATCGTAATATGTCTGTAATCCAGACCAAAACATACGCTGTGGATTAGCTTCCATACGTGTACTCAATGCTGCATTGACATAACTCGTATCTGAATTCTCTTGCCAATGCATCGCTCTCTTCTGAGCCACCTCAAACATCAGTTTTCGATCAGACCATTCAAGAGGTGCTCTATCCATGTGAAAGCTTATAGGAAACAAGACTACGGCTTTTTTAGTACGTTTTGCTAACTCATATGCCCAAGGTAGATACTTATCCCACTTCTTCTCATTTAAGCCGTGAAACATGACTATAGTCTCTTCTGAAACCTCGTGCTCTAATGTCTTTAAAACAATAATCTTAAACTTCTTATTCTCCTCTACACTATAATCAGAAATATCTAATAGATGATCTTTGTCTGTAATCAGCTTACAAAAAGTATCTTCAAAACTCTCGTGATGTTCATCACAATACAATTTATCTGAACCACATAGTACATTAGCTGCTTGTGTAGATTCAAAATCGTATTTAAAGAATTCAATACCTAGTTCTTCACTTTTTATATAGTCATCTTCTGTATTAAAAAGCTTTTTGAGTTGATCGTGTAATTGGTAGTAATGCATGGCGTTAGGATTAGGTTGATTTAAAATACTATGTATGCATAGTATTAACGCAATAACCATTGACATTATTACACAAATCAGACATTATTAATATATATTTATTTTGAACTACTCCTTGTATTTATTATATCACTAAACACTATTTCAATTAATTATAAAAAATATAATCTACTTTTTATAAGACAGTCCTGATATACTACTTGCACTTCTAGGATCATACACAGACCATAAAGTCCCCCACTCAAAAGCTATACTCCACTGAGGATAAGGTGAGTTCTTTTTCTTTCCTTTCTCTCCTGACAGTTTACGCATAAAAGAATTATTGCGTTCGAAGACTTCCATTTCCTTCTTTTCTGACCAATCATCCCAAGTCTTAGCATCTCTGTCATCGCTAGTGTATATATACATACTCTCTAAGCTATCTCCAAAGAAGCAAATACTAATCCGAACTTGATACCCTTCCCAATCACAATGATTAAAACCATACCAGAAATATCCTGTATTAACATCTCTAAAGCTATCATATTTAGCCTTGTAATAATCCGTTTGTTTTAATTCTTCTAACTGCATTCCCTTATACAATCTACAATTAAATTCTTCTAAAACTATACTACCATTTGTTTTATCTAAAATCCCCATGTGTACACTTATTAAACATTTATACTTCTATATAAAAAGCCGATAAGTTCATTAGTACTTATCGACTTCATATTAAATATAAAAATAGCTTCTTAGTAATTAGATTTATAATCTTCTATCTCCGCAACAGTTCTGATTAACTCTGGTCCTAAATACTGATAACCATTGTCTTTAATCAAGAAGTTGTCCTCAATACGGATACCTCCAAAGTGAGCAAACTGTTTTACCTTGTCATAGTTTATAAACTCTGCATATTTCTTCTCAGCCTCCCACATCTCGATTAACTCTGGAATAAAGTAAATACCTGGCTCTACAGTTAGCACATGTCCTGCTTTTAGCTCTTTTCCTAAACGCAATGATTTAATACCAAACTGCTTCGTATCTTTAGGGTCTTCTGTTGTATATCCTACATACTGTTCTCCTAAATCTTCCATATCGTGTACATCAAGTCCCATCATATGTCCTAATCCACATTGGAAGAACATCGTATGTGCATGATTAGCTACAGCATCTTGTGCATTTCCTTTCATAAAGCCTAAGTCGATTAATCCTTCTGCTAATATCTCACATGCTTTTAGGTGTACATTTTTATACTTCACTCCAGCTTTAAGCTCTGCCTTAGCTCCTTCAAATGAGTTAAGAACTACATTATAAAGATCGCGTTGTTCTGGTGTAAAAGTCTTATCTACAGGATATGTACGCGTCAAGTCAGATGCGTACCCCATTGGCGTCTCGCAACCAGAGTCATTTAACAATAACTTACCTGATTGTAACGTATTCATTTTATAATGATTGTGTAAGATCCCTCCGTTGATTGTCACAATAGAGTTATAAGCTAACTCACAGTTATGACTCCCTGCCACATTCTGAATAGCACTCACGATTTCATACTCCTTCACACCAGGCTTAGCCATGCGCATCGCTAGTAAGTGCATCTGATTAGATACTTTTAGTGCTTCTTCTATCTGTGCTATTTCTTGAGCTTCTTTGATTTCTCGTTGTGCTACGATAGCTTGAATCATCGGCACAGATGGTTTAAAGTCCACTATAGAAATATGTAGTAACTCACTTAATAAAATCTTGTTGAATGATTGGTAAGGAGGTAAGTAGTGAATATTTCTTTTCACACTCATAGCAGTCGCTAAATAAATAGCTAAATCAGCATAAGGTCTTGTCTCTACTACACCTGCTTTCTCACATTTTTCTTTTAAAGTCTCTTGACGTCCCATCCATACAATAGCATCCATAGACATCTCATCTCCAAATACGATTGTCTTATGCTCATCTAAATCAATGATAGCAGCTAAGTGTGGTTGTTGGATACCAAAGTAGTACAAAAACGTACTATCCTGTCTGAAATGTGAAGCATTGTCAGCAAAGTTGATTGGATTCTCTATATTTCCTAAAAACAATAAGATTCCCTTTGCTTGAATATTTTGTTGAAGAACTTCTCTTCTTCTCTTATAAGTTTCTGTATTAAACATGGTATTGTTGGTTTGATCCTCCCAAGGTAACAACTTTGTCTGATATATACTCACAAATTGAGTAGTTTTTATCTAGTTGTTAGAGCAGGTGCTAATTCTTATAAATATCTATTGAAAAGAACTGTTGTACTTTATCATATACATCTTGGTCTAGTGCTACTTCTTTTAAGAAAAGTACATATTCAAAGTCCATCAATTGACGTTTGACAGGCATAGAAAGTATGTGTACTACTAGCTCATCTGCAATATACTTTTGTTGTTCTTTGTTAGCAGAGTGATAGACCTCTTTTACTAAGAAATTATAATAGGTCTTACCTTCTATTTTCTTGTTTACAAACTGTTCGAAGGTCTTATAAACAATGTTCTTAATCACCTCTTCCCACACTGATTTAACTTGTACATTATTAATGGTCAATGCCAGCCAATGTATATACTCATCATAGAACAAATCAATCTTCTTACTATACGTTCTGATACGATTCTGAAAGTCAGTCATGGTTTCAATCACAGTCGAAAAGATATCCAATGTGATTGGCTTATTAATACTGACAGTCACATAGTGATTCACAGGTTCTAAAGCAATATTCATCAAGTCCATCAGCTTCTTTACATTCGCTCCTTCTAATGTTTTTCGACGTCCCGCAACCGACTTTATCGTCTGTTCCATAATCTCTCTTACTTGATCTGTGGTATACTGTGTTTCATCAGTCGAAAAAGTAAGTAAAAAGAGCTGTTCTAAAGGTTTATTCTTTTTAAAGACTCCTGACAACCATCCTGTGATAGCTTCCTTGTCTACACGAAGCATTACTTCTTCTGTCTCAGTTAACTTTTTCTTTTTAGTCTTCGCTCCTGTAGTAGTGGATTTCTTTTTCGTTCCTCCCTTACTATCTTCCATAGCTAGCAATACCGCTACTTTATGGAGGCAAAGTGTTTCTCCATTCGGACAATCACAAGTAAGCGCAGTAATCTTAGCAGCCTGAATAAACAACTGTACATCATAACTCTGTTCTCCATCATCTACAAAAGCTACATAGTGCCCTTTACTCTCTTGTTCTAGCTCACGAACAGGCAATTGCATTGCTCTATTTTTATCTTTTGTAGTTATTGATTTGATTACTTCTGCTACTTTCATAATACTTTTATTGTCAGAACACAAAGTAACATATTTATCCCCACTATAACACTATTTCAAAAATCGTTTTGAGCATATACTCTTTTTCTACTCATGAACAAATCTAGTATACTTCTATCCATCTTATTTTAATTGTGATTATAATGACCTCAGTTGAACTTATATACTCACTTATGGTTGTATAAAGTGGGACACTACGATATAAAAAAGGCTTGGGAATTAATTCTCAAGCCTTACATATCATTTTATATTTTCTTTGTTTCTGTATCCATTATCTGAAGTAGTGTAGGCATTCTATACTTACCATTCATACTCTGTACAAAAACTGAAGCATCTTTAAGTTCCATGCCAATAGCTGTCACATATAGCGGTTTTAGGCTATCTCCTCTTAATACCTCACTGACTAAAGAATCATCTCTAAAGAAGTAACTCTTCGCTATCCCTATGATAGGCAGTTTATTCACTAATACTTCATATAGATATCCTCCTAAACCTTTCTTCCTATTACTATCTAAATACACATAACCGTCTATAATAATACAGTCCAATGTCTTTAAATCAACTTCTTCTAACAAACTTAGAATACAAGGCAATTCCCTTTTATAAAAAGCTCCGGGTTCATACTCTGCTGTACATGGTATTACCTTAGTGATAATATCCATAGGCATTATATCTGTACTCCTTTCGAATAACACTCCTACTATTTTTGCCTTTTGTTCATAATAGAATACATCGATAGCTAACTTCATAGTATTTTGTATTAATACTTATCCATTCATCGCTACATGAGATTCAAACTCTCCATCAACCATCTCAATAGATAGAATATGATCTCCGAAATATGCTCCGCCTTCATAATTAAACTCTACTTCACCATCTCCAGTAAAATATAACGATAACAGTCCTAACTCATCTCTAAACTGCTCTTCAGACAATCCTTCGTTCTTTTCGCTATACACATCATACAGCTCATCTACAATAATATCTTTTCCTTCAGCATTGTATTTCTCTAACTGAGCTACTACCTTATTGACATCTTTTAGAATCTCTTCTAACTCATCATCGCCATTATAAATAGAAAGATTAATTACTTCTTCTCCTAAAGTATAATCCATCTCTAATGTTTCTTCATCATATTCTGATGTTTTAAAATCTTGTGCTGTTAATATCATATCTATTGTTTGTTTAATGCTTTATCTACTATACTAATCAATTCCTGTGGAGTCATAAACGTATTCATAAATGCCTCTAAACTTCCTTCATTAGTCACTTCACTAAAGAAAACCTCATGATCAGTACCAAATAATGTAGGATTCTCTTGATTAGGATCGTCTATACAAATATAATAATGATCAGGAAAACCATAACTATAGAATAGCTGTATCATGCTTGGATATTTTATTCCTACTACTCTCTCTATCTCACTCAGATTAACAAAGTCCTCATCCATAAAATCAGTATTCCACTCTTCATAATCATCAGTTCCCTCTTTATAAGGTGTAAAAGGAGTTGCTGTCCAAAACACCTGCCCTCTCCCTTCTTCTGTATGTACATAGTAATGAGCTATCATCTTATCCATAAATGCCTGTCTATCTGACTGAATCAACTCTTGATGCTCATCTATATACTCTCCTAAACCATAGATAGGCTCTTGATCCTCTTCATCTGCCCAAGGTGTATCCTCTGGCTTCGGATATAATACCGTTTCAAAAGTGATGGACATGATATCCTCTGCTAATGACTTCCCTTTTACTTGACTAATATCTCCTCCTAGAACTTGTATTCTATCTAAAATTGTTTGTTTCATTACTATCTACTTTTGTTTTTTCTCGACAAGTGTCTTGATTTTTTTATTCAAACTTCCATCTGTATACCTATACTTCATCAATTTCTGTACGATATCTTTCGCAGAGAATTTCTCTACAATAAACTCAGCCAATCTTTCATCAGTATATCTAGGATAAACAGGAGTTTGTCCAATACTCATAACCTTGTCTAAGTACGATGCGGCATTAAACTTACACATCTGTTCACCATAAGCCCACATTACATCTTGGGGAATATCTCGGCTCAGTACTTCTAGCATTTTCTTATAATTATGCTCTGTTTCCAGAATAGCAAAATACAACATAGAGGCTGATTTTGCATGATGAAAGTTATTTCTTAAACTACTTAAAACTTTAGTTCTAAATTTCTTAACCTCTTCTGGATCCTCTAAATACTTAATTACATAACTATAATCTTCAAGGTCATAGGTCTCAAAGAAAAGTTGCTTTTTTATATTTGCTAAACCTCTTTTATCCCCATTATTCTCATAAATCTCTTCTAGTATCTCTAGATAAGGTTCGTTATACTCTGTCTGAATATTACTCTCTATTATTTTTAAACAATACTCCTCTACTAGTTTAAGATCTATATCCATTAACCCTTTTAGTAATAGCAAATTGTATTCATTCTGAAACCTAACGGGTTTAAATAATTTATAACAATCTTTTAAAACTCGTTGTTCAACAGCTATTATCAAAAAGAACAAATACATCTCTATCTCAACAACATAATTATTATCTTGATAATGCTTCATTATTTTCACTACCTCATCCCCAAAAAGAGAAGTATATCTCTCATCCTTACTTTCGTATAACTCTATAACTAAAGCTGAAACTAGACTGTATTGTAAACTATTCTTAGGCTCATACAGTTGTTTCAATAAGTTTTTTATCGTTTTCTTTACAATATCTTGATCTTTGACATTTAATAATGCTAATACGTATCTTTCAACAAACTTATTCATATACGTATCAACTCGTTTACTAGTATAATTCACACTATACTTTAACGTAAATAGAGAAGACATTATCTTTAAATAAAGTTCTAAAGCAATAGGTTTTGTAATATTAACTACGATATATTTATCCACTGGCTCTAATGCAAGTGAAACCAAATCTACCAGCTTCTTAATATCTTTAGCATCAGCATTCTTTCTTTTTCCAAAAACAGAAGTATAAATATCTTTCAATATTTTATCAACGATATCTACACTATATTCGGCACTATCTTGTTTTTTAAAAGTTAATATAAACTCCTGCTCTACCTCCTTATTTTTCTTAAACAATTCAGTCAGCCATGTATATACCTCCTCTTGATTAACATCTTGAAGTAATGCTACACTTTCGCTTACTTTCTTTTTACTCAAAGCTTTTTTTACAACGGGTTTCGTAGCAATTTTCTTCCCCTTTAAGGCATCATTTATTGCCATGAGTAGCTTAGTCTGATGTGAACACATGACTATATTGTCAATCTCACATTCACAACTTCTACTAAGGACTTGTTTCCCGTCAATTACAATCTGTACATCGTAACTTTCCTCTTTATCATCTACGAACGCTATCCAGTGTCCTTTACTCTCCTCCTCTACTTCACGTATAGATAATTCGGCTGCTTTTCTTACAGTAGCTCTTTCTACAAATCTTAATAACTGTGCTATTGTCATCTTTTACTTTTTTCTATCTACAAATATACTTACTCTCCCCACACTCTCCACTCAGGAGAACAATACCCTGTCACCATATCTAATACATCGTCTATCTTATCTCTCCACTGAGGTACTATATCATATGTATTACCTAGAGCCGTTAATACCTCTATCGTTCTTTCTTGTCCTCCACCTCTTAACTTGTACTCTTTTAAGTAAGCCAGTACTTCTTTTGTAAAAATCTGTTTTTCTTCACTTACTAGATCTAAGATATACTTTCTTAACTCTACCTCTAACTGTATTTGAAGTAACACTTCCTTTACTTGTTTACCTAAATCTTCTATATCATCGTAAAGAATGTGATAATCAGCCATACCCGACATTGTCGTAGAATGTGATGCGTCAGCCTGACGTAGATAGACTACAGGTTTGCCTTGTGCTTTAGCATATCCTGCTTCTATACCTATGCCTATTCCCTTATCTGTAGTCTCTGCAAACAAACAACAACTCTCATCAATGTCTTTCATCGCCTGTATCATCATCTCTTTCTCTTGTGTTATATCAAAAGCGTACTGTTCAATAAACACAAAAGGTTGGTACCCCATTGTACTTATCTCTTGTTTCATTCTATCAGTCGCTTCTCTAAGCTCATTTTGCATAGAGAAACTACACGAAATATATATTTGTTTCATATTACATTAAATCCTTTCAAATATATTCAAAATACAGCTCTATTCATTCTTAAAAACAAACTACTTTCAACAAATACATCACTGATAATCAACACAATTAAAATACTATTTTTAACATATTAAGTATATTTGTATAAATAATTATGCTAAATGAAAAAACTAATCCTACTGTGCTTAGTGTGTATAAGCACACTATTCGCCTCTTGTAATAGTAGTTCAAACGATTACTGGATAGACAATCCAACAGAAGAACCTATCACAGTTTATATTGATGATACAGCTTATGATATTCCTCCTGTAACTATGATACAAATTACCTTAGAATATGGTAAACACCAACTTAAATACAACAATCAAGAAATCACTATTCACAATGGTGGTCGTGTCAATAAAGGACAAGCTATTATCAATCCTACACAGAGTACTTACGTATTCTTTAAACAGAATTTCTTCAATTTTAATGATGAAAGAACAACAGAAGAATTTATTGAGTGGGCTATAGGAACACAAAGTGACTCTGTTCGTTTAAAAATAAACGATTCTATTGCAACTGTATTTATTCCTTTTAAACCTTGTAACAAGTTAATTATTGACAAACATGACTTTGATTGGAAGTATAATTTAGATGAGCCTATGCCTGAAGGTTTAACTTTAACCAACCCAATTATCACTAGAGGTAACCGCAATCTAGTAAATGACCCAAACTATCAGGCAGGGAAATTCCAAGAGACTGCCTATAAAGTATACAGAGAACGAGAATTTAAAGACTACCTAAAATCTGTGAATGATGCTACAATAGAATTCTTAGTGGAGAAAACACCTTATGCTTCATTGCCAAAAGCAAAAATAAATCTAACCTTGCTAAACGACATCGCTGACCCTCAATATAGAAAAGCATTAGAAGAATGTGTAAAAGAATTTAACCAATGGTTAGATGCCAAAGGAAGTAAATCTACTGATGGGTTTAAAGAAGTTCTTATGGGATCCAAACTAAGAGACTTAAAGTCTGAATACCTTCATAAACACCCTGATGATTACTCATTTAATGCGGCTGTTAATGAGTTTGATGAACAAAAAAACATATTCATGAGATATCAACTTAATATTGTTGAGTAATACTATATCTCAAAAACAATATTAATAAACTAAGGCTGAGTGAATGTACACTCAGCCTTAATGTTTTCTACTCTATCTGACTTAATATACCCGTATCTCTAATACTCCCATCCCTAGCTAAAATCAAAGCCTTAGACACGATCTCTGTGGTCTTAGGGTCATCATCTACAAAGGGTAAAAACAACTTCCCTCTATCCTGTGTATGTACAGGCTCGATATAGAGATGCGTACCAGGTATCAAGTGAATCACACCACTACCGACATGTAAGCTATAGGTTCCCTTAGTCCCTGTGATCACAAGGTGGCGTTCTTTGTACTCGATATTTGTTAACTTCAATAATCGTGCTGTTTCTCTCACAACAGCCATACGCATCTGTACCGTAGATAGACTTGTCTCAGGATCTACTCCTCCAACATAAGCAACACTTACCACTAAGTCAAGGTCTCTCATCACCTCACTGAAGACAATAGGATTAACCTCTGTTAGGGCAATCACGTCATCCGTAGAAGCTTTAGTGAACAAGATATGCTCTAAGCTCACATAGTCTCCGTACTCTGTATTGCTTCCTCCTGAATAGTCAATATAGACCTCAACTCGAATATCCTCTTCAAAATACAGTTTGCTGTAATTCGCATAGTATTCATACTGCCAGTTTCTTGTCTTAAACAGTCCTAAAGTCTGTTTGTCTTTAACCTGATATCCCGTATAGCGATTAGAGCTACCGATATTTGTTTCCTCTGCTTCGTTGTGTAAATACAACTCTCTAAACACTTGTTTAAAGGGTTGTTCTATCTGTTTGTCAAACAAATAAGCTTGTATATTGACCCATTGTCCACTTTGATATAAACCATAACAGTGTGCTATCACGAACTCTTCTGTGCCATGTATATTCATTACCTCTCCCCAAATAGCAGTAAATACTCCCTCTACAAACAAACCGTAAACCTCACCACATTTAAAAACCAACTTAGCCAAGTGATGCTTGATAATCGGATGCAGTAACAACTTCTGCATCTCTGCATAAGAGAACGCATCTTGTCTAAGCATTGCCTGCTCTAAATTCAGACGAGAGCGACTATACTGTTCTTTCAGTGCCTTCTGACGTTCTACTAGATCTATGATTTGCTCATTTTTCTTTAGTTTAGCAGGTATCGCTTTTAAGGGCTTATCCCCTTTACTCTTCACTGTCAACTCTACTTTTCCTTCATCAGATACAGTCAAAGAGAATGTATACTCATCCAATACCAATTCCTTATAGTTCTCTAGAATAGACTGCACTTGTACACTCTCCATAGACCATTGAAAACGCACTGCATCAGTATACCCTGCCGCTCTAGCGATGTTCTGCATCGCTACATTATATATCTTTAAGTCATTCTCTTGGCGCATAGCTCCATACTTCTTAGAACCTTTCTTAAACTGTTCTAATAGCTCATATCGATCCATCAAATCTCCTTCTCTATCTGTCTCAGATAAGGGGAATAACCCACAGGCACGTACATAGTTTCTATCGCGTTTAGAGATAATCCTCGTTTTCAAGTCTTTCATAGAGACTTTGCCTAACAGCACATCTGCATATAGCTTCACACGAGTATGTCCCTCTACTGCCATTAACTTAGTTGAATCATAAAGCATCTGCCAACGCTCTTCTCCTAGTACGTGATAAAAACTAAAGAACCAATCTATATCTACTACCCCTCCTTCAAACTCCTCTAACGCTATAGCAGAGTAGCGCTGTATCTGTTTTTGTATCTTGTTTTGCTCCTCTTCCTGTTGATTATCCAGTAGATGGGCGAACAGCCACCATATTGCAGACTCTAATCCTTGCCAGTCTAAGTAAGTTGTGATGTACTTTATCCACTGCGGACATGCTACAGCCACTTCGATCCATTGTACTGCACTGAAGTTTATCTCTGCTACTTGAGCATTAAACATCTCTTGAGTATCAGTACTTAGAGGTGTTGTTCTACGAATAAGTTTACTATAGATTTGTCCTAATTCCTTAATCGTGATTTGCATCTCTGCATAATAGTAAATATTTTCTTTAGATATCCCTGTGTGCTTGATTTTATGCAATAATCCAAAGAAATACTGCATTCCTTCTATCTCCTGAAAGTCAAAGACAATATCAAATACCTTAGTCGTAGGGTTATCCCTATCCATAACCTGTTGTAAATAATACGCTTTAAACTCGATTAAGACTTGCTGTACTTTATCGGTTATAAATCGCTTTGTGAAAGGAGATAACATTGAACTGAAATAAGACTTTCTATTATCTATGGCAACTAGATACTGTATAAACTCGTCTCGCGTAATTTCACTCTTATCATAGGCAAAAGCCATCAATTCAAAAGGTAACAGATAATAACTATCATCTACTTTATTACAATTCACTTGACGCCAACGCAATAGTCTGAAATATGCTAAACACTGTTCTTCTGTTAAGTCCTCTATAGGTATAAACTCAGCATACCAAGATAAATCTGTATAATCTACCCAGGTATAGCTATACTCTTCTCCATAAACAGAAGTGCGTATTTCTAAATCTAAAACTTCTTGAGGAATACTGTTGTATATTGTTTTTAAACCATCTAAGCAATAGGTCGTTTTTTCTTTAAATGGATATTGATAGGTTAAACAAGAAAAGACTGTTCCCATCGCATACCAGTAGTTATCATATTTAGCTGAGAGTTCATTATAGAAATAAGGCAACTTCCCATCTAATAATGGTTTTATCAATTCAGGAACCTCTGTTTCTGAAGTAGCACAATGCAGTAAGAATAAGTCTAATGTATCCAACTTACTATCCATAAACCACTGATTCCATACTTCATACAGTGGGTAATCTTGGAAGTGTTGTTCCGCTGTCCATTCATCATCACCTGAATAACCATGCATCTTCGTGAAATGTGTTCCTAAGAGTACCTTCTCTGCTTTTCCATAATTAAAATGTTCATATTCATACGCAGCATATTGTTTCATCAGATGCTCTAGACTATCTAACTCTCGTACTACCTCTTCCCATTTCTTAGAAAGTCCCCAATTATGTGCAATGCGCTGACTAAATAAAGTATTATCTTCCACTGAAGGCAATACGACAGCACTCACCACGGTAGCATCGTATAATGCCATATCTGTGTCTTGTCCTTCTTTTCCTTGACGCCCAAAGTCACGCAAGAGTACTAAGTATTCTTCTTCCTCTTTCGCATACTGAATACCTAGATCATCTAACTGTGTTAACCAAGTACCTAGTTGATGGTGTATGTCACCTCTCTGAGCTAGTACTACTAACCCTTCCATTGCTGCTAAGCGCTGATTCACATTCTCACTTAATATTAATTGTTCTAATAGTCTATCCTTAAAATCATCTTGTCTAGAGATCAATAGACGGATAAAGTGTTGTTGTGTCTTTTTAAACTTCCCTTTAAAGTATGCTACTATTTCTTCTTCGTCTTTACTTGATAAGGTAGCGATTGTTAAAAAACGCATACAGCCAAAAGCGATTGTCTCTTTGCGCTCTTTCAGATAAGCGAAAGCTAACTCATTTTGCACCTCATAGGTAGGTTGTACCTCTCCAGTAAAACTATATCCATACCCCTGAAGCCCATACTCTTTACCTCCAAACAACAAGACATTTAATAACTCTTCTTTAAACTCTGTAGTAAAGGTATTTCGCTTGTCTATAAACAGTCTCGCCTTCTCTGATGACTCCTCTGTCAAATACAACAGTGAAGTCAATAACTCTTCTTTATTTAACTCAAAGCTTCTGTAATAATCTGGTATTACACTACTCTTCAAGATTAGTGTCTTTCCACTTTTATACTGTTCATATAAATCATAAAACACCAGATATACCTCTTCATAATTTTCTTGTTGGATAAAATACCTTGAAGCTCTACTGCCTTCCAAATATTGGTTTATTCGATTTAGCAGCATAGCGATAAACTCTTGATCTCTACTTTCTAATACTTTGTTAAATAGAACAGACTCAACCGTATATTCATTAAAGTTTGGTAAGAACTCTAATATTACAAGCTGAAACTTGCGCTCTACTTCCTCAAATGCACTCTCAACAAAGTCAAACGCCATCTCTCTGTGTATCCATAGATAACAGTGCATCAATGCGTAAAACTCTTTTTCATTAAACGCAGATAATTCTTTCTCGTCAAAATACTCATAGTGATTTAAAGCGTAGAGCATCATCTCACATAGTCGCTTTACATTATCTTGTTTGTCATCTTCTACATGACTTCTAAAGTGGTATGCTAACTCTGTACGCACTGCTTCATAACGCACTAAATTATGAGAGAGAATAACTTCTAAAAAATACTTTAAGTTAGCTACCTGTACATGTGATAATAACCTCGTAATATCTTGTCTAATTCCCTCTTCACGACCAGCGTTTACCAATATATCTTTTACTTTCTCCCAATACTTTGATTGCTTTGAAGCCATTAGCATCAATAAAAAAGAAGGTGTCCATCGTCCATGCTCATTATCCCCATCACAGATAGTATCGACTACCTCGATTAACTGCTCTTCTCCACTATCTAAAGCTACTGCCCATACATAAGGAAGATAATTAGGTAGCGAGAGGTGCATACTATACTCTACCTGCTTATGAAGTGGCAACTCTATGCTATAGGAATCATAGTTATGATTATCATAGAACGATATACCATATAACAGTCCTGAAATAACATTACACTGTTTTAAGAATGTATGTTCTGCATTGTGCCACGTCGCTTCTTTTATATCATATTGTCCTCCTAAGATATATTCATCCACTCGATCTAATAATTCATGTACCCAAGGCGCTAACTTCTCTCCAAAAAAGTACACCAATAAAGCATAATACTCCACTTCTCTCCACATCCCAACAGAATTACTTGCTAACATCTCTACAAAAGTCTCATCATAACGCGTAAATACCTTAGGGCTATAAATAGAATCTTCTGGATCACTACTATTGCCAGTAAAATGTAGTCCTAACATAGCGATATGTGGTTCTAACTTTACACCTACATACTCTTCATTATACACCATCGCATAAAGCTCCCCATGTATCTCTGCATAAGTACGGTTCTCCACTTGATAGTCTCTTAGTATAGTTACAATATTATTATTCATTGGGATCTGTTTAAAAACTAGCTTTTAAAAAATTAAGGGGAATAAATACAAAGGCATCTGCATCATTCAACACAATGACCTCTTCTAATGACAGCAACTCTCGCTCTCCATAAAACAATAAGAACAACTGATCTTCATACGCCTGTATCACACGCTGTACCTCTTCTGCTATATTGATATCTCTATACTTCTCAGGAGAGGTAAAACGGAGTTTACTAGTGAATAGAATGTTATCTAAAGCTTCTTGTGTAATGGTTAACTGCTCTATGGTATTGCGCTGTTTGAACTTCTGTATATGTTGTTCTACCTGCTGTGTCACTACAGCTCCAAGGAACTCTCTTACTGTGATTGCATCTGTAGATACTACTATCGCTATCGTCAGTCCCTTTACCTCAGCACTTAATCTATTCAATTGTTTAATCTGTATATTCACTCGCTTTACAGTCATAATCACTTTCTTTTTCAAAGAGGAAAGATAAGACTTTTAACAAAAAGGTAAGTAGCTATAACTAGCTATATTCTATAGCAAATCAAACATCTTAACAC
Source organism: Myroides sp. C4067 (assembly GCF_038039665.1). Classification (NCBI taxonomy): domain Bacteria; kingdom Pseudomonadati; phylum Bacteroidota; class Flavobacteriia; order Flavobacteriales; family Flavobacteriaceae; genus Myroides; species Myroides sp. C4067. The sequence goes on from NZ_JBBPHJ010000012.1 coordinate 33,848, forward strand.
CTCAATAATACTTACACAGCGTTCTTCAACTTGCCGTTATCGGCAAAAAAACCATCTAAACAGATAAATTATTTTAAAAACTTGCCGATATCGGCAAAAAACTCATATAAGCAGATAATTTATTTCAAAACTTGCCGATAGTTATAAAAGATAAATACGAATAACCTATTCTCTAGAAATAGTAATTAGCGACATCGCATTTAATCTAGTTATTTCGTATCTTAATACTATATTTCACACCTGTTATTCTCATGGAAAAAGCTATCAAAATCACTATTGCAGTTTTACTCTTAATGTGTCTTTTAAAGTTGCCTTATGGGTTCTATCAATTCGTTCGCTTTGTGGCCTGTATAGGATTTAGTTACTTTGCGTACAAATCTTATTATAGAGAAGAAAAAACGGAGATGTTTATCTTTATTGTACTAGCGCTACTGTTTCAGCCTTTTTTAAAAGTCGCTCTTGGACGTAGTATTTGGAATATAGTGGATGTCATAGTTGCTATTGGTCTATTTATCAATATCCCTAACAGCAATAAAAAAATAAACCGCGAATAGAATTAATCCATCCGCGGTTATAAATTATTTTAATGACTAAAACTCATATACATCTAACTTCTGCTCTTGATCGAAGACTACCTCAGCATGTCCACTCGGTGCATCATACTTCGCTTTCTCTACTATAGAAGGATTAGAAGGATATGTACCATTAGCATATACTAGCGATTTCCATTCTCCATCTGATTTTACAGTTAAGACTTTCCAATCATTCTCTACGGTAGGTTCTACAAAAATAGCTCCTTGCATCACTGTAAACTTCGTGATTAACTTATAATCAGACCCAAGCAACAAAGTAGTACACCCACCTGATCCACAGAAATAAGTACCTGTAAGACTTACAAAGATTTCTTTCTTCCCATCTCCATTTAGATCAATAGCATACAGCTTAAACTGACGGTCTGTATCTGTCATCACCTTCAAGTCTGCTTCTGTCAGAAACTCATTCTTCAAAAAGTTACTTACTCCTAATACAATATCTGATCCTACAGCATCAGCTTTAGGCTCCTGAAATTCTATTACCTCTTCTAAAGGTTCTATAGCCTCTACTTTCTTCTCTTTCTTACAAGAGACAAATGCTATTCCAACTAATAATACTGCAACAATACTTATTCTTCTCATCTTATTTTATTCTTTTTAATAGTATACAAAGGTGGCTAATTAATTCAATTGTAAAGTCTTTTTAACAACAATTTGATGTTCTTTTATACAAAAAAACAGTGTTACTTTTTTACTATTTCAATAATTATTCAATTGATAAAGTTATTATTTTAAACTTCTACTCAACTTTTTTTCTCTAAAAACAGCAATTATCCGTTTTTTGAGCACAAAAATAAAAAACATAAACTCTTTTTTTTATTCCCCAAAAAACACAACACACTTAATAACAATATGTTACTAAAACAATTAGTACAAACATAAAAATACAATCATGCTATAACCCCAGTAAAATAAGGGCTTCAATGCAAATCCTTCGACAATACATGGACAATAACCCGAGAATAGTGGAGCTAAGGCAAGCTTTGTCCAATAATGCTCCTTTTATACTCCATGTATTCTCCTTTGATGAAAGACTCATACTTCATAATCATTAGATCATCATACTATTGCTATTTTGCTGATTAGAGATTGAAAAAACACTTTTTATTTTTCGTTTATCTCTGTTTCTCCTTATCTATATTCGCTATCCTGTTGCAACAAAAAAAGCCTTGAAGCTAGTGCTTCAAGGCTTATATATATTCTTTTATGTCTTATTTCTTCTTCGCTATCCCTCTGATTACTTTTGCTATTCCTCTGTGATATAGACCTTCTGACAGCTCTATATCTACCTCTTCTAGATTGATAAATTCGAAATCGCAGAAATCCTCTTTTAATTCTTCTACGCTATACAGCATCGTAGGGTTACTAGGTCCTCCTACATCGGGATTCTCTTTTTGTTTATAGATATGCTCTTTAGCAAAAGCTTCTAGTATCAATGTTCCACCTGCTTTGACATAACTTCCTAACTGTCTGTGATAGGCCCTCCTTACACCCTCTGGAAAATGAGCATAAATCAACGCTACTGCATCCACTGATGCTAATTCGTAAGATAGCGATTCAACATCACTGACAAGATAGTCAATCTCTACATGGTGTTGTTTAGCTAATTGAAGTGCTTTATTCCTAGCTTCTATACTTTGATCAAAGGCTTTTACACTCCATCCTTTTTGCGCTGCATATACCGCATTTCTCCCCTCTCCCTCAGCTGCCATTAATATAACCTCCTTGTCACGACTAGGCTTGAGTACTTCTTCTAGATAGGCATTAGGCGCTATCCCATAAGCATATTCTTGTTCTTTATATCGCTCATTCCAAAACTCTTTCATGCTTATCTTCCTTTTACATTAGCGACTTTAGTCCACGTTCCACCATTTATCACTTGTGTATATCCTTTCTGCTCTAACATACGCTTCGCCTGACCACTGCGCATTCCACTTCTACAGAATACGACAATCTTATTTTCTTTAGGTAGTTTATGCAACTGTGATTCTAATGTATCTAATGGGATATTCAGAGCGCCAGGTACAGAACCACTTTTAAACTCTCCTACTGTACGTACATCTACCAGCATAGCTCCTTCCTGAATATAAGCGAATAGTAACTCTCCCTTATCTAATCCTAATAACTTATTTATAAAACCAAACATAGTCCATTGTTGTTTAAAAGAGTAAAGGTATGACTTCCCTTGTAGGTTAACTGTAACTTAGGTTACTGTACTCAAAGAAGCCTTTTATTTAACATTCCTGCAGCCTTCCACCTCAAAAAGGCAATTCTCTGACAGTCTCAACTATTAACACTTTACACCTATTTTACGCTAATTACTTACACTAAACAAACATTTATACATCAAAACATGAAAAGTATCTAAAAAGTATATACCTAAGATTTGGAGGTATCAGATATTTTTATACTTTTGCTATACATAAGAATCTTAAGTATGAAAAAGCAACAACAACTTTATAAAGGAAGTCTCAATGCCATCATCATGAAACTACTCGATCAGAATGGGCGAATGTATGGGTATGAAATCACGCAAAAGGTAAAAGAAGTAACTGAAGGAGAAATGAGCTTGACAGAAGGTGCTCTCTATCCTGCCCTTCACAAGCTAGAAGCTGATGGATACTTAGATGTAGAACTAGAGCGTGTAGATGGACGAGTACGTAAGTACTATAAGCTCACAGAATCTGGAGTAAAAGAAACTACTTCTAAAATGGAAGAGCTAGAAAGCTTTATCCGCAATATGCAGAACATTGTCAATCTAAAATTGACATAATTGGCAACCACCAAAGACAAAACACAATGAAAAAACTTACTATAAACCAACAACAACTAATTATCGCTGAGATAGCAAGATATAATGTGCGCTATGCCAATCTTAAAGAAGAATTGACAGACCATATCTTCTGTGAAATAGAAGAGCTATATCATACAGGATACGAGTTTGAACAAGCTTTTATACAAGTATTTGATAAATGGCATCCTATGCTGACTCCTAGAAAAGACTTTAAGTATAGACATGTCCCTTCTTTTATCTCTAATACGTGGTATCGCAGAGATGATAACAGATGGAGAATAGCAGGTGTTATCACTTCTCTATTTGCTGTAATAAACCTATTCATTCTAAAATTGGATAATATTACATACACTACTAGCTTTTTTACAATTAGTTTGATAGGTCTTGTATTATCTGTTTTTCTACTTATTAAGAATAGAAAGAGACAGCACTATAGAGCTTCTTATTTGATTCTAAAAGCGATGGTATCTGGAGGAATACTACTAGTATCCACTTTTTTATTAAGAATAAAAATTGAGTCTTTTAGGGTTAATGACTTTCATGTAGAGAATTTTAACTTACTCTCATTAATTGTTCTATACCACTGTATCAATATTATACTGTTATCTATGGAGAATAGTAAACAACAACGTACACAGATTGCTTAAAAAAAGAAAATGCTATGAAAACACTACAACCACTAGAACTAGATAAAATTAGACAAGAACTAATCAACCACAAGGTTGAATACATAGAGGTAATAGAAGAACTGACAGACCATATCGCTAATGGTATTGAGCAACAATGGAGTGAATCTAATACTCAAATATCTTTTGAAGAGGCCTTGACTATAGAGATTAATAAATTCGGGGTTAAAGGATTAAGCAAAGTGCAAACTCAGATGAATAAAGCCCAAATATATGAGTACTTGCGTATCATCGGTTTAGGTATAAAAGAGTACTTTGTAACTTCTAAAGTGTCCTATCTACTAGCTATTTTTATTGGTACACTTCTACTATTTAATATTTCAAGTACATGGTATTTTATAGACAGAATATTTAATGTTGGTTATTTAGCTACGATTGTAACTTTTAATCTAGTTATCATGATAGAAAGTGATAGTAGTTGTAAATTACCTTATCTAGGAAATACAAAAAGATATATTTCTAATGCGTACTATTTACTAGTAAAGCAGCTAACCTATTTCTCTTTAATACCTATGATAATTCTTTGTTTTAGTAAAACTTCTCAACAGTTTATCTATTCAAACAGCGCTTTTATCTGGGTACCTAAAAGTATTCTATTTACACTCTTGCTGATTATCCCTTTCATCATTCTCAATAAACTGAGACCTATGGTACTTAAAAAAAAGAATGAACTATCACAATCTAAAGTAATATAATTAATTATCTAAACCATGACAACACTATCTACTAACCAAATAAAACAGATAGAGGATACTCTAATCTCTAAATACAATATCAAGTATCAAGATACTCGTGATGAGGTACTAGATCATATTGCCTGTGAGATAGAAGAACTGATGAATGAAGGTGCTTATTTTCACGAAGCGAGTAAAATAACAATAGCTAAATGGCATAGTCAACTAAAGCCTTCTAATTGGGTGATCAACAAAACGCCTAGATTTATAGTCAATTCACTAATTGTAAAAGATATGCAGAGCATTGGGCTACTATTTGTTTTGGCTGTATTCACTACCTTTATATTTCATTTTTTTATCAAAGATCAATTATTCATCTTAGGGCTTGCTTTAGCTATAACAGCTTTTCCTATGTTAGTAATGGGGTACCTCAAGTATAAAAAGAATCGTTACGCGAATTTTAAACTAGATTATTACACTGAACATATCAAAGGCGTTGCTTGGTTTAGTTTATTTGTTTTAGATGGTATGGTAGCTTTATATTACAGTTTCACGAGTACTTTTTCGATAGTTTACTTAAACCTAACATTTTTACTACTAGCTATTTTCTTATCAAGTATAGCTATGTATTTGACCTTAAAACATAACCAAGAATACAACAGTGTTTCATCTAAAATATTGTAATTATGAAAACACTTACTATTGATCAAATAAAACATATAGAAGAGACCTTAATCACTCAATACAATATCAAGTATCAAAATACTCGTGATGAAGTATTGGATCATATTTCTTGTGAGATAGAAGAGCTAATGAATGAGGGGAGTGAATATGAAGACGCTTTTAGACAGACTTTTATAAACTGGAAGGATTTATTAAAAACAGATCCTAATCATTTCTATAAAAACACACCCTACTTTATCTCTAAAAACTGGATTGAAAAAGATAGTAGAATAAAGAATAACTCTATCTTATTGGGGATAATTATTGCTGTTTGTCAAATGACAGTTCTAGTGTTTTCAGATAGTTTATACTTTATAGTTTCAATATTATTAGCTCTAGTTTCATTGAATATAGTATTTATACTTAGACACTATATCAAAACGATAGTAAGTGAACACGCTGTTTATCTAAAGAAGAGAATTAAGAAGATAACTTCTTATAATGCATTAATAGTAGCGTTATTCATAAGTATCCTACTCTTTCAACATTTACTTAAAAAAGGAGATTTACTAGGCTTCACTCAAGGTTTTATAATTGGAGGGGCTTTATTTATTCCTTTTTCATTAACCTGGACACTAATTACTTATAAATCTTACAAACAACAACTAAGCAAAACTGAAGTGTGATGAAAAAAACAATTAACCTTATAATCCTATTATTATTCACTGGTATATCTTACTGTCAAGTATCAGAAGATATAAATAAGATACTGGTAGATGTATTATACAAAGACCAACACTATAGAACTCTGTATGATAAAGAACAAAATAGCATTGCTAAAAATGAGTTAAACTCTACTATCTACTCTTATGATAAGGAGAACCAAGAGATAGTACTTCCTATAATAGAAAGATTAATTAATGGAGAAGATTTAAAATTAGATGAGGCTAGTTGGCATACTTGTTTCTTAGTATTACAACACGCTGATTTAGAAACTCAATTAAAGTATAAAGACTTTGTGTTACATTACTATAAAGCAGGTAAAATAAAGAACTACGAATATCTTATATTTATAGATAGGATAAATGTAAACACTAATAGATCACAGACTTTCGGTAGTCAAGTAATAGAACTCCCTAATGACAAATTATTAGTATATCCATATGCTTCTTATGATACTAGAGCGAAGGCTTTTAACAGTATAGACATGAATATTCTTAATTTCTCAATGATTAATGGCTCTATGAGATACAGCACTAATCTAAACAAAAAGAAAAAAGAAGATATGGGTCAGCAATATCCTATTGTAGCACTTAAAGAAAATGACTTTGTTTTTTTAGGAGCAGTTATAGATAAACAAGATAACAAAGGTGTGGCTGGCATACAGGTTCTAAATAACAATACAATAGTCACTACTACTGATAATACAGGTTATTTTCAATTTATAGTCAACAAGAATGAAGTTCCGAAAACTATTCGTTTTAAATACAATAACCTAGAATACACATATGAAACTGATACTCCTATAGAAGGGACTGATTTCAGATTAATAGTGAAAGCTACTGAAGCCTTTAAATAAGCGTAAAATCATGATGAAAACACTTACTACTGACCAAATACAAGCTCTACACACTTTTGTAAAGAAGCACTATGTAGAATACTATGATATCGAACTGGAGCTAGTCGATCACTTAGCCAATGGAATAGAATCTCAATGGAGAGAGGATGGTTCACTTACTTTTGAAACAGTATTAGACAGAGAGTTTAAGAAGTTTGGGGTATTTGGGTTTAGTACAATCATTGAGAAGAAGGAGAATAGTCTTACGTATTTTTATCTTGGCATTATTCTAAAAGAAGTTCTGCGCTTCCTGCATTGGCCTAAATTACTCTTAACGAGTGCACTCTTTTATATCATATATACATCACTTAATTATCTATCAACGATATTTGAGAATAGAGATATAGTCTCTGTTATTATATGGAGTCTAATGCCTCTTGTTTTTATTTATTATATCATAGAGGCGACTCAAATTAAAAAACTTCATAAAGCGACTCAAAAGAAGTGGTTTATGGATAGGATAAGGTTATCTGTAATAGCATTTCCTTTATCTGCTCTATACATCACGTATTATTTCGGAAGGTTTATAGCTAATAAGTCTATTGTGTTATCAAGTGTACTTATCTTATTCGTAGGACTCTGGATATACATTACATACAATGTTATATCTCCTAAGCTCAAACTAGAAAAAGAAGCTACTATAAAGAAGTTTAACACCCTATAACTACTATTATGAAAACTCTAACTACTGACCAAATACAAGCTCTACACACTTTCGTAAAGAAGCACTATGTAGAATATTATGATATCGAGCTGGAGCTAGTCGATCACTTAGCTAATGGAATAGAGTCTCAATGGAGAGAGGATGGTTCACTTCCTTTTGAAACAGCACTAGACAGAGAGTTTAAGAAGTTTGGGGTATTTGGGTTTAGTGACGTAGTGGACTCTAAAATAATAATGACAACGAATAGTTACTTAAAACAGATGTATAAGGTCTTATTAAGTTTCTTCACTATTCCTAAAATAATTGTTTCACTAGCTATATTTTTATTGAGTTTCGCTATTGGTTTAGCTCTGCCTAATTACTATTTAGAGATATTTATAATTACCTCTTTTATACTTCTTTTAGGCTTTATCGGTATGGGGATCAGATGGCAGATAGAACTCAAACAGATCAATAAAAAAAGTAATAAGAAATGGTATTTAACTAGAGTGGCTACTATGGCTCTCGGAGGCCCTGTAATACTAGTTATAGCTCCTTCTTTTAACTCGATTAATCTATTACAAAACTATATTTCATCGATTAGCTTTCTCATTCTAACCTCCTTTTTGATAACCTTATTAATACTGTGGGTTTATATATCTCTTTTTGTATTTATACCCTTTATGCGCAAAGAGATACACCATTCTATTCAACGACACCAACTAACTTAAACACACCTTACTATGATCGCATTAATCACTAAAATTGCGTTGTATATCTGCAACCTAGTATTACATTGGCTATAAATACACCTTAGACAGTGTGCTATTTTCTATAAAAAAACTACTTTTGCAAAAAATAAATCAGACAGATGAATATCAAATTACTTGCAATAGGAAAGACAGACAGTAAACCATTACAAACGTTAATGGATGAATATATGAAGAGATTGTCTTTTTATGTAAAGTTTGACCTAGAGGTAATTCCTGATATCAAGAATGCGAAGAATATGTCTGAAGATCAACAGAAACAAAAAGAAGGGGAACTAATCTTATCTAAGATAGGCCCTACTGATCAGCTAATCTTACTAGATGACAAAGGAAAGGAGTTTACGAGTATTAGCTTCGCTGATGAGCTACAAAAGAAGATGAACTCTGGTATCAAGACCTTAGTATTTGTTATCGGAGGACCTTATGGTTTCTCAGAGGACGTGTATAAAAATGCAAAAGGGAAAATATCACTTTCTAGAATGACATTTTCCCATCAGATGATTCGTTTATTTATTATCGAACAGATTTATAGAGGATTCACTATCCTGCGCAATGAACCTTATCATCACGAATAGGTTTTTAGTTAACGGTGAACGGTGAACGGTGGACAGTTTACAGTGGACGGTTTACGGTTTACGGTTAACATTTTCAGTTAATTGGTTTACAGTGGACAGTTTCACAAAAAAACGGTTTCACGGTTTCACAAACTAACGATTTCACAGTTTCACGATTCGACTAATAAATCAAATCTGTCTTTAAAAACTGGTCTACCACTTCTTTTTCTACAAAGAAAATACGGGTCTGTAAATAAGTTTCGTATGTGACGTCTTTATTCACTCCTAGTTGTAGACTATCTTTATCTTTTATAGCCTCTATTAATTGGTCTTTAGTCACTGACTTACCTTCTACTAAGAAGTTATTAGCATCTTTTAGATATACTACTTTATCTAGAGAAGTAGGTCCTACGAAACCAAAGTCTAAGTCTTTAATTGGAAAAAGAGAAAGATGCTTGTGTAGTGTATCAGCATAACTTAGATATACTCCCTTCTCATCTCTATGCATATTGTCTTCTGCATATTTGTGATCTTTAATTCTCTTTATCTCTTGTAATACTTCTTTAGCATTCAAATCACGTTGAACAGAAACAATATAGTTCGTACCAGCAATTCTGTTGGCATCATTTAAATTAAAGCTCTTTCCTTCTTCTCCTGTTTCAAAGTATATAGGTGAATGATCGTCTATTCCTTCTTCAACAATAAAAGAAGCTCTACTTAATTGCATTTCTTTCTTATTACAGCTCACTAATAATAGTAAAGCAGGTATTAATAGTAGCACTTTTTTCATATACTCAATTGTTTTATTATTTCTCTTGTTTGTACAGCCTCTTTCACATCGTGAACTCTTAAGATATGAGCTCCTTTTTGTAAAGCTACTGTATTTAATACTGTCGTTCCGTTTAATGCCTCTTGAGGAGTAATATCAAATAACTTATAGATCATAGACTTCCTAGATATACCTACTAAAATAGGCAATTCAAAAGAAGATAACAACTCCATTTTACTCATCAGCTCATAATTTTGTTCCAATGTTTTAGCAAAGCCAAAGCCTGGATCTAGTATAATATCATTAATCTTATATTCTCTTGCTTTTGCTACTCGTTCTGAGAAGTATATTTTCACTTCTTTTACTAAGTCATTATATGTAGTCATTGTCTGCATCGTCTGAGGAGTTCCTCTCATGTGCATCATAATATAAGGCACTTGTAACTCCCCTACAGTAGCCAACATCTGTTCGTCTAAATGTCCTGCAGCAATATCATTTATAATAGAAGCTCCTGCAGCTACTGTAGCTCTAGCCACACCTGCTCTAAAGGTATCAATAGAAAGGTGCATAGTCGGGAACTCTTTTTGAAGTAACTCTATAATAGGTACGATACGTTCTATCTCCTCTTCTTCACTGACAAACTCTGCACTTGGTTTACTAGAATACGCTCCTACATCGATAAAGTCAGCCCCCTGATTTATCATCTGTTCTGCATGGTTTAAAAAAGCTAGATCAGTCTTATACTTTCCTCCATCAAAAAAAGAATTAGGAGTGATATTTAATATTCCCATTATTTTTGGAGAACTTAAATCAATCAATTCTCCTTTACAATTTATTGTCATTGTGTGTAATGCGTTACTTTTTTATGTAGTTTTATATAATTAAAAACAGCTAAAATACTTCTACCTCTTTCAAAGGGTTAGTATTATTAGTATTTTTGAAAAAATATTACACAAATATAATCCAAATGAATACGACTTCTACTCAATTTGATCAAGTAATTGCGATATGCAGAGATTTATATACCAAGAAAATGAAAGACTATGGATGTGCATGGAGAATCCTTAGAATGCCTTCGTTGACTGATCAAATTTTTATAAAAGCACAACGCCTTAGAAGTATTCAAGAGAATGAGGTTAGAAAGATAGATGAAGGAGAAATCCCTGAGTTCATTGGTATTATCAATTATTGTGTGATGGCACTTATCAATTTAGAGATAGGAGTTGCGAATCAACCTGACTTATCTACTGAAGAAGCAATTGCTTTATACGATCAAAAAGTAGCTGAAACAAAGCAATTAATGGAAGATAAAAACCATGACTATGGAGAAGCTTGGCGTGATTTAAGAGTTAGTTCATTAACAGACCTTATCTTACAAAAACTATTGCGTGTAAAGCAAATTGAAGATAACAAAGGAAAAACTATTGTATCAGAAGGAATAGCTGCTAACTATCAAGATATGCTAAACTATTCTGTATTCGCATTGATACACTTAGATTTACCAAACCAATAAATCACTGTTCTAATACAATCAAATAACTATGAAAATAATTGCTCAATTATCTCGAATATTTGTAGGAATACTATTTATCCTTTCTGGATTAGTGAAACTAAATGACCCTATGGGGTTTTCATATAAGCTAGAAGAATACTTCTCTGAAGCTGTATTAAATATTCCTTTCCTAGCTCCCTATGCCGTAGGATTAGCAGTGACTCTTGTGATTGCTGAGGTACTATTAGGAGTTGCTCTATTAATAGGGTATATGCGAAAATTGACAATTACTTTACTGTTCTTAATGATTGTATTCTTCACATTCCTTACCTTCTACTCTGCATTCTTTAACAAAGTAACAGATTGTGGTTGTTTTGGGGATGCTGTTCCACTAACACCTTGGGGATCTTTCACAAAGGATATTGTATTACTTATCTTGATTCTTATTATCATGAAATATAATCAAGTAATAAAACCTATCTTCTCTGGTAAGATTAACAATATTATAATGATTCTGTCTTTAGTACTATGTAGTTTTATGGGGTACTGGGTATTAAACCATTTACCTTTAAAAGACTTCAGAGTTTATAAAGTAGGTACTGATATCGTAAAAGGAATGGAGATTCCTGAAGACGCTCCAAAAGCAGTTTATGAGATTACGTTCTACTATGATGTAAATGGTGAAGAGCGCAAGTTCTCTGATAAAGAGTTAACTAAATTACCTGAAGGTGCTAAATACCTAAGAAGAGAAGAGAAACTTATCTCTGAAGGATACCAACCTCCTATTCATGATTTGACTATGGATAAAGACGGTATTGACCACCTATCTATGATGATGGCAGAACCGAAATTAGTAATGCTTATCTCTTATGACCTAACTAGAGCTGATGAAAAAGGCCTAGAAGCAATGAAAGACTTTGCTAATAAAGCTATTGTTAAAGGATATGTAGTAGCTGGTATGACTGCTTCGAATCAAGACTTAATAGAATCTGTAGTTAGTAAATACAAACTTCCTTTTGACTACTATACATGTGATGGGACTACACTAAAAACAATAGAGCGTGGTAACCCAAGTATAGTAGTAATAGAAAATGGTGTTATTGTAGAGAAGAAACATTGGAATGACAGAGAATCTGTAAACTTAAAATAAGCCTACACGACCTTGTTAAGTTATTTTTTAAAGAAATTATTATACGCATTCTTCACCTTGTTTGGTGTAGTTACTGTTGTCTTCTTTCTATTTAATATTCTTCCTGGAGATCCAGCTAGGATGATGCTTGACCAGAATGAAAACTCAGAACAACTATTAGCTATCAAAAAAAAGTATGGTTTTGATCAACCTAAAGGAAAGCAATATCTGCTTTACTTAAATGACTTATCTCCTATCTCTGTACATAGTGAAACAGAAGGAGATTACAGTTTTAATACCGATCAAAAGTACAATGGAACAGTCCTATTTAGCACAGGGCAATACAACTTGATGCTGAAGACACCATACTTAAGAGAAAGCTTCCAAAAAAGTGGTAAGAAAGTAAGTACTATACTTGGAGAAACCTTGCCAAACACTATTCTATTAGCAACATTAGCTATTAGTATCGCGCTTGGTATTGGTGTACTACTAGGTGTTGTTTCAGCTCTATTTAAAAACACATGGCTAGACAAAACAATAGCCATTATAAGTACTTTTGGGATGAGTATCCCCTCGTTCTTCAGTGCTATTTTATTTGCTTGGATATTCGGGTACGTACTGCATAGTTATACAGGACTACCGATGACTGGAAGTCTCTATGAGGTTGATGACTTTGGAGAAGGAAGACATTTAGTGCTAAAGAATGCTATATTACCTTCTGTTGTACTTGGTATTAGACCTTTAGCTGTTGTAATTCAGTTAATGAGAAATACCCTATTAGAAGTACTTAATCAAGATTATATACGCACAGCCAAGGCTAAGGGATTAAGCACTACACAGATTATCTATAAACACGCTTTAAAGAACTCCCTGAATCCTGTAGTTACAGCATTATCAGGATGGTTTGCCTCAATGCTGGCAGGAGCAGTCTTTGTAGAATATATCTTTGGGTGGAATGGCCTAGGTAAAGAAATAGTAGATGCACTGAATACACTAGACTTACCTGTCATTATGGGCGCAGTACTTATTATCTCTTCTTCTTTCGTAATCATTACTATTTTAGTAGATTTGATATATGCTTATTTAGACCCTAGAATCAAGTTAAATTAAAACAATAAAACAGAAATAGAATCAATGAAAAAAATATTCATAACATTAGCACTAGCTACTGCAGTATTTACTTCTTGTAAAGAAAAAGCAGAAACAACTACAGAAGAGATCTCAACTACATTACAAGAGGAGACTTCTGCAACTCCAGAAGTAGAACAAGTAAAAGATACAACTGCATTTGCTTCTAGAGCATTAGAACAAGACTTTGCTGAATTAGATGGGAAGTCAATTACACTTCAACAAATCCTTGATCAACAAAAAGGAAAAGCTATCCTTATAGATGTATGGGCTGCTTGGTGTCCTGATTGTATCAAAGCGGTTCCTACTATGAAAGAGATTAAAGCAGAATTTACAAATGTAGCATTCGTTAATCTTTCTCTTGATAAAACAGAAGAATCTTGGAAAGAAGCAATTGAAAAATATGGTATTGAAGGACTTCACTACTACTCTAAAGAAGGAAAAGGAATGAAAGGAGACTTTGGTAAATCACTAGATTTAAACTGGATCCCTCGTTATATCGTAGTAGATAAAGAAGGAAAAATAGCACTATACAATGCTACTGAAAAGAACTTCGATCAAATAAAAGACTTACTTAAAAAAATTCAATAATATGAGACATTCAATCGTTGCTGGTAACTGGAAGATGCATAAGACATATTCTGAAACGCATACTCTATTAGACGAGTTAATTGAAAAATTACCTTCAGGGAAAGAAGTTGAAGTAATTGTAGCTCCTACTTTTGTAAACCTTGCTAGTGCTGTAGCACATTTAGAAGGAACTAATGTACAAGTAGCTGCACAAAATATGCATCAAGCTGAAGGTGGAGCATTCACAGGTGAAATATCTGCTCAAATGCTTACAAGCATTGGTGTAGAGACTGTGATCATTGGACACTCTGAAAGAAGACATTACTTTAATGAAACTGATGCTGTACTAGCTGATAAAGTAAATACTGCATTACGCCATAATATGCGTGTTATCTACTGTATAGGAGAAGAGCTAAAAGATAGAGAGAATAAACAGTTCTTAAACGTTATCTTTAACCAATTAAGAGATGGGTTATTCCACCTTACTAAAGAGCAATGGAGCAATATCGTTATTGCTTACGAACCTGTTTGGGCTATTGGTACAGGAATGACAGCTACTCCAGAACAAGCTCAAGAAATACATGCTTTTATCCGTCAAGAAATTGATAGAAAGTATGATAAATCTGTTGCTGAGAATACTTCTATCCTTTATGGAGGAAGTGTTAAACCTAGCAATGCTCAAGAAATCTTCTCTAAACCTGATGTAGACGGTGGTCTTATCGGTGGAGCTGCTCTTGTAGCTGATGACTTTGTCGCTATCGTAAATGCTGCTAATTAATAGTATTTCATAATATTAAAGGGCATAAACTTTTGACAGTTTATGCCCTTTTTGTATATCATAACCTGTACATATTGCCTTATTTCACACCTCTTTACGAAAGTATTTACCCTCTATTTAAATAGATTCTAAATAATTACAGTATATTTGTAGTCTATTAAATAACAATATAATGACTCATACTAATGATATTATCACTTACAGCCAGTCTCCTAAAGCGTTAGGAGGTATTTATATAAAGGATCATACACATATAGAACAAAAAAAGTCTATCATTAACCACACACATAGAGATGATTACTATGTAATTTCTATTGTAACTAATGGAGAGATGAGAATGGACTGTGAAATGGAAACATTCACTGCCTTACGCAATAACATACTTATTGTCAAACCTTACCAAATACACAACGTTAGACACATTAGTGATGACTTCACGGGTTATCTTTTAGGCATACAAGAGTATAGGATACCTAATGACATCAATGACTTGTTATACACTCTACCAGAGAGCCAACAACTTCTAAACATAAAAGAAGAAGAGATGCAAATGCTCGCTACTACTTTTGAGTTAATGAAGAAGCACACTGCTACCAATAGCCAACATAAGATGCAGATCATTAATGGGCTATTCTCTACTGCATTATATAGCATTTGTTCTCAAACAACGCATAACTTACAAAACAAAGAGTTAGGGACTCAGTCACAACCAACAGTGATTACAAGCAACTTTAAACGCCTAATCACACACCAGACACATCTGAATCTGCCGTCATACTTTGCTAATGAATTAAGCATTACCACAGCACATCTGAATGACTGTGTAAAGAAAACCACAGGACAAACAGTTAGTTATTGGTTAAAGAAATCAATACTAGATGAAGCGAAACGCTTACTGTATTACACCAACAAACCTGTTAAAGAAATTGCCTTTAACCTAGGCTTTGAAGACCATACGTATTTTTCTCGTATGTTTAAAAAACTAACCTATCAGACTCCTCTACAATTTAGAGATACTGTAAGAGCTTAATTCTATACTGTGAATTAAGCTCTTTTTTATAAGGAAAAAGAGAATAGAAAACAGGAAGCAGTCAACTAAATTTAGAGATGTACATAACTCCTAATTCTTAATTCTACACTTTCCCCTCTTTTATCCAATCTTCTCCTATTTTAGTTTTACATCCTATTCCTTCTTTTTAATGAATTTTGCTTAAAACTAAAAGAGAAGAAAATGCCAAAGATTCCAAAACTAATAGGTACAATAGTAAAGACTGCATGGAGTAAGATGTTTGTTACTGTAGTAGTTACACAAAAAGAACAGCTAGCTAATGGCTTATTGAGAATACGTTTTGAAGCTGACCTTTCTAATGCTAAATACGAAATAGGACAAGCCATATTAATGCAAATATCAGACACAGAATATCGCAATTACACTCCTAGCATTTTTAATAAAGAAGAAGGGTACTTTGATGTAATATTTCATCAAAAAGCGAAAGGTCCTGGCACTACTTTTTTCAAGAATATAACAATAGGTACTGAACTCACTTCTAGTTTACCTAGAGGTCTAAATATCTATGATGAGAACACCTATTACCATTTCTTCTATGGTGATGATACTTGTATAGGATTCTGTCAGGCATTACAAGAAGAAATGAAAAAGAATAACCATAAACTAGAAGGTCTACTTGAGTTAAGTGATCATTCTATCCCTTATGCCAATGACCATCTACCTCATATGGAGTATATTGAAAAATCAGATGATAAAGAAGTATACCCTGCAGTAGATTATTTAGAATCTATAGATACTTACCGTTGGAATAAACTAGTTCATGGTCAATTCTACCTAATGGGTAATGGAAAGAGTATTCAGAAGTTTAGAAAGGCACTACGAGCAAAAGGAGTCTCTTCTAACAATATCATTACGCAGCCTTTCTGGGTAGAAGGAAAAATAGGCTTATAAAATGACAAATCTAACTAACTCAATAAACAACTGCTACGGAGAATAAATCAGATTAACTTATTCTCCGTAGCTATTTTTACAAGTTCAAACATATTCTTTGCTTTAAATTTCTGTAACAGATTTCGCCTATGAGTCTCCACTGTAATTACTGATATGAATAGTTTATCCGCTATTTCTGCAGAAGTCAATCCATTAGATATAGCTTGTAGCACCTGCTGCTCTCTTTTAGTCAGTCGAGGCAATTCTACAGGATTAGATAATTGAGTTAACATAATCTCTTGTACTTTCTTACTCAATGCTAACTCTCCATTAATAGCTCTTTCTACACATTCGACTATTTCTTTAGCGTCAGCATTCTTCAGAATATATCCATTCCCTCCATTCTCTAAAAATCGAAAGATAATACTTCTCTCTTCCTGATTACTTATCCCTATCACAACAATATTAGGGGATTTCTGTTTAATCATCTTACAGAAATCTAATCCACTGCCATCATTGAGTACTATATCTAGTAATACCACATCTACTTTATTCTTCTGTATAAAATCTACTATTGCCTCTCCACTACTGAAAAAGAATAATTGATATTTCGCATCTACTTGAAACAATGATTTTAAGCCTTCTAATATCATTGGATGATCATCTACTATCGCTAACGTGATTATATCCTTATTACACATTACACTCTACATTTATCGTTGTTCCTTGTCCTTTTTGAGAGTCTATACTTAATGTTCCATTGATTAACTGTACTCTACTTTCCATATTTTTAATCCCTAATCCATATACTACCTTAGTAGTGTCAAATCCTACTCCATCATCCTCTATTGTCAGAGTCAACAAGTCTTCATTTTGACTAATCTGTACAATCACATTATCTGCTTGAGCATATTTAATTATATTACTCAATCCTTCCTGTGCTATGCGATACAAAGCTAATTGTGTCTGAAAAGGAATAGTCGTACTTATAGTAAATGCTTCGAACTGAATACTCATTTTTTCATACGTCATAGATTCACACAATTCTTTTAGAGCAATTTCTAATCCTAAATTCTTTAGTGTCTCAGGCATTAGGTTTCTAGATATCCTCCTCATTTCTATGATAGACTTATCTATTTTAGCTAATAGCCCACTAGACTCACTCGTCTCTGTAGAAGAAATAGACATCCTTATATTCGCTAACATTCCTCCCATGCTGTCGTGCAGATCTTGAGCAATGCGTTGTCTTTCTTGTTCTTCCCCTTTTAATACATCCTGAGAAGCTTCATATTTTCGCTTATTCTCTAAGTTTATCAAATCTTGTTGATGGCTTATGCTAATCTGTTGATTTAGCTTTTGTTGATTTTTATAATTTCGAAAAGCTAATATGGCTATGATTACACTTAGTACTAGCCCTATTACTAAAAACAGCATACGCATATTTCTATTTTTAGCAATCAAAGCATCTTCCTTCTTTTCTTGTATTAATTGGTTAATTGTCTGCTCCTTATCATGAGTATCGTGTATAATCTCTAATTCGTTCATCTTTTCCAACAGCTTTTGTTGTTGGAGGCTATCTCCTAATACACTTGATTTTTTCATCCATTGATAAGCTTCTTTATAATCGCCTAACACCTCATTAACAGCTGCTAACTGTGTAAAAGTTATTTTGCGATTAACAGCTTCTTTACTCAAGATATTATCCTTTAAGATCTGCTCTAAGATAAGTTTAGCTCCCTCGTAATCACTCTGCATCAAATAAACATTATAAACGCGGAAATAAAGCATTTGAGTAAGCTTAGGTTGCTTCATTTGCTTAGAGAGTTCTATTCCTTTATTTAAACTCACTAGAGCAGGTTTATACTCCTGTCTAGTGGTGTGATACATTGCTAATTGATAATAATAATTGGGATACTGTCTCGAATTAGGGTACTGTTCTAACAGTTGAGTCGCTTTATCTAAATAGATCTTAGCTGCAGTGCTATTAGCCTGATAACAATAATTACTCACTAAATTAAAATAAGTAATCAAGTGAATAGTTCCCTCTTCCGGCAATTCTTTTAATACCTCTAAAGCTTTAAAGTGGTACTCTTCTGCTTTATCAAATTGTCCCACTGACATAAAGGTCAACCCTACTTGCGTATTAGCATAAGCTAGATATAACTTATTTCCTGCCTTTTCACTTAATGGAATACACTTCTCTGTCAGCATTTTTAGTAAGACTTCATACCCCTTATCTTCTACTTGCACATATGCGTAGTTATACCAACTTCGAATTAAAACATCTACATTTTCCTTATCCTCCTTCAGCTCTTTAATCGCCTCTTCATAATATTGTTTCGCTTTGCTTTTACTCCCTTGATTAGTCTCATAAATCCCTTGATAATACGCTATCACCCCTTTAGATAACAAATGCTTATTAGGCGAAGACAATACCTTAGTCAGCGCTTCCTTACTGTTCACACTATCTGTAGGAGCATAAAACTCTGCTAAAAGCAAATAATGCTCTAAACGATTTTTTTCACTCTTACTAGTCTTGATTTGTTCATTTATTTCTCTGAAGTAACCTTCTTCATCTAAAGGTAATAGCTGCTGACCATAACTAAAAGAAATGAATAAAGTAAAGGAAACAAGTAGATAAAGTTTTTTCAACATAGAATCATGTATTAAAGTACAAATATCACAATAAAAACACATTCATCATTTACTATTCTAAAATTAATGGTAAACCATTAGAAACAGATTCATGGTATTCTGTGATTGTCATAAAAAGCCAATCTACTGATATTTGTAACTCACATATAAAACAAAACAAAAAACATGAAAAACTCAAAATTAAGAACTGCTTTTTTAAGTGTATTAGCCGTTTTAACATTAGGCTTAGCTACTACAGCTTGTAGTAGTGATGATAATAGCACTGACAGCCCAGCTTTAGAAAAGAATACTTACAAAGTCACAGTATCCTTAACTAATGTTGGTGAGAATGATTTCGTTTCTCTAACTTATGCTGGAGGAACACTTAGCGGAAAGACAGATGTATGGAAAGTAAACGGTAAAGTTAGAACAGGTGAGTCTGCTATTAGTCTAGCGAAGAACGACTTCGGTGCTGGTACTAAAACGTATGTAATCGAAACTACTGAGCCTATCAACGCTTTTGCTAATAGTGTACAAATTATTAACTATGGAGAGAGTTTACCAATCAATTATAAAATAGAAAAAGGAGGAAAAGTATTGGTTAATGAAGAACTAACTTTATCAGGAGATGGTAAAGACTTCTCTAAACAATACGCTTTCTAACACATTCTTATTACTTTCTCAAGTATTGTTTAGTTACTAGAACATCTTTATTATTAGTTGTCTAAGATGTTTACATGAGATGTTTGTTAACGATTACCCACTATAAGTGTTAGTACCTATAGTGGGTAATTTTATGTTTAAAAAGGTACTATATACTAATAAATCAACCCCACAATTCCTTTATTCATATCTATCTAACTCCTTATTACCATAAAGTAATAAGCTATCATAAGGATTGCCAGTTAACCCTAATAACTGGGCAAAAGCAGGCTCTGTTTTTATCCCTGCTTTTTTCAGCTTTATTACTTCTTGCTTGAAGCTATCACCTTTCTCCTTTAAGATGGCATATTCAATGAGCATATGTCGATAACCATTTTGTTCTTCTACAGGTCTAGGTTGAGCGAATAACTCTACAGGAAATTCTTCTAACGTAAAGTTGACTACTACAGTAGGTAGACCTCCTATCTCTACTTCTGTCAAAGTATAGTCTTCTATAAACAAAAACAAAAGTTGTACGGTTTGTATAAACTCCTCTTTATTCTGATAACAACAAGCAATATCTAAATCACTCCCTTCAACGGCAATATCTATCGGAAAAGTACCGATTAATACTGGATCAAACTTACGTAACTTATCCATTACTAATCCTTGTTCTAGTACCTCAGCTATTCGCTGTTGTACCTTGTTTCCTTCTCGTAGATAACTCAGCTCTTTAAAATTAATATCACTCATTCTTCTATCTGTTATTTAATGTGCACTCATTTTAGAGAATACGTTGATTACAACTACCCCCGCTATAATCAATCCCAGCCCTAATACAGCAGGTACATCTGGTTTTTGGTTATACAGTACTATCGCTATCAAAGTTACTAAAACGATACCTACTCCTGACCATATCGCATACGCTATCCCAACAGGAATAGTGCGAAGAGTCTGACTTAAACAATAAAATGCAGCCGCATACATCAATACAGTCAATACACTAGCTCCTAATTTAGAAAATTGTTCTGATGCTTTTAAAGCACTTGTACCTATTACTTCACACACAATAGCTACTGCTAAAAAGATAAAATTCTTCATATATCATTTATTTACGCCACAAAAATAGCCCTCAACAGAGGGCTACTTTTTTGATATATGTCAAATTCTTCTGATTCTACTCAGTGTTTCTTGGGAGATCCCTAGATAAGATGCGATATTTCCTAAAGGGATTCTATTCACATCACTCCCTAGATCTTTTAATAATCTGTGGTATCGCTCTGTAGCAGACATGGTCTGTAGTTGAAAAGCTCTATCTTCTAACTGTAAACAATAGTCTTCTGTAGAGCGTCTTAAAATCAAGTTTAACTCAGGATATTCTTTAAAAAAACGAAATATAACTTGGTTTGGAATCGCATGTACCACACAGTCTTCCATACATTGTATAAACTCAAGAGAAGCTTTGCTCTTATACATCTGATAAGTAGACCCCATGATGGTTTGTTCAAAAGCAAACCATACATCTATCTCTTGATCATTATGCATATAGAATCCACGCACAAAGCCTTCTTCTAAAACATAAAGACTACCTGACAGTTGTCCTTTTTTTAGTAGGTACTCCCCTTTTCTCTTATAAAATATCTGAGTATTTTTCTCCAAAGCCTCTTTACACATTGGTGATAAATACCCGTATTGCTCGAATAATCTAATTAACATATTCATAGCGTTTCTTCGTTATAGCCTTTTATTTCTTAAGTCTAATATACCAAAAATTTGGCACACCTTCATCTAAAAATGTATCGACTACTTTAAAACCTACTTTTTCTAACACATGTCTAGAGCCATCATTACCTACTTCAGAACTAGCATGTATCGGTAACGTTGTCAAATGTTTGTCTGCATATACTAAGCATGCTTTCGCAGTCTCAGTAGCATATCCCTTACCCCATGCCTCGTAGATAAAGCGGTATCCTAAATCTAAGTATTCTGCGACTCCACTAGGTCCGTCTTTTAAATACTTAAAGCCTGTCCACCCGATAAAAGTATTCGTTTCTTTCTCTATCACAGCCCATCTTCCGATGCCAAAGTCTTCGTACTGTTGACGAATAAATCTGATTACGCCGAGCGCCTCTTCTTTACTCCCTATCGGTTTCTTACCTAAGAACTCTAACACTCGGATATCTCCGTCTAAAGCCAATATCCCCTCTACATCTCCTTCTTCTAAAGGGCGAATTATTACTCTATCAGTCTCTATTATTTCTTTCATTTTCTTCTTTCTTTAATTGATTCATTACGAAGGTTACGCGTTCATCTACTGTCCCTTTAGGCACCTCTATTAGAGTATAACCATATCGTTGATACGTTGTTTTCATTGTCTCATAAGTTGCCCTAGCTACCTCCATATCCTGTTTGCGCTCTTTGTCTTGCGTATAGATTTCTCCCCACGGAGGTAAGATAAAGACAGTTGGCATATAGGGAAGACTGGAGGCGATATTATGCTGTGCCTCACTTATATCTAATCCTTCTAATACGGCATAGCCTATGCTATCGAGTATCCCTCTGTCCCATAATATAACCTCATCCGTTATACAATGTTCGTAATCATAAACAGACTGAGATAGCATCGCTTCATAAAATAATTGTTTATTCTCCCAAGGCAGTACATCACTCCCCAAAGCTTGTTCGCGCTGGATAATAGCCCTCCCCACTTCAGGCATTACGGTATATCCTTGAGCTTCTAAGGCATGAAGTAACGTCGTTTTTCCGCTACCTGGGCCTCCTGTAAATATATAGAATGGTGGTATGTTCATGTATAAAATATGGTATTACTCACTCTTATTGATAATCTCAACAAGAGCAAAACTGTTGTTACTGATACTTGTATTCTTAGGAAAAACGAAAAGCAATCACTGTAGTAGTACCTACACACTTTTCTAAAAATGAAGTCATTAAGATAGAAGATAAACTTAATGTAGTAAGGCAAATTTACTCAAAATATCCTAATCCCAAAAAACAAACGCATTACCGCCTCACTATGGATATAGATATACACCTCATATTCTATTCACTCTATACTATAATATACGCTATATATAGACTCAACTATAGGCACGGATTATACTCTGTTATCTCATATATATATAAGCCGAGTCATGCTTACTTTACTGCTACGATAGCATATACTAAAGGAGCTTTATCTCCAAAAGGTTTAATCTGATACTTCTTAGGTGCTATCTCTACCACCTGATTAAAACAAGGGTAAGGAGAATAGTTATGTTCTTCGAAGGCCTTTATTTGCAATTGATTATTAACCAATCCCTGCACAACATCAGCAATACTGTGATTCCAACTTACACTACCAAACTCGGCATCAGCAGTCTTATCTGCGTAGGTACCTGTCTCTGTCTCTACAATAGACTCTATATTAAAATAAGAGTACTCAATCTTAGTAAAATCGTAGTCATACATCCAAATAAAAGGATGAAACTCTACGAATACAAATTTACCTCCTGGTTTGACAAACTTAGATACTACTTCAGCCCATTTATTCATATCTGGTAACCAACCTATCACTCCATAACTGGTATATACGATATCAAACTGCTCCTCTAACACCTCTGGAAGTTGATACACATCACTGCAAATAAAACGTACATCTAGCCCTAATTGCTGAGCTAATTCACTCCCTTTTTCTACAGCTTTATCGGACAGATCTACACCTGTTACATCTGCTCCCATTCTAGCTAACGAAAGCGTATCTTGTCCAAAGTGACATTGTAAGTGCAGAATCTTCTTCCCTCTAACATCTCCTAATAAGTTTAACTCTATCTCATTTAGAGAAGTCTCCCCTGCCAAAAAATCTTTCATATTATAGAACTCAGAATCTACGTGCAAAGCCACCTTCTCATTCCAAGTTTTTTTATTGATCTCTATATAGTTATTATTTGTGTCCACAGTCCATTAATTAAATACAAGCTAAAATACAGTTTTTTCATTAACCGTAATATGCTGTTTATCTGTATTTAAATGGCTTTTGTATAATAAGTTTTTCTCTTTATTCTCTATGTTTCTAAAGTTTAACCAATATTTATTTTCTATACAATTCTCTTCCACCTCAATAGAATCACAAGAGCTAATCCAAGAACAATAGCTGGATAATAAAAGGAGTATCCTTCGACAAACCATCGCTTTCCTCCACTATTATCTAGGTATTGTCCATGAATTGTCCAAGGATTTTGCTATATGCCTCGTATTTACTAGGGTTAAAGCAGGTATGAGTAAAGTATAAAAACCAGTCAAAAACAAATAAAACACTGATAATCACTATCTTAAAACAAAACACCATGTAAAAAAAATGATACTTTTTTTAAAATTATTGGTTGTATAAAGGTCAAAAGAACTGCTTTAACTAAAAAAAGAAGAGTAAAAAAAGCTATTTACCATTAAAAAACAGTAAAAAGAAGAGAGAAAACAAAAAAAGTATAGATAGTTTTCTCGAATAGGTACTATAACACAAAGACGCAGTTCTAGGGTGAACTACGTCTCTATCTATATTTATTTTTGATAATATTTCTTTTGCCAATACAAACTTAGTCTCACAAGAGCAATTAAGACAGGTACTTCTACCAAAGGCCCGATTACTCCAACAAAAGCTTGGGGAGAATGTATTCCAAAAACTGCAATAGAAATGGCAATAGCTAATTCAAAGTTATTTCCTGAAGCAGTGAAAGCAATAGCAGCATTGTGATCATAAGGTAATTTCATACGATAGTTCAGCCAAAAACTGATGGCAAACATCAATACAAAATAAATGACTAAAGGAATACCTACTTGTATCACTTCCATCGGTAATTCTACTACTTGCTGTCCTTTAAAAGAGAACATCAACAGTATCGTAAATAATAAAGCATACAAGGTAAAAGGTGATATGCGTGGAATAAACCTGTGATTATACCACTGCTCTCCTTTGTATTTCACCAAGTATTTTCGGCTTAAGAAGCCTGCTAAAAAGGGAATTCCTAAGTAGATCAAGACACTTTGTATCACTTCACTTATCTCTATATGTACATCATAAGTAGCCAAACCTAATTTGGCAGGTAGTACATTGATGAAAAGCCATACATATACACTGTAAAAAAGCACTTGAAACACACTATTCAGAGCTACTAACATAGCAGCATATTCTTTATTTCCTTTTGCCAAATCATTCCATACTAGCACCATCGCTATACATCTAGCCAGACCGATTAGAATCACTCCTATCATATAGTCAGGCTGATCCCTCAAAAAAATAATAGCCAACACAAACATAAGAACAGGACCAATCACCCAATTCAGTAGTAAGGATGAAGTTAATGCCTTTTTATCTTCAAACACTTTTGGCAATAAACTATAATCCACCTTAGCTAATGGAGGATACATCATCACAATCAACCCTATCGCTAGAGGGATATTTGTACTCCCTATAGACACCGATGCCATAAGATCTTGAATGCGAGGAAAGAAATAACCGACGCCGACACCTAATATCATGGCCAAAAATATCCAAAGGGTAAGGTAACGATCTAAAAATTTCATCCTTTTATTTCTCATCCGAACAACAATCGCTACTAGGTGAACAACAAGATTCTGCTTTTAAAGAAGACAGAGCTACTTTAGGTTTAGATACAGGTATACCACATGCATCTTCTGCTAAACACGCTGTCAAGGTATTTTGTAATACAAAGTGCTTATTAGTTGTATCAAAACCAAGATTATATTTACCTATAGTAGCCTGTTGGTATTCTACCTCTACTTCAGCATCTTGGATCTGTAATAAACGCTCAGACAAATTAATAATGTGCAATAGCTTCTCAGCTTTCAGTTGATGATCGTAATCATCTGCTAACCACAACTGGAAGCTCACTTTCTGCTCTTTTCTTACAGTACCTCCACAGTCAATAAAGTTTTTATCGATCTGACCTACTTCTGTAATATGAAAATGCGAGGGTACACTATTACCGTCTTCTAATTTAAATACCACGTCTTGCATGGTTGCTAACACTTGTTTTACTTCTGATAATTTCATATTTCTAAATTTTAACACTCATTAATACATCGTAATATCACGATACGTTAGTTTAAAAAAATGCCTTAGCAGCATTCGTTATTTTGAATAGATTGTGCAAAGAATAATCCAAATTCTTGAGCAAATTCATTCCATACCGTATCATCTATACAATAACAGACAGACTTTCCTTCTATACTTCCCTTAATAAGACCACTGTTTTTTAACTCTTTCAGATGTTGAGATATAGTTGCTTGTGCAAGACCTAATTCTTCTACTAAGTCATTACAGATACAGGCTTTCTGATTAATGATGTATTGAAGAATAGCTAATCTAGCAGGATGCGCTAGTACTTTAAACATACTCGCTAACCGATTCTTTTTCTCGCTAAACAATTCTGCTTTTGTAATTCCCATAATCTCTTCATTTAATACATCGCAATATTACGATGTATTATTTAAATAAGAAAGGAAATGAGGGATAATTACACGAATGATATAAGGTAGAGACGCAACACTTTGCGTCTAACACCCAGTATTAAAATGCATTAAAAAAACAGGAATACTTTTTGTAGACATTAATTAAACCAAAAACAATGAATCTAAACAATAAAATATATAGAAGTCCTTCTAACAGGGCTCAATGGTGGGATTATAGTAATAATGGTACTTACTTTATTACAATATGTACAAAAAATAGAATCAATTACTTTGGTACAATTCAACAAGAAGAAATAATCTTGAGCCCATTAGGACATAGCGTATTAAAATGTTGGAATAATATTCCTTTATATCATCCTTATGTCATACTTGATGCTTTTATCATAATGCCTAATCATATACATGGTATTTTACATATTAACAACAGTAACACATTTAATGACAACAGCACATTAAAAAAGGAATGCAAAGTTACTTCTGGTAGTTTAGGCTCTATAATAAGAGGATTTAAAGTAGGAGTAAAGAAAGATGCTTACACACTAAATATTCCTTTTTTCTGGCAACCAAGATATCATGATCATATCATACGAACTGCAGAATCTTATATTAAGATTGCTAATTATATTATAATGAATCCTATTACATGGAAACAAGACAAATTCTATAATAACCTATAAATCATATTGATGGACATACTATACGGTAGACGCAATGTATTGCGTCTCTACAGAACATTACTGATATACATATTACACGTTAGACACAACGTATTGTGCCTCTACAGAACATTCTTTGTCATATAAAATTCATTAACCAATGAATATAAAAAAAAGAGGATGTTCTATAAAGAACACCCTCCACTTAAACAATTAAAAGTACTTATTACTACTAATAAGCTTTATCTATATCAGTTACTCTGATCAATTTCTCATTGACGAATTCATGGATACCGTATTTCGCTTGTTCTCTACCATACCCTGACTTCTTCGTACCACCAAAAGGTAATTCTGGTGAGATACCTGTCACATGGTTGATATACACCATTCCGGTAGCAATCTGACGAGCGACCTTCACTCCTCTTTCTTTATTCTCTGTGAATACACTACCGCCTAATCCATAATCTGTATCATTAGCCAATGCGATAGCCTCTGCCTCGTTCTCTACTTCATAAATCATGAATACAGGACCGAATATCTCTTCGCTATAGGCATCCATGCCTTTCTTGATACCTGTTAGAATAGTTGGTTCCATAAACCATCCCTCTCTATCTAGTTTATTCCCACCATAGACTAACTTAGCACCTTGTTCTACAGCTTTCTTCACTTGTTTTAATACATCTTCTCTTGCTTTCTCACTACTTAGAGGTGCTAGCTGAGTATCTGCTGACATAGGATCACCTACCTTAGTTTTCTTTACTTGCTCTGTTACTCCTTCGATAAACGCCTTAGCTAATTTCTTATCAACTATAAGACGTTTAGGTGATACACATACTTGACCAGCATTCCATAGTCGACCTTCTACAGCACCCTTAATTGCTTTCTTAAGATCTGCATCATCTAGTACAACGAAAGCATCACTACCTCCTAACTCTAATGTCGTTTTCTTAATATGTTTACCTGCGGCAGCAGCTACACTTGATCCTGCTGGCTCACTTCCTGTAAATGCTACAGCTTTCACTCTAGGATCACCGATAATTGCTTCTATAGATGCTCCTGGTACAAATAGATTAGTGTATACCCCATCAGGTAGACCACATTCTTTAAAGATCACCTCCATAATCTCTGCACACTGAGGAATATTAGAAGCATGTTTTAACACCATCGTATTCCCTGCCATAAGATTAGGGGCAGCAGAACGAGTAATCTGATAGAATGGGAAGTTCCATGGCTGTACACTAAGAATAGTACCTATGGGTTCTTTACTGATAAATGCTTCTCCATGAGGGGTTTTTATCTTTTCATCTGCTAATAAGGTTTCTGCATTAGTAGCATAGAAGTCAAAGATATCTGCACATAATAATACTTCTCCTATTCCTTCACTGTGTAGTTTACCCATCTCACGAGTGATTAAGGCTCCTAGCTCTTCTTTACGTGCTCTGAAAGTTTCTGCTACTTTATGAATAATAGCTGCTCTTTCTTTTATCGTAGTCTTGCCCCATGTCAGAAAGGTCTTATCTGCTTTAGCTAAGATTCTATCTATTTCTTCAGGTGACATAACAGGATATACTTTTTCTTCTTTTCCCGTAGTTGGGTTGATTGTCTTAATACTTGATTTTATCTGTGTACTCATAATTATATTTTTTTAAGTTCCTACTAATTTACTTAATTGAAAATGAAAGACTTAAAAACTTATGTTAAATCCCTATGAGTGAAGAAAATATAACAAATACGAGTCTGAATAACACAAGGATCTCATAAGAACAAGAACTATTGTACTATAAAAAACAATAGTACGAGTCTATTGTATTCCATATTTAGCTATGCAACACTGTTGCAAAGACATAGTCTATGTTTTATCATCTCATCTCTTTCTACTATATTTGCCTTATGAAACAATTCAACAACATATTAAACTTATTTCTTTCGTTAGTTTTTCTAGCGATAAGTTTCTATCCTTGTGCGGATAGTTATGTTGATTTGAATATTACTCAAAGTACAGAATCTATACACTTAACTTCTTTACAACAGGCTGACTCTGATATAGACCACTTAGATGTGTGCTCTCCTTTGTGTAGCTGTTCTTGTTGTGCAGTTTCTTTAACTGTGGCAGAAGTCATTAATGTAATAGATCTTTCTTCTGTAAAACACAACCACAAAATCCCTTCATATCACAAAGATGCTGTGATTAGAATGGAGTACCCTATTTGGCAACCACCTAAAATAGTTGCTTAATACCCTTTTAACTTTTTATTTCTATCTATTCATTGAGCTATAATATTGTTCAATGAACCTTTAGAGCTACTTATTTCTGTAGGCATATTCTAACAGAGAACAAGATTGTAGTTATCCTATACAGGCTTATAGAATCATAAAGTTAACTCTTGTTATGGCGCGTTACTTAGCCCATACAACACATCACAAATCATTTTTAAGACTATTACTACTATGTTAGATAAAATCATACATTTTAGTATCCGCAACAAGTTTATTATTGGACTATTTGTTCTAGGGCTAATCACGCTTGGGACTTATTCTCTCCTTAATTTACCAATGGATACTCAACCTGATATAACCAATAATCAAGTTCAAATTATCACTAGTTCTCCTACACTAGCAACACAAGAAGTGGAACAATTCATCACCTATCCTATCGAGCAGGCTGTAAA
The DNA here is from genome assembly GCF_038039665.1 of Myroides sp. C4067. Lineage (NCBI taxonomy): Bacteria > Pseudomonadati > Bacteroidota > Flavobacteriia > Flavobacteriales > Flavobacteriaceae > Myroides > Myroides sp. C4067. Next base: position 63,735 of record NZ_JBBPHJ010000012.1, read on the forward strand.
GCCCATTCCTAATATAACGGAACTTCGCTCTATCAGTAGGTTTGGACTAAGTGTGATCACTGTAGTATTTACAGAAGACACGGATATATACTGGGCTCGTAATCAAATATCAGAAAAACTAAAAACTGCTGAAGAAGTCATTCCTAAAGGAGTAGGAACACCTGAGTTAGCTCCTGTGAGTACAGGACTAGGCGAAATATACCAATATGTAGTCTACCCTAAAGAAGGGTATGAAGAAAGATACAATAGTATGGATCTACGTACTATACAAGACTGGATTATCAAACCGCAACTGGTAGGTGTAAAAGGAGTGGCTGAAGTAAACACCCTAGGAGGTCAATTAAAACAATACGAAATAGCAGTAAAACCTGACTTGCTTAACAGTATGAACACCTCTATCCTTGAGATATTTAACGCACTAGAAGCCAATAACGAGAATACTGGAGGGGCTTATATTGACAAAAAACCTTATGCTTACTTCATCAGAAGTGTGGGAATGGTAAAAAGCATAGAAGACATAGAGCGAATCGTAGTGAAGTCTAACAACGGTACACCTGTATTAGTGCGCGATGTAGCAGAAGTACGCATCGGGAGCAGTATTCGATATGGTGCTGTGACTAAAGATGGAAAAGGTGAAGATGTGAGTGGTATGGTGATGATGCTGAAAGATGCCAATACACAAGAAGTGGTCAAAGCGGTAAAAGAAAGAATCACTCAAATAGAAAAAACACTACCTGAAGGGGTAGCAATAGAACCTTTTATAGATAGAACTAAATTAATCGACAAAACAGTTAGTACCATTCAAACTAACCTTATCGAAGGTGCTCTGATTGTCGTATTTGTACTAGTATTGCTTTTAGGAAACTGGAGAGCAGGGCTAATCGTAGCCTCTGTAATACCTCTAGCCTTATTATTCGCTATTTCTATGATGAAGTTATTCGGTGTAAGTGGTAACTTAATGAGTTTAGGAGCGATTGATTTCGGATTAATAGTCGATGGAGCTGTTATTATTGTAGAAGCCATAGTACATCGACTCCATGCAGGTAAAAATAGAGTGCTCACCCAAGACGAAATGAACACTGAAGTATATACTGCTTCGTCTAAAATAAGAACAAGTGCTTCGTTTGGAGAAATTATTATCCTAATCGTGTACTTGCCTATTCTAGCTTTAACAGGCATCGAAGGAAAAATGTTTGGCCCTATGGCGATGACGGTGTCATTTGCTATTCTAGGAGCTTTCATTCTTTCGCTTACTTATGTACCTATGGCCTCTTCGTTATTCTTATCGAAGAAAGCAGGAAAAGAAAAACCAAACTTTAGTGATAAGATTATTGACAAACTATATAGTTGGTATAAACCTCTATTAGAAGGTGCTTTTAAAATAAAAAGAATCGTTCTAGCTATTGCTTTTGGATTATTTGCTATTGCTTTATTTGTCTTTGGTCGTATGGGAGGTGAGTTTATTCCTACTCTAGACGAAGGGGATTTAGCTACACATATTATTATCTCTTCTGGTAGTTCGCTATCCCAAGAAATAGAGACTACGACTAAAGCAGAACAGATTCTAATGGAACGCTTCCCTGAAGTGAAAATGGTCATCTCAAAAATAGGTAGTGCGGAGATTCCAACGGATCCTATGCCTATGGAAGCTGCCGATATGATTATTATTTTAAAAGAGAAAAAAGAATGGACATCAGCTAAAACCAAAGAGGAACTTATCTCTCTAATGGAAGAAGCACTAGAAGAAATACCGGGAGTAACGACAGAGTTCTCTCAGCCTATCCAAATGCGTTTTAACGAACTAATGACCGGAGTAAGAAGTGATGTAGCAATTAAAGTGTTTGGAGACGACCTAGATCGCCTAGCGAGTATAGGAGATGAAATAAGTGGTCTAATCTCAGGTGTACCTGGTGTAGCTAGTACTAAACTAGAAAGAGTAAGCGGATTACCACAGATATCGATTAAGTATAATCAAGATAAACTTGCGCTATATGGGCTTACCATATCTGAAATCAGTCAAGTCGTAAGAGCTGGTTTTGCAGGAGAGACTGCAGGAGTAGTTTATGAAGGAGAAAAGAGATTTGATCTAGTCGTACGCTTAGAAAGCAATTCTAGACAAGATATTGAAAACCTAAGAAATATGTTTATCCCATTAGCGAATGGACAACAAATTCCATTAGGGCAAATCGCTACTATCGACTATGAAGACGGCCCTCAACAGATCAGTAGAGAAGATGGTAAAAGACGTATTGTATTAGGATTTAATGTTCGTGAACGAGATGTAAAAAGTGTGGTGAATGACATTCAAGCCATCTTAGATAAAAAACTAGATATGCCTGATGGATACTTTATCACTTATGGAGGACAATTTGAAAACTTAGTGGAAGCAACAAATCGATTAATGGTAGCTGTACCAGTAGCTCTAGCATTAATATTTGTGTTGTTATACTTTACTTTTAAATCAGTAAAACAGTCCTTGATGATCTTTACTGCTATTCCTCTTTCTGCTATCGGTGGAGTAGCTGCATTATGGCTTAGAGATATGCCATTTAGTATCTCAGCAGGAGTTGGATTTATCGCACTTTTCGGAGTCGCTGTATTAAATGGTATCGTACTAATTGGTCAGTTTAACTCACTTAAAAAAGAAGGTATGGATTTATATGAAAGAATTATAGAAGGAACTAAAATACGTCTACGCCCTGTATTACTTACAGCAGCTGTAGCTTCTCTAGGTTTCTTACCAATGGCACTGAGCACTAGTGCTGGAGCAGAAGTACAAAAACCCCTAGCTACAGTAGTTATCGGAGGGTTAATCTCTGCTACTATCTTAACGTTAATCGTCTTGCCTATTATCTATTACTATGAAGAAAAAGGATTGGGAATAGGCAAAAAAAATAAAACTATAGTAGCCTCTACTCTATTATTACTAATGGGGATAGGTACACAGGCACAAGAAGTCAAAAAGCTTACATTACAAGAGGCTTTAGAACTAAGCGTAGCAAATAATAAAGGAATAAAAGCGGCAGAGTATAATACAATTGCTCAAAAGCAAATGATAGGAACGTACTTTGACCTAGCTAAAACAGATATATCAACAGGTTTTGGGTATTTAGACACTAAAGAGAAAAAGGACATTACTTTGTCTATTTCTCAATCTTTCTCACCGTTTACCTATGGAAAGAAAAAGTCTGTTCTAAATAAGGCTTACGAGACCGCTGTTATCCAACAACAAGGAGCTGTTAATGTTACGGAATACGCAGTAAGACAAGCTTGGGAAAACTTATTGTATGCACTTTCAAAAGAAGTATTACTCAAAGAACAAGCAGACTTATTAAAGGATTTTTCTAGATCAGCTAAGCTTCGTTATGAAACTGGTGAAACAACACTGATGGAAAGTAATGTAGCTTCTGCTAAAGAACAAGAGTTAAGAGTACTTATCACACAAAATAAAACAGGGATAGACAACGAAACTTCTAAGCTAAAAGCTCTATTAAACCTAGAGGAAGATTTCATCCCTATGAACACTGATATTGTATATGACAAACACGAGGCGGATGTTGACTTTGATTTGAGTTTAAACAATACTATTCAGCTAGCAGAAAAAGAGATAGAAACAATAGAAGCAAATAGAAAACTAGAGAAGGCAAACTTCTTACCTGACTTCTCATTAGGTTATAACATAAAATCAGATTCAGGAACTGTAACAGGGAGTAATGGGCTACCTGTTACTTATGGGAAAGAATTGCGTGTACCGAGTTATACAGTTGGGATTTCTATACCTATCTTCTTTGGTAGTCAAAACGCTAAGGTAAAAGCGATGAAGTATGAAATACAACAAGCTACAGTGCAAAAAGAATACCTGCACAAACAGTTAGAAGAAAATGTCCAACAACAATTTGACATTATCAAAGCACAAGAGAAAGTAATCGATTACTATCAAGAAAATGCTTTAAAGAATGCTGCTCTTATCAAAGACCACGCTAAGAAATCTTATAATAATGGGGATATCTCTTATGTAGAATACATTCAATCCGTAGAAACAGCACTAGCGATTCAGATGAATTACTTAGATGCTATTCTACAGTATAACCTAAGTCACAATACCCTACATTATTTAGTAAACCAATAATATCAGAGAAATGAAAAAGTCGATTATATTTTTATCAATAGCTACAAGTATTCTATTATTTAGCTGTAAAAATGCTGAAGAAGACCATTCTGGTCATGATCACGAAAACGAAAAAACAGAGAGTACTACAAAAACAGAAGCGAAAGAAGAATCTGCTAATAAAGAGGTAGAGCTCAACCAAGCTCAATACACTGCTTCTAACATTCAACTAGGACAAGTACAGCAAAAAAACTTAAGTGATGTCATTAGAGTAAATGGTAATACTGAGCTTCCTGCTCAAAGTCAGGCTGATGTATCTTCTTTTTTAAGTGGTACAATCACAAATATCAATGTGAATCTAGGAGACTATGTAAAAAAAGGGCAAACAATAGCAATTATAGATAGTCCTGAATATATTCAGCTACAAGAGGAATACCTCGTTTCTAAAAACACATTAGAATATTTAGAGTTAGAGTATAAACGTCAGCAAACTTTAAGAGCAGAGAATGTCAACTCTGAAAAGACATATCAGAAGACTAAATCAGACTTAAATATAGAACGCGCAAGATACCAATCTTTAAGCAATAGACTAAGCTTAGTTAATACAGCTCCTGGGTCTATCTCTAAATCGTTGAGAATAGTATCTCCTATATCTGGTAATATAGCTACTATACCAGTCAAAATAGGTACTAATGTTATGGCGGGGCAGTCTCTATTTACTATTGTAGATAACTCTAGAATTCACTTAGATTTATTAGTGTACGAAAAAGACATGCCTTTTATCAAAATAGGACAAAAGGTCTCTTTTAACTTTACTAATATCAATAATTCAGAGGTAACTGCTACTATTTTTAGTATCAATAAATCTTTTGAACCTGGTACTAAAACCGTAATCGTACATGCTAATATTGATAATGTACCTGAGACTCTGATACCAGGACTTTATGTTAATGCATTAGTACATATCGGAGAGAGAACAGTAGATGCTCTGCCTAATGACGCGATTGTCAAAGCAGATGGACGTGAGTTTATTTTCATTCTAGAAGATGCTCATAAAGAAGAAAGCGGTATGTCATATCACTTCCAAAGAATAGAAGTCAAAGCAGGAGTATCAGAATTAGGGTACTCACAGGTAACAGTCTTACAAGACATTCCTAAAGATAGTGAGATTGTACTATCTGGTGCTTACTATATTCAAAGTCACTTGATCAAAAACGAAGGAGGCGGAGGACACGCTCATTAATCTAATTATAACTAATAAAGGCTATCCTAGTGATAGCCTTTATTAGTTTATATGTCCTTATTCAATAAATTCTTAATTATAAGTTCATGAGAATTGCTTACAATACTTGTGAGGTGTTACTACTAGAAATAGAATATTCCATAAATTCAGCTACTACAGCAGGAAAAAGCTTTTATCTCTATGACGTTAATTACTCTACTCACTTATCGTTTAACAGCTTTAATCATTCTATCATTTCCTACCATATCTTTTCTTAACTCTACACCTGTGAAATCAAGAGATTCAAACAATGTTTTAGTCTCCTCTCCTAAATACTGGTTAATTTCATAGAACAACATACCTCCTGTTTGTAAGTTGTTATTGGCTAGAAGAGCTATCTTTCTATAAAATATCAGTGGATCATTATCTTCTACGAATAGAGCTAGATGAGGCTCATAATCTAATACATTCTTTTTTATTTCTACTTTTTCTAAGTTGCGTACATAAGGAGGATTAGACACTATAATATCGTACTGACTCTTCAACTTTTCTAGTTGTAATACATCTTGTAAAATCGTTTCCACAGCCACTCCATTACTTACTGCATTCTGTTTCGCTACTTCTAAAGCCTTATCAGAAACATCCATTAAAGTAACTCTAGCTAGAGGTAATTCATTCGCTAATGTTATTCCTATACAGCCACTTCCTGTTCCTATATCTAATATTCTAATAGGTTTAGATGGGTTGACACTATTTATTATCCACTCTACTAATTCTTCTGTTTCTGCTCTTGGAATAAGAGTAAACTCATTCACCTTAAAGGTCAATCCGTAAAAATAGGCTTGCCCAAAGATATATTGAATTGGTTTTTCTTGTTTTAATTCTTCTAATACAGATTCCCATACTGCTACCTTATCTGTCTGCATCGTTGGATTCATAACTAGATCAATTCTAGTTTTCCCTTCTATCTCTTCTAAAGCAATCAAAAATAATTGCTCCGCTTCCACAGCATCATAAATAGGAGTTAAACTCTCTTTAAAATAGGATTGGTAGTACTTTATCTGCATAGTATTCTTTAAAAACAAATGTTTTAGTTTAATTTTGTTCAAAGATACATTATTATCAATTTTGGAAAGACACGAATTATATATTTCTCGCTGTATTCAGTTAGCACTACAAGGAACTTATGCTGCTATGCCTAATCCTTCTGTAGGAGCTGTGGTAGTACACAACAATCGCATTATCGGAGAAGGCTTCACTTCTCCTTATGGAGGTCCTCATGCTGAGCCTAATGCAATAGCATCTGTTCAGAATCAAGAACTACTAAAAGAGAGTACTTTATATGTCAGTCTAGAGCCATGTAGTCACTTTGGTAAGACTCCTCCGTGCTGTGACTTGGTAATCGAAAAGAAGATACCTAAAGTCGTTATCGGTACTGTAGATCCCTTTGCAAAAGTATGTGGCAGAGGAATTCAAAAAATGCGTGATGCAGGAATAGAAGTAATAGTAGGTGTATTAGAAAAAGAATGCCAAGAGAGTAACAAGCGCTTTTTTACATTTCACAATCAAAAACGCCCTTATATTATCTTAAAATGGGCTGAGTCTATAGATCACTTTATTGCTCCTATACAGAGAGCTACTAATAGACCTTTCTGGATATCGAATACCTATTCTAAACAATTAGTACATCAATGGAGAAGTGAAGAAATGGCTTTTTTAGTAGGTACACAGACAGTCCTTAGTGATAATCCTTCTCTTACTACAAGAGATTGGTACGGCAAAAGTCCTATCCGTGTATTCATTGATAGAATTGGCAAAATAGACAACTCCTTTAGCATTAAAGATAATAGTGTCAAAACGATCTGTATCACAGCTAATCAAGACTTAGTCTCTACTGATAATCTAATCTATGAGCATGCAGATTTTAATCAACCTCTAGTACCACAGATTCTAGATATTTTATACAGACATCAGATTATGTCTGTTGTAGTAGAAGGTGGTACACATACACTTCAGCATTTTATTGATGCTGAGTTATGGGATGAAGCAAGAGTATTTATTGGAAATACTCCAATAACAGAAGGTATCCCTGCTCCTCATTTTTCAGGATTTGATAAAGTAGTAAAACATCGTATTTTAGACAACGAATTAAGAATAGTATATCGCAAATAATGGCAGAAGCATTAGATTCATATAAAACAATAAGTAGACCAACAGAAGAAGTATTGTATAAAGAAAAGAATAGTAAGTTTTTTGGCTATGCTTTTCCTATTCAACGCGAAGAAGAAGTAAAAGAAATCATCGATCGCATCAAGAAAGAGCATTATAATGCGCGTCACTGGTGCTATGCCTTTCAACTTGGAGCAGAACAGGTATACTATCGTGCTAATGATGATGGAGAACCTAGTAATACTGCAGGTGCTCCTATCTATGGACAAATACAATCTTATGAGGTCACAGATATTCTAATCGTAGTGGTACGTTATTTCGGTGGTATAAAGCTGGGCGTAGGAGGACTCATCACTGCCTATCGTGCAGCAGCTCAGATGGCCATGGAAGAAGCGGAAATTATAGAAAAAACAATTGATAAGAAGTTTAAAGTTCGCTTTGAATACAAAGACATGAACAATGTCATGCGTGTAATCAAAGAAAAAGACTTAAACATTCTAAGTCAAAAAATGGAAATGAGCTGTGAAATAGAGTTATCTATACGCAAAAATGAATATGAACAAGCGCTAGCTGCTTTTGTTCCATTTTATGAAGTAAAAGTTGTCGAAGAAACGGACGAAGCATATTAGTTTCGTTCTTTACTTTCACTCAATAGTCTATTTTAGATACAATTAGCTTTTTCTCCTTTATTTGTAGTTTCAGTACTGAAAAAATACTGTTGAGTTAAATATATTATTTTTCTATTCGCGTACCTGCTTATATTTGGCTAAAAATACAGCTATGCGTTGGAAAATACTTGCAGCAATCTTTACTACCTTTCTCATTATTTTTCTTTATTTTTTCTTCTTAGGAAGTCAAGATTTTGATGACACGACGATTACACAAAAGGAAGTAATCTTTACTTCACAAGGAGAGGAATTGTCTGCCACTTTATTTCTACCTAAAAAAGAGTTTTTTAAAACTGCTCCTATCGCTATTTTTATTCATGGAGATGGCCCACAAAACAAGACCTCTAACTCAGGCTACCTTCCTTTAATACATCATCTAGTAGATCAAGGAATTGCTGTATTTACCTGGGACAAGAAAGGTATAGATAAAAGCAAAGGAAATTGGTTAAACCAATCCATCACGGACAGAGCTGTAGAAGCTAAAGATGCTTTTGACTTTCTAGTACATGACAAAGGAATTGCTCCGAATAGAATTGGATATCTAGGTTTCTCTCAAGGAGGCTGGGTCATTCCAAAAGCAGCTATCCTTACTAAGCCTGCTTTCTCTGTTATCATCGGAGGAGCCGTTAATTGGATGGATCAAGGTTATTACTATACAACTAAACGCTTAGAGGAAGAAGGATACTCAGAACAAGAAATAAAACGAAAAGCAGACTCTATACAGCAAGCAGATTATAAACTATTCACTGATTTTAATGATTGTACAATTAAAGAATCAGAAATAGAAAAAGATAGATTCTTATTCATTGCTAGAAATCTCAAAGCTGATTCTTCTGTTGATTTACAAAATATGCAAGGTCCTCTATTAGCCTTATGGGGAAGTGATGATCTTAATGTCCCTGCTGGTACCAATGCTCAACTTTATCAACAATATACTTCTAATAGAGAATCAGACACTACCACTATCAAAGTATATCCAAGAAGTACACATGGTCTACTAAATGCAAAGTTATTCAACTATCAATTAGATGCGCAATGGCCTGAATGGAAAAAGTGGTTATTTGTCTTCCAAGGTCGTAAAGCTTATAGTAAAGATGCTTTATTTGATATCTCTACTTTTATACTTAAGACCAATAAAAAAACTGAATAATAGCGTACTATTACTCAGTTTCTATAATAATATCATGATATGATTCTACATTAAAATCATTATTCTTCTAAATCCATAAACCCTAAGAAATCAATATATTCTTGAGCTAAATAAAGTTTAAAACCTTCTGTGCGCTCTACTTTTATTTTTTCAAAACTAGGCTGAGCTACTACGTAGTAAAGAAATGCCTCTAAACGTTCTTCAGGAATTTTAAAATCTTCTAACAGTTCTTCTCTAGTGTAGTCATCTAAGAACTGCTGCACTTTTATATCTAATTTTTCATAAAGAATCGCCTGTTTATCTCTTTTCTTTTGACCAGATATCATATTAACTAAGGCATCTAAACTAATTCCCATTCCATAGTTAGATGTTGAGGAAAAAACAGTATTATTCTTTTTATAACGTTTCTCTGCTGCTGTAAGGTTTTTATTAGGAACACCTTCAAAGAAGTCATCACCAAAATCTTTGCGAACAATGATAATCTCATCTAAGGACTGCCCTTTTTTAGTCATTAGTACATTAAACCTACTGGCATTCAAATCTTCTTTGCCAATGATATAATTAACAGAAGCTAACTTCTTATCAGAAAAACGAATAGTATCCCCTACAGCTGCATCCATGATAAAATACCCACGTCCATCAGCTTTAGTCACTTCTTTACTTCTTTTATTTTCAATAGTAACAGGAACTACATTTCCATCATATAAACGTACACGACCATCTAACAACTTTGGTTCTTGTGCATACGTCCCTATTGATAAAAGTGTACCTAGGCTCATCAGCCAATATATTGGTTTCATAATTTATAATCTTTTGTGTAAATATAAATATTTGTTTTAAGTAATGCTGTACCTAATTTGTCTTTTTTACCATTAAAAGACAACTAACAAAAACAATTGTTCAACTAGATTATTTTTATTCACTCTAAAATGACTGCTATTTTTCTAACATTTGTATTTTATCAACAACATAATCTGGTGCAGCCATTGGTCTTCCTGTTTCCATATTCACAAACACTAAAACGGAATTACCTGTTGTTAATAAATCGCCTTTTTCGTTATATAGTTCATAATCAAATTCTATCTTCACAGAACTAAGTTTTTTAAAGATTGTACGTATGGTTAAATCGTCATCGTAGAAGGCTGATTTCTTATAATTCATAGTTAACGATACCACAGGTAACATAACACCAAGTTCCTCCATTTTCTTATACGATATACCTAAGTTCCTCAACCACTCAACTCTCCCAATTTCAAAGTATTGCGCATAGTTACCGTGATATACAACGCCCATTTTATCTGTCTCCGCATAACGTACGCGAACCTTATAATCAAAATATTTCATAATCTTTCTAATAAACTTGTGAGTTATTTTTTTTCTTATACTTAACAAATTATTTTATACTTTGCAATGACAAAAAGGTTTTTTTATCCCAAAAATTGTTCACATATTTGCCACTGAAATAAGAGGTCATTTTCTCCCCTTGAAAATCCCTCAAAAGTAGTAACTGTTTTTATAATTCTAACCTAAAATGCACGATAATACAATTAAGACAGCAGAATCTGTATGGAATAATTGTCTTGAATTCATAAAGGATAACATCCAAGAACAAGCATTCAAGACATGGTTCATGCCTATTAAGGCTATTGAGCTTACAGAGAATGCTCTTTATATTCAGGTGCCTAGTAAGTTTTTTTACGAGTGGTTGGAAGAACACTATGTAAAAATCCTAAAAGTAGCCCTAACAAAACAGTTAGGAGCTGAAGCAAAGTTATTGTATAAGATTCAGATGGAAACTCCTTCTGGAAACAAACAACCTTATACAGAACAATTACCAAGTACACAAAGAGGTCCAGTAAAACCTCAAGAGTTAGATGTACCTATTCAAAACAAGAATCCAGAATTAAAAAACCCTTTTGTAATTCCTGGAATCAGAAACGTAAAAATCGAATCTCAGTTAAATTCAAACTATTCATTTGATAACTTCTTAGAAGGTGATTCAAATAGATTGGCACGTTCTGCTGGTATGGCTGTTGCGAATAAACCAGGTGGTACTTCTTTTAACCCACTTCTTATTTTTGGAGGAGTTGGATTAGGAAAGACTCACTTAGCACACGCTATCGGTGTTGAAATTAAAGATCTTTACCCAGAAAAAACTGTCTTGTACATTTCTGCTGAAGTCTTTACTCAACAGTATATTGACTCTGTACGTAAGAATACGCGTAATGACTTTATCTACTTCTATCAATTAATAGATGTACTTATCGTCGATGATATTCAATTCTTATCAGGTAAATCAGGTACACAAGATGTGTTTTTCCATATCTTCAACCATTTACACCAAAATGGTAAACAAGTAATTCTTACTTCTGATAAAGCACCAGTAGATATTCAAGATATCGAACAACGTCTTTTATCTCGTTTTAAATGGGGATTATCTGCAGAGATATCACACCCAGATTTTGAAACAAGAGTAAAAATTGTTGAAGGAATATTATTCCGTGATGGAGTAGATATGCCAAAAGAAATAATCGAATATGTAGCTAAAAATGTAAACTCTAATATTAGAGAATTAGAAGGAGCTATCATTTCATTAATCGCTCAATCTTCATTTAATAAGCGTGAAGTAACAATTGACTTAGCAAGACAAGTTGTTGAGAAATTTGTGAAGAGTGTGAAGAGAGAAATCTCTATCGATTATATTCAAAAAATTGTTTCTGATTATTTCCAAATGGACACAGAAACATTGCGTTCTAAGACAAGAAAAAGAAACATAGTTCAAGCTAGACAACTAGCGATGTTCTTTGCTAAAAAATACACTAAAGCTTCTTTAGCTTCTATTGGTTCACAAATAGGAGATAGAGATCACGCTACAGTATTACACGCTTGCAAAACTGTGGATAATTTATTAGAAACGGATAAGGAGTTTAAGAAATTCCACGATGATATAAATATTAAATTCAGTATGTAATGACAAAAGTATTGATGGTTTGTTTAGGCAATATTTGCCGTTCGCCTTTAGCAGAAGGGATATTACAATCAAAGCTTTCTACAGAAAGTTTTTTTGTTGATTCAGCTGGTACTGGAGATTGGCATATAGGTAGTCAACCAGACAAACGATCAATAGCTGTTGCTAAAAAATACAATATTGATTTAACTACACAACGAGCAAGACAGTTTAAAGTAAGTGACTTTACTAATTTTGATCGCATCTATGTGATGGACAAATCTAATTACGAAAATGTAATTAAGTTAGCACCTAGTCAAGAAGCTAAAAATAAAGTAAAGTTAATTCTTAATGAAAACACACCAGGTCAAAACCTAGAAGTACCTGATCCATATTTTGGAGGAGATGATGGTTTTGAACATGTTTTTCATCTTTTAGATGAAGTTTGTAATGTAATAGCCAAAGATTTAAAATCTTAGATATATGTAAGTAAAAGGAAGAAAGTCATTTTCTTCCTTTTCTTTTTTGTACTATACTTTATCTTTACCTTTGTACTCTATTTGAGAGAAATTTGACAAATGACAAATAATATACCTACAGGTACACTATACCTAATCCCTATCACCCTAGGAGACACTACAAATCCTATGGACGTTTTGCCACAAACTGTAAAACGCGCTATCGAAATGCTTGACATATTCATAGTTGAAAATGAAAAAACAGCAAGACGTTTTATTAAAAGCATATGTCCTGAAAAAAAACAATCAGAACTTATTCTTTTTCCTTTAAATAAACACACTGAAGTAAGTGAATACAAAGAATATATTAAACCATTATTAGAAGGCAAAAGCGTTGGTGTAATGAGTGAAGCAGGTTGTCCTGGTGTCGCAGACCCTGGAGCAGTTATTGTAGACATAGCTCATAAAAGAAATATTAAAGTAACTCCTTTAGTAGGTCCCTCTTCTATCTTATTATCCGTTATGGCTTCAGGAATGAACGGACAAAGCTTTGCTTTCAATGGATACCTACCTATAGATAAAAGTGATAAAAAGAGTGCTCTTAAAGCTTTAGAGAGAACTTCTCAAGAGAAAAACCAATCACAGTTATTTATAGAAACTCCATATAGAAATAATCAACTGTTACAAGATATGGTACAGATATTAAATCCAAACACTCTTATCTGCGTAGCTTGTGATATAACCTTAGAGACAGAGTTTATACAGACTAAACCAGCTTCTCAATGGAAAAACACAAAAGAAGACTTACACAAAAGACCTTGTATCTTTATCATTCACAAGAACTAAATAGAACAAAAAAAGCTGAAAGTATTAACTAATACTTTCAGCTTTTTTATAAATATAATAATTGGTAAACTTCTTATTTATCTTTTGGCACTAAAGAACCAAAACCCATTCTTCTTAGCATTTTCATCACGAAATTCCAAAAAAAGCGATGTTGTCCAAATATAGTACCCACACAAATCAAAATAACTTTATAAACGGGCAGAATTAGCACAATATACAGAACCCAATATATAAACGGATTAGTTGTAGCTCTGTCTAGCCCTATGCTAGTTAAAATAGGTTTCGATATGTAAGCTGCAGTAGAACCTGTAATTGCAAAAACTAATAAGATTACACCCATTTGCCAATTTGATGTAATACCCCAACGTTGTTTTAATTTTTCCATTATTTAATTTAAATCTAAACAAAGGTAAGTCAATTTCCCTGATCTAAAAACATAAATATTACTAAATAAACGATTTACATCGTCTTACCTCTACCTCTACAATTCTAGTTTAGTAAGAGCTTCTATTACATATTCATGCATTACTTCGCGATAATCTAAATGTGTCACCATACGAAGCCATCCGCCTCCCATATCACTGATAAATATATTCTTTTGTTTCAACTTATCTATAAAGACTTTGTTTTGAGCTATTTCTTGCAGCCTAAAAACGACGATATTAGTTTGAACAGGCAAAACCTCCTTAACCCATATTTTCTTACTTAAAACCATCTCTATTTGCTTCGCTCTGAAATGATCTCTTTGCAGGCGACCAACATTATTTTTTAAAGCGAACAAAGCAGCCGAAGTTAAATACCCAATCTGACGCATTCCTCCCCCCATTAATTTACGTAGGCGAATAGCTTTTTTGATATCTTCTTTCGATCCTAACAACACAGAACCCACTGGAGCTCCAAGTCCTTTAGAGAAACACACTGATATCGTATTAAATAAAGCACCGAACTGACTTGGATGTTGTGATTTAGCCACCAATGCATTCCATAATCTAGCCCCGTCTAAGTGCATCTTTAATCCCTTTTCATTACACACCTCACGAATACGCTCTATCTCACTTAGCTCATAACAAGCTCCTCCACCTAAATTTGTCGTATTTTCTATACAAACTAATTTAGTGATTGGCAAGTGAATATTATTGGGGTCATTATAGTTTTCCAAGACTTGCTCTGCTGTAATACGTCCTCTATCTCCATCTATTAATGCACAACTCACTCCACTGTGCACTGCTATCCCTCCCCCTTCAAACATATTGATATGAGAACTTTTATCACAAATTAAATGATCTCCAGGTTGAGTATGCAATTTTATAGCGACTTGATTTGCCATTGTTCCTGAAGGAAAAAAAAGGGCTGCTTCCATCCCAAACAACTCAGCAACAGCAATTTCTAATTCATTGGTACTTCCATCTTGCTTGTAAACATCATCTCCTACCCTCGCTTTCATCATGTAATTCAACATTTCAGGTGTAGGCTTAGTGATTGTATCACTGATTAAATTAATTTCCATAAATTGATAGGAATAAGTATTTTTGTGCTATAAAAGTATTAAAAATTATGGTAACCACAGAACAACAGAAGGATATTATTGATCGCCTTGGTGCGTTAAGGAGGTATCTTTGACATCGATAAGAAGCTTATCGAAATAACAAACGAGGAAGAAAAAACTTTTGCTCCAGACTTTTGGAATAATCCTAAAGAAGCAGAAGTTATCGTTAAAGCCCTGAAGTCCAAAAAGAAATGGGTAGAAGGCTATGAATCTGCTATGTCTAACCTAGAGGAATTAAAGATTCTTTTAGAATTCTATGCAGAAGGTGAATACACAGAAGAAGAAGTAGTAGAACAGTATGAAAAAACGCTTCAGATTATAGAAGAACTAGAGTTTAAAAACATGCTTTCTGACGAAGGAGATAATATGAGTGCTGTACTACAGATTACAGCAGGTGCAGGAGGTACAGAGAGTTGTGATTGGGCAGCTATGCTGATGCGTATGTACATCATGTGGGGAGAGAAGAACGGCGTTAATGTAAAAGAACTAAACTACCAAGAAGGAGAAGTTGCTGGTGTAAAAACAGTAACCTTAGAATTCGATGGAGAATTTGCGTTCGGATACTTAAAAGGTGAAAATGGAGTTCACCGTTTAGTGCGTATCTCACCATTTGACAGTAACGCTAAACGTCATACCTCATTCGTATCTGTTTATGTTTATCCATTAGCAGATGATACTATCGAAATCGAAATTAGCCCATCAGATATATCTTGGGAGACTATGCGATCTAGTGGTGCAGGTGGACAGAACGTTAATAAAGTAGAGACAGCAGTACGATTGCGTCACCACCCTACTGGTATTATTATTGAGAACTCTGAAACGCGTTCTCAGTTAGATAACAAAACGAAAGCAATGCAACTTTTAAAATCTCAATTATATGAAATTGAGCTTAAGAAGAAACAAGCAATGCGTGATGAAATAGAAGCAAATAAGAAGAAAATAGAATGGGGATCGCAAATCCGTAACTACGTGATGCATCCTTATAAACTAGTTAAAGATGTCCGTACACAATTCGAAACTACTGATGTAGATTCTGTAATGAATGGAGAGATTGACAACTTCTTAAAAGCATATCTAATGATGATGGGACAAAAAGAAGAAGAATAAAAAAAGGAGCTAGCAGCTCCTTTTTTGCTTCATTAACACATCAACTTCCCGTAATAAAAAAAGTGGCACATCGCTGTACCACTCTATATATCTTTTAAACTATATGCTTACATAAAGAATGTAATCAAATAATATACTACCATTGCTATAATAGCTGATACAGGTATAGTTAATATCCAAGCCCATAATAGGTTAATAGTTACTCCCCATCTAACAGCAGAGATACGTTTAGTAACTCCTACCCCGATGATAGAACCTGTGATCGTATGCGTAGTCGATACTGGGATACCTAAGTGCTCAGTCACATATAACGCAACAGCACCAGCTGTCTCAGCAGCCACCCCTTCTAATGGAGTTACTTTAGTAATCTTAGACCCCATCGTTTTCACGATCTTCCATCCTCCTGATAAAGTACCTAGACCAATGAATATAAATGATGCTAACGGAACCCACCACCAGTGCTCTACGAATACTTTAAATGTATCTACTCCATCCACTAGATAAGCTTCATCCATATCTATATTAACATGATAGAAGATAACAGCTGCACCGATAATACCCATTACTTTCTGAGCATCGTTACCACCATGTCCTAAAGAGAACATTGCAGATGACACTAACTGCAAACGTTTAAACCATGTATCACATTTATGAGAATTACCATTTCTACAAATCCACATAATACCCACCGTTATAAAATAGGCTAATATCATACCTAAAAACGGAGCTCCGAAGATAAATAAGAAAATTGGAATTACTTTAGAATATACAATAACATCCTCTCCTCCAGGTGCAAAACCACCTGCATGAGCTACTGCTGCTCCAATAAATCCTCCAATTAAAGTATGCGAAGAAGAAGAAGGAATACCCAACTTCCAAGTCAATAAGTTCCAAATAATAGCAGCTACTAATCCAGCGAATATCACCTCTAAACTAATAAAGTTTTCATTCACTGACTTGGCTATCGTATTACCAATTTTAAACTCTCCAATAATATAAAGAGAGATAAAATAAGCAGCAAAGTTAAATGCTGCTGCCCATAATACAGCTTGGAATGGTGTCAACACCTTTGTAGTCACAATGGTCGCAATAGAGTTTGCTGCATCGTGAAAACCGTTAATATAATCAAACCCTAATGCTAAGACGATAATGATCATCAGCATAATACCAGCTTGATTAGTAAACATTCCTAAGAAAAAATCCATAAATAATGTTTCTGATTAATTAAGCGTATTTTACTGTAATTGTCTCAAGTACATTAGCAACGTCTTTACAACTATCTGTTGCTGTTTCTAGAGCCATCATTACCTCTTTATATTTAATAATCTCAATAGCATTGCTTTCATTCTCAAAGATGTCCGCAACAGCTTTATCAAATACTTTATCTGCTTTACGCTCTAAACGAGAGATATTTTTACTGATTTCTGCTAATGCTGTAAAATTTTTATTGTCTTTTAAGATTAAAAGCCCCTTAGCCACTTCACTACAAGCTTCTAAATTAGCCTCAGTTAATTTGCGCAAAGGTTTTGTTACTTTATCGATTTGATATAATCTCATACGAGATGCAGCATCCGATAAGTGATCCGCTATATCATCTACAGCTGTAATCAAATTGTGGATATCCTCACGGTCAAAAGGTGTGATGAAGTTTTTTCCAAGTTCTACACGTGTAGTTTGAGCGATTGCTTCTATCTCTTGTTTTAATACTTCTACATTCTTTAATAACTGATCTCTTTCTTTAGCTGGAGCATTTACTGCTTCGTTTAAAGTTTCTGAAATTTTCTTAATCTTACCTGCTGCCTTTTCAAATAATGGATAAAACACTTTATCCTTAGGCACTAAAAACTGAAAAATATTGTTTAATGACATCTTATAAATGATAATAATCGGGCGCAAAAGTAAACCTTTTAAGTTAGCTCAATGTTTCCTTAACGTTAATTTTTACGACTTTATTAATACTATTACTTTACAATAAAAACATAACTATCTGAATTACAAATATAAACCTATTTCCCTATATTAATTTAATGTTATGTAATAAAAGTACACTTTCCCCCTTATATTCTTATTTAGCGACGACAATTACCCTCATTAATTACAATTCATCACACCCTCACTTCTTTTTATCTCATTATTCACCATTCCTGATATATAATTTTAAAAGAAGACAATACTATAACCTCATTACCTAACTCACTTTTATCCCTCTTCATTTCATTATTATATCTTACTCATCAATCTACAGAACTACACTTTTATAAATCACCAAATTATACACATTTATCAACTATTCTCCTGAATCTAAACCTCCTTTTACTTCAACAACTGTCATTATAAATATTAATAAAATGAACAAAAGAAAATAGGTATCATGCTAAAAATCGCATCTCCTCATTTTTGGATAGTCAAAATTCTAGTATATTTTGTATTTTAGCGAAAACGATCAAGGATTAGTACACTATTTACTCTCTAAATATAACTTGTACTAAACCACAGACAACAGTGAATCAACCCAACAAACTATGGATATAAACTTCAATAAAAACGAAGACCACAATAAGCTTTTGCTTTCTGATTTAAAAAGAAAATTAGTAAAAGTAAAACAAGGTGGTGGCGAAAAAAGAATAGCTAAACTACACGAGCAAGGCAAAATGACTGCTAGAGAACGTATCGACTATTTACTAGATGATAAGACCAATAGTATAGAGATCGGTGCCTTCGCAGGAGACGGGATGTATGAAGAGCATGGAGGATGTCCTTCTGGAGGTGTAGTGGTTAAAATAGGTTATGTAAAAGGAAAACAGTGTATCGTAGTAGCAAATGACGCTACTGTAAAAGCAGGTGCTTGGTTCCCGATTACAGGAAAAAAGAATCTAAGAGCCCAAGAAATAGCAATAGAAAATAAACTACCTATCATCTACCTAGTAGACAGTGCAGGTGTTTATCTACCTCTACAAGACGAAATCTTCCCTGATAAAGAACACTTCGGACGTATATTCAGAAACAATGCTGTGATGAGCAGTATGGGTATCACACAGATAGCTGCTGTCATGGGTAGCTGTGTAGCCGGTGGTGCTTACCTTCCTATTATGAGTGATGAAGCACTTATCGTAGACAAGACAGGAAGTATCTTCTTAGCAGGTAGTTATTTAGTAAAAGCAGCTATCGGAGAGAGCATTGACAACGAAACTTTAGGTGGAGCAACTACGCACTGCGAAATATCAGGTGTAACTGATTATAAAGCTAAAGATGACAAAGATGCCCTTGACACAATCAAAAATATCATTGATAAAATAGGAGACTTTGACAAAGCAGGATATAACCGTATCAAAGCTGCCAAACCTGCTTTAGCTCAAGAAGACATCTACGGTATCTTACCAAAAGCGCGTAATGAGCAGTATGATATGATGGAGATTATCAAACGTCTAGTAGATAACTCAGAATTCGAAGAGTACAAAGAAGGGTACGGACAATCGATCATCACGGGATACGCTCGTATCGATGGATGGGCTGTAGGTATCGTAGCGAACCAACGCAAAGTAGTAAAAACTAAAAAAGGCGAAATGCAATTCGGAGGAGTGATATACTCTGACTCTGCAGATAAAGCTACTCGTTTTATAGCGAACTGTAATCAAAAGAAAATACCACTAGTATTCTTACAAGATGTAACAGGGTTTATGGTAGGGTCTAAGTCTGAGCACGGAGGTATTATTAAAGATGGTGCTAAGATGGTTAATGCTGTATCTAACTCTGTAGTACCTAAATTCACTGTAGTAGTAGGAAACTCTTATGGAGCAGGTAACTATGCGATGTGTGGTAAGGCTTATGACCCTAGACTTATCTTTGCATGGCCTAGTGCTGAGCTTGCTGTAATGGGAGGTGCTCAGGCAGCAAAAGTATTATTACAAATAGAAGCTTCATCTCTTAAAGCAAAAGGGGAAGAACTAACTAAAGAACAAGAAGAAGAATTATTCAATAAAATTAAAGCGAGATACGACAATCAAGTTTCGCCTTATTACGCAGCAGCACGTCTTTGGACAGATGCTATTATCGATCCATTAGATACGCGTAAGTGGATCTCTATGGGTATTGAAGCTGCAAACCACGCTCCTATCGAAAAACCGTTTAACTTAGGAGTTATTCAAGTATAATAAATAACCTTAAAGGGCTTTCAAGTGCATTGAAAGCCCTTTTTATTATTTGAGAGTTTCTCCTTTTCATTATGGAAGCTCTGTTCTATAAGTTGTATCGTGTATGCTAAACTTACCTTTTATTGATGCACCTGTTTTAGTCTTTGCTTCTAACCAACATTGAGTAAACCAAAATTCAAGTATTCGTTCTTGTTGCTCAGATAGAGTTTGCATTAACTCGTCATACTTCCCTTACAAATAAACTACATAAACTATCTATCATAGTAGGTCTTACTACTTCTAATCTATCTTTTAACCCTTTAATGTAGTAAGCGATATACGTACTTATATTCATGATAAGTGTTAACTATTTATTGCTGATAAACTATAAAGATAATTTCTTTTGTCCAATTTAGTGTGATTTTCAATTTAAACACATTGTTTCCTATCTTTTTTAATTCACATACATAATGTATAGTAGTGAAGTCACAGAGATAAATATCCACAGTCCTACTCCTTCTAATAGAGGTTTAAAACCAACAGATTTCACGGTGCGATAAGATAACGATGTACCGATTAAGAATAAGGTCAAGGTCAATGCTGCTTTAGAAGCTTCTACGATATATGGCCCGATAGACTGTACTGCTGGGATATAAGAGTTCGCTAGCATTGCTAATACGAATAACCCTATAAAGTAAGGCAACTTCACTTTACCTCCTTTATTTTTAAAGAATACCATAGACAAGAACGCTACAGGGATTACCCATAATGCACGAGCTAGCTTCACGGTAGTAGCTACTTCTAGAGCTTGGTCACCATACTTAGCCGCAGCTCCTACTACCGAACTCGTATCGTGTATCGCGATAGCAGACCATAACCCGAAATCTACTTGACTTAGTCCTAAGGCATGTCCTATAGGAGGAAATATAATTAAAGCTACAGAGTTTAAGATAAACACGATTCCTAAAGCTACTGATATTTGTTTCTCATCTGCTTTAATAACAGGAGAAACCGCAGCGATAGCACTACCTCCACAGATCGCAGTACCTGAAGAAACCAAATACGATATTTTTTTGTCTATTTTTAGCACTTTTCCTAATAAGAATCCTAGTGCTAGAGTCAAAAAGATAGAGAAGATAGTAAGTATAAAACCATCCTTACCTGCAGATATTGCACTATACACATTCATACCAAAACCAAGCCCTATCACAGCTACTTTTAACAATAGCCCTGTTGCCTTCTTAGTCTGTTTTGCATACGGGTTCTCGAATAGCTGTGCATAGACTATCCCTATCACTAGTGCTACTGCGGATGAAATAAATGGAAATAAACTAAGCAAAGCTAGCCCTACTAGAAGCACTTTACCTATTGTCTCACGAGTGTTATTTTCTGTTGTCATTTGTATCATTATTTACAGATACAAATTTCCTTTATACACTAAGGAAAAGAAAATACATAATTGTTATAACCTATAACTTTAAGTTATGATTCTGTACAAAGCGAATGAACAGTTCTACCAAAGCGCTTTCTTGTCCTTGACGCTGTATTAAAGAGAAAGTTCTACTGATGTCTAATCCCTCTATATCTACAATGCTCAACTCGTTATACCTCAACTCTTTTAGAATAGCGTGTACGGATAAGAATGCAACGCTATCTGAGTGCATTAAATACATCTTAATACTCTCTGTACTAGAGAAGTTCATCTCATTAGTCAAATCACTTAAAGTTATACCGATCTCTTTAAGTGTAGTATCCACGACATCTAGTGTCCCAGACCCCGTTTCTCTTAATAAAAAAGACAACTCCTTTAGCTCTTGAGGTTTAATACTTCCTCTTTTGGCTAATTCATTATTGCTACTACACACCAAGACGATTTCGTCTTTGATAAAGTCAATATACTTTATCTGAGGATTTTTAGAATACCCTTCTACTAGACCTACATCTATTGTTTTGTTCAGCAGAAGATTCTCGATAGCATTCGTATTATCAGATACTACATCTAGATGCAGATCGTTTACCTTCTTTCTAAACTCTGCTAACAGAGGAGGTAATACATACTGTGATATAGTAGTACTCGCTCCTACTCTAAGGCTTCCGTCCATCTTAGCATTCAGTGCATGTATATCGAACTCAAGATTGCGATAGATAGAAAATATCTCTTCTGCATACGTATAGAGTAGTTCACCTGCTTCTGTCAAGTGTATCTTCATCCCGTCACGTACGAAAAGTTTAGTCTGATAGTTAGCCTCTATCTCTTGGATATGCTTCGTCACAGCAGGCTGAGAAATCAACAATTCCTTAGAAGCCTTCGTGAAGCTCCCTCTCTTCGCTACTGTATAAAACACCTTTAATCTAAAGTCAAACATATAAAACCTTTTTTATCATAGAAGTAATTCTCTCTTAACATGTCCTCTTTCCCTAAACAACAAAATTAATGAATTAATACGGGTATTTTATACTATTTACACAGAGATAAAATCTGACTTATACCTATATTTGACTGTCCTTTTTAGACAAAGTCAATCCATAAAACTAAAAAACAAACTCAATGAAACGAATAGGCATACTAGGTGGTACTGCATACCCTTCTACAACGTTATACTACACGCTATTAAACAAAATGGCTAATGAAAAATGGGGTGGATATCACTCATGCCCTATCCTCTTATACAGTATAGATTATCACAATATCAAAACTAGATATGCTAATCAATGGGATGAAGTACCTAATATCTTAAAACACGAAATCGAAGTTCTACTATCGCTACAACCAGATTGTTTCTTGATAGCAAATAACACCTTACACAAAGCCTATGATGAGATCAAACAGGAAATACTAACTAATATTCCGATCTCACACAGTATAGAACTGACCAAAAAACATATACTAACGCATAATATGAAGAAGGTACTTCTACTAGGTACCCCCTTCACGATGGAAGATGATTATTTTAAATCTCCTTTACAGCAAGCAGGGATAGAAGTAATCATTCCTAATGCTGAAGAAATAGCCCAAATAGGTCAATTCCAATCTATACTTGCTACGGGAACCATCACAGAAGAGATGCGTTCATTCTTTATGACATTAATAGAAGATTACTCTTCTGTAGAAGGAGTGATTCTAGGTTGTACAGAATTGCCTTTAGTATTTAATTCACTTGATATTAAAATACCTATTATAGACACCATGGTATTACAGTGTGAAGACGCTTTTAGTAAGATATCCTAATCCGTAATCGTACAGATAATATTTCTGCATTACACCAATCTTTACCTAAGCAGTAAGCAGGCCTTATCATCTTTATGGATGAGCATATTGAGTTCTGTTTTACTGCTTATTTTCTATAGATAGAATACCTCTTCTAATCCCCATCGGAGATAATTTCTTAAATATTATCTCCCCAACTCATCCCTAGCTATAATGACTCTTTTTCATAGACATATTTACTCCTATGTACTATACCCTACTTTATTTTAGCATGTACATTATTAGAAGGAGAATACATGGAGAATAGAAGAAGCATTGTTCGACAAACATCTTCTCTGCTCCACTATATATGGGGTATTGTCCATGAATTGTCGAGGGATTCTAGTCAAGTGCCCTATTTTACTGGGGTTAAGGCAATATCCATATTGGCTAAAAAAAAGTCAAAAACAAATAACAACGTAAATATCAGCACTTTACAATAAAACCTATTTAAAAAAAGTATCTATGTTTTTTTAAAATAATCCCCTAAATAGACTTATATCCTCCTGATTTAGAAAAAAAACAGATTTTAAAAGTTTATTTTCCTTGATTTAAAGACAAAAAAAGACTTGAAAACAAAAAAAGGATTCCTTTATTTCTTCATAAACAAAGAATACGGATCATCACATAGATGAAAAAAAAGACTTCATCTTACTCTTTAAAAGAATTATATAACAACTCCTTAAAATCGTATAACAACGATAATGACACACTATCCTACATTTGTAATATAAATTATTAAACAAAAAAGAAATGGCAACAGTATATCAAATTAAAGGAATGGGATGCAGTAGTTGTGTCGGAAAGATTCAAGAAGAACTAAAAAAGTACCCTAATATAGAAGCTACAGTCACTCTAGATACACATAGTATAGAGGTTAAAACTCCTGAAGTGACGAAAGAAGAAGTACAAAAGATATTAACTTCTGCTGGAAAGTATGAGATACTTTAATAAAAATAAGGCTGTCCTTTTTGAACAGCCTTATCTTTTTAAGTATCGTTATATTATTTCTTAGAACGTAGCACCTAAAAACACACCTACTACAGGATATACTTCTGAGCACTTCGCATCATAATCATTAAAGTGTCCTACACCTAACTGTACTTTATAATACATTGGTCCTACTAACTTGCGTTTTATTCCCCAATGTACTTCACTTACTAGAACACTATTTAAGGAATTCATATATTCTTCACTATCTGTACCAAAACTATACTTAGCTTGAAACCCTACATAATTACCTGAATTATTGTCTAAAGTACGATTCTTCTCTATTCTCTTATTCTTATTATAATACCAATCTAGTCCCCCTCTCAGATAAGGAATTGGCTTCTTAAAAGTAAATGAAACTGACATACTATTATTCCATACATCATAACCTGCGCCTACTCCCACACCCGTCTGAACGAATATATTCTCACCTATCAAAAAATCTCTTCCTGCATCTACTCCTAAAAAACTAGTCTGTATATAGAATCTACTCTTGTACTCATTTTCTTTCTGCGCAGTCATCAACAATGGCAGTAATAACATTAACAAAACAATTAGTTTCTTCATTTTTTTATATATTTTCATCTAATATATTTACTAACAAAAAAGTAAGAAACATAATCTTTGTTTACTTTTAGAAATACTGCTCTAATATTTGAACAACTTCATTATTATTATACACTGTTTGGTAGTGAGTATGTTCTTCTCCTGCTAATCGATGAATTCTCTCTTTTATCTTATCCATACGTTGTATTAATTGTGGGATAAAATAAGCTACACTTCCCGATGGTATATCAGCCATACGCATATAATACTTAAGCATAATGATAGAAGCTTCTATCGGCATACAGTGATATTCTTCATAAGGAGTATAATCCATATCTATCAGATTATAACGCTTAAAGAATCGATTAAACAATTCTGTATTTAAAGTGATATAACGCGTATAATAATCTGTCAACTGTGGATGCTCACGCATAGCTTCTTCTATATCGACATTATCGTATAAGTGATACTTCCACAGTATCGTCCCATCTGTATACATCGACTGAGGAAGAGCTAAGAGCTTCTCTAAAATCTCTAATTGCATTGGGATTTTATAGCCTATTGGCTTATTCTGTGTAGCATATTCCTTTAATTCTAAAAAGTACTCATGCTCTTGGATAGTGCTTAATAAAGGATGGTCAAAGAACTCCATCATATCAAATGCTCCATACATAATCGCTTTTCTCAGAGTATCTAATGCATGTTCTTGTTTTCCTTCTATACAATACATCAGTATCACATATTTATAACTATCTGCTTCTATCCATAAATAAGGTTCTACTAGACTATAGATCTTCCAAAACGGAATTAACTCTTCCTTGTCCTTCTTATCCTCATATTTCTGAACAATCAATTTAGCATAGTCACGCAATTCCTTTATTTGATAAAATACCCATGGAGTCTTACACTTTTTAGCAAACTCCTTATAATATGCAGCACTTGGTTTCTCTAGGCAGATACGTTCATCCTCTTCCATTCGCCAATATTTATTGCCATACTTATCTTGAAATAATTGTAACAATTGATCAATAGACAATCCTGTTGAACGAATAACTTGACCTTTATTATCTTCTATCAAGTACACAAACAGCCCCTCCTTATCCTCTCCTACAAAACCAGTATAAGAATAGGCTAAACCTTCTAACCTCTTTAAAAAACGAAAGCTCTGAGCATCTACCTCTAGCTTATATTGAGTATAATACACTGCTGTATCTGTGATCAAAAAGTCTGTGTGATAGGGATAACTCTCCACTCTGTAAGTTGAAAAAGAAGATTTAGAAACTACATGTCCCCAATAGTACAGATGAATACTGTCTTCTGCTAAGTAGTCTTCTGTCAGCTTAAAGGTAGTAGCATCGCTTCCCTCTATCCATTCGCCCTTCTCATCTAATACTCCTTCTTCAGATAAATAATAGACCGTCTCATACTTCGCTACTCTTTTAAACTTCTTAGGATTGGTCTTGATACACTTGCCATTAAAAATAACATGCTCTTGATCACAAGCCCCATATACCATTGGCTTAAAAGTAGCTAAATCAATCTGAGGGTACACTATCCCTCCCTCTTTACAACTAAACACCACCTTGCCATTATAATAAAAAGCTCCGAATAAGTGAATCGGGTTTAAAGGCGTTGCCTCTTTTGCAAAAACGGTTAAGTTAGCCAAGCGGTTCTTCTCTTGTAGTGTAGCTATTTTTTTGACTACATTACTATCTACCATTTTTGAATCAAACACTTTCTGCGCAAAAGGCTGATCAAAGTGTTCTAAACAACTAAAGACTAAAACTCGTAATGCTTCTAACTCTACAGCACTGATGGCCTGCACCTCCCATTGGTTATCTACTAACACCTCATAGCATTCTATTTCCTGCCAATTATAAGCATCTAATGTCAGTGCTATTACACCTGTTCTTCCCTCTTTTGCAAAAGGTGCAATGGTCTGAATACTTAGATAAAAATCTCCTCTGATAGTCTCTCTATTACCATGGTTATAAAAAGCTAAACACAGTAGTTCTTCTTTCTTTTTATTGTACTGATAACAATAGTTATCTTGACAATTATAAAGGATACATTGGTGCATCTCTTCACTAATCAAAGTGATTGCTTTGGTTTTAAAAAATGCTTTATAATTAACCTCTGTTAGGTGTATTTGAGCAAAGACTCCTACTGGTTCTGCCATAGTGCGAATATTTAGAAGGTGTAAATATACTTATCGAAATGTTATCTTTGTCAATAAATCTAATTCTCTGTAGTCTTATGTCAGAAAGTAAACCTCGTCTAAACCGATTAACAGCTATCGTGACTCAATTACAATCTAAGCGTATCGTAACCGCTACTGAGATAGCCGAAAAACACAATGTAAGTATACGTACGGTGTATAGAGATATCAGAACATTAGAACAATCTGGTATTCCTATTTATACAGAAGAAGGTAAAGGATACTCTTTGGTAGATGGGTATGCGCTACCTCCTGTCATGTTTACACAAGAAGAGGCTAATGCACTTATCACTGCTGAGCAACTGATATTAAAGAATAAAGATGCTTCTCTAATCAAACAATATCAAAATGCTATTCTCAAACTAAAAGCTGTACTGCGCTACACCCAAAAAGATAAAGCTGATCTGCTCTCTCAAAGAATAATCGTAAGAGATAATCCTGATAAAGCACAGACGAGTGATTACTTAATACAAATACAGACTGCTATTGTCAATCATCAGGTGCTTGCTATTGATTATTTGTCTTTAGAAAACCAAAAGAGTCAGCGAGACATAGAACCCTTTGCTATCTATACTACGCAGGACAATTGGATATTAATAGCCTACTGTAGATTAAGACAAGACTTTAGAGCTTTTAGATTAGATTGTATCCAACACTTAAAAGATACCTTACAAACATTCGAACCTCATCAAATCACGATGGAGCAATACTTAAAAGCGTGTAGAGAAAAATATTACCCACAAGACCCCCCCCCTGACATACCTATGTCATAAGGGGAACCTAACTTTGCTACATAATCTTAAACTCATGTATTATGAATCAAGTAACTTTAAACAAATTCTACATCATCGGAATAAAAGTACGCACTACCAATGAACAAAACAAGGCAGCTAATGACATTCCTTTATTATGGGAACGCTTCTGGAAAGAAGATGTATTAAACCGTATACCAAACAAAGTATGTACTGCCGTTTATTCGATGTATACCAATTATGAAGGAGATCACACCATGCCTTATACTACTATCATTGGTTGTGAGGTAACAGACCTATCTGATATTCCTGAAGGTATGATAGGGCATACTATAGAAGCAAGTACTTATAATAAAATAACTGCTACTGGAGATCTAACGAAAGGGTTGGTTATCAATGAGTGGTTTAAAATATGGGAACAACAGTGGGATAGAAAATACACAGCTGATTTTGAAGTATATGACGAAAAAGCCATGAACCCACAAGATGCTGAAGTAAGCATTTATATAGCTATAAAATAACAATTATGAAAGAAACAGAACAATACTATTTACGACAAGAAGAACCCAATAGAGGTTGCTTACAAGCACTAAGAAACATTATCTTACAGTTAGATGATCATGTCACAGAGTCGTTAAAATGGGGGACTCCTTGTTTTAGCTATAAGAATCGTATGTTCTGTTTTCTCGCTTTGACTAAAGAACCTAAAACACCTTACCTCTTAATAGTGGAGGGAATGCGTATAGAACATCCTTTATTAGAAATAGGAAGTAGAAAGCGCATGAAAACATTAAGTATAAATGCCAATGCTGATTTACCTATTGATGCTATAATAGATGTTCTACAAGAAGCCTTAAACCTATATCGAAATGGGGTTATCAAAACAAAGTAATTTAGACTCAGACCATTTAATAAGCGATAATCAGCTAATATCAACTGCCTAATTGTATGTACAATTGGGCTTTTTCGTTCTTACAAAACAATCAAAAATAAAAACAAACAACTGATTATCAATTAAAAACAATAATAATTTAGCTCCTAAAAAAGTTTAATGTTTTGTTATTGAAAACTATAAAATATGTTATACATTTGTTTATACTCAATCTAAATAAAATGCATACTTTATTATTTTCAATTACAGCATTTGCTTTCTTTATGCTATATAACACTTCTCAGAAAGTAAAATATGAGAAGAAGTGTACATTAACTACGTGGATTAGGTCAAACACTAAATTATCCAAGATTATCGCTTACTCACTATTAATAATAGCCTTAACAACAGAGTCTATTTATGAAGGTCTAGGAGTAGGAAGCTTAACGTTCTTTATCTTCTTAATGTTTATTGGTTCTGCTATTCTAACATTATATCCTATGTTATCATTTAAGACTAAACACATCGTTAGTTTTATAGGGTTAGGATTATTTCTAGAACTACTAATATTTTAATTATGCCCGCAAATAAAAAGCATTTAGAAAGTTCGGTTATACAACGTATACTGAAGATAACTGCAGGTCTATTCGGAGGATTCTTAGTAAGTACAACGTTTCACATGTTTTTAATGTACTTTTTCCCTTCTCATCCTATTTATACAACGATGTTCGTCACAGGATATGTATTATGGACTATCTTATTCATTATGGCCTTTATCATTGGCAACGGATATAAAATATGGCTAGTCTATATCGTGTTAACACTGGTTTTTTATTCACCTTATTTAATCGCTCCAATACATACCTAAACACAAGACACATCACTATTATGAATATTAGAAATTATAATAAATACTTCCACCTACACACCATAAGTGGGATTATTATTACAGTATTACTATACGTTATCTTCTTCGCAGGTTCGTTCTCTTTTTTTAGAACTGAAATAACGAATTGGCAAAGTAATAAACCACAAGAAAAAATAGCACCTCAGTCTATTAATTACCATACTCTATTAGACTCTCTGGACAATCAAATAGGATTACAAGGCAGAAACATCTATTTCCGTATGCAAGACAAGAGTAGATTGATGAGCTACAATATCTCTACTTCACAAGATACCCTTCTACCTAAAGCAAAAGAACGTACCTTCGGACTATACGATATTGCTACAGAAGAAAAAAGCAGTTATGAGGATTCCTATTCTTTAGGAGAATTCTTATATAGACTTCACTTTTT
Organism: Myroides sp. C4067; assembly: GCF_038039665.1. Taxonomy (NCBI): domain Bacteria; kingdom Pseudomonadati; phylum Bacteroidota; class Flavobacteriia; order Flavobacteriales; family Flavobacteriaceae; genus Myroides; species Myroides sp. C4067. The sequence continues at coordinate 94,008 of NZ_JBBPHJ010000012.1, forward strand.
TGCTCAATTAAATGGTTTAGTTAATATACATATCTCTCCCTTTGGATACTTTTTAGCAGGATTGGTTTCTTTCATTTACATTTTTGCACTTATTACAGGCTTACTTGTACACTGGCAAAAGATAGTATCTAACTTCTATGTATTTAGACCTTGGGAAAAACTAAAAACCGTATGGACTGACTTACACACAGCATTGGGGGTTATCACCTTTCCATTTCAGTTAATATTTGCTATTACAGGAGCTTATTTCTTATTAAACTATCGAGTAGTAACAGCTACTATTATCGCATTAGGCTATGGTGGTGATGCAGATAAATTTAGTAGTGATACTTCACAAGATAGAGGAGCTAAAGAGATCGTATACCAACATAAAGCCATTGATAAAGAAATAGATCTAAACGCCTATATTCTTCAAACAGTAGAAAAATGGGATGATCCATATATCTCTAATATCTCTATACTTAATTATGGGGATGAAAGTATGACTGTAGCCATCAGTGGTAGAGCGCATAATGAAAAACAGTTAAATAGTCGTGGAGAAATAAAATATCACATTCACTCAGGAGAAGTAGAAGAGATAAGTAATCCTAATGAAAACCCTGGATATAGTTATATATTCTCTAACTTAGTTTATTTACTTCACTTTGGTTCTTTCGGAGGTTTAGCGACTCGTATCGTTTACTTCTTAGTAGGGATAGCTGGATGTATAGTCATTATATCTGGAGTACTGATCTGGTTAGTGGCCAGAGATAAAAAGAATGTTCCTGAACACAAACGCAAGTTTAACTTCTGGCTAGCAAATATCTATATGGCTATCTGCTTATCTATGTATCCTGTAACGGCATTGGCGTTTATAGCAGTAAAACTAAACCCAACAGGAGGGCAAAACTTTGTTTACTCCTTTTATTTCTGGACTTGGTTAGCTATCACGATCTTATTAAGCATTAGAAAGAATATTTATAAAACCAATAGAGACTGTTTATTAGTCGGAAGTATTATTGGTCTTACTATTCCTATCTTTAATGGTGTCATGACAGGTAACTGGATATGGGTAAGTTGGGCTAAAGGTTATTCTGATATCCTGCTTATTGATTTATTCTGGATCATCGTTCCACTTATCACACTATACTCGTGGAAACTAGTCAAAGATAAGCAAGAGAAAAAATTAAATACAGCAGTAGAATAGTTTACTCATTATTTCTATAAATCGAAAAAGCCTTTATATGATAAAACATATAAAGGCTTTTTACTTATCTAGTCTTTAACCATCCTGTAATGCTATAACGAGTATGATTTACCATCTTCACCTCGTGTTCTATACTCTTACTGTCAAACACGACAAGGCGTCCTGGTAAGGCATGTACAATCTCTTCTCTTTCATTTCCATGTTCGTCTTGTAGGTAAAGTGCTAACTCTCCGCCATAAGCTGGAGTCCATTCTTGATCATTCAAATATAACACTACAGACAGCGTTCTACGGCTATCTGATTGGAAAATATCTAAATGACGCTTATAACAAGTACCTGGAGGATAACACGCATAGTGAAACTCTCCTTCTTGAATACCTAGATAGCAAGTTCTGTTTACATATTCTAAGAAGTGATTCACTTTATTGAAATACATCTGCTCTACTTCATCAGGTTCTTTCTCATCTAACCATAAGATAGAGTCTCCTCTAATTTCTTCTACTATTTGTTCGCTACTTGCCTGCCCTATAGCTGCTTTTTTAAAACTGTGTAAGTCTTGTTTTAAAAGCAAATTTGCTCTTAACAAGTTGATCTCTTCTTCCGAAAAAAAACAGTCAACCACCGAGTATTTACGATTCACTAAATCGTCTATTATTAACTCATAAAATGGATTTAATTCAAAATCACCCATACATTAACAAATAAAAAGTACACAAATATAATTTACAAGACAAAAAAATCAACACACAAAAAGGTGTTTTTTTAAGCCAATTCTCTGTTAATATGCACTTTTACAGATTTGATAATTCAAGAGGTTTCAAAAGCTTTTATCGAAGAGAGTATTGGCATTTTTTTAGAATATTTTGCAGGATTTTCATCAATATTCCACATCCTTTTACATGTCAAATAACCTCTTTAAAGTTATGAGGCTATAATTGCTTATAATAAAGATCAAAAACAGACTCAAAGCATATCAAATGAGCATATTATTATCAATAAGAAAAGGAAACTATAAGCTTCCTTCTTCTATATTTTATTTCTTTATAAATCATTATTATTGATTACTTTTAGTGCTAATTTGGGGATTAGCTATAGCTCCACAAGCAATACCATCAATAGTAATAGCTGTAGGACGAGACTTACCTCTTTTTCCATTACTGCGATTATCCCCTTCAATAGTATAATAGACCTCAGCCTTATCCCCTGGTTCAAAATCATCATCAGAGATAGTTAATGTAACTTCATTGTAATAAGAACTATATTCCCACTTGCCAACACCAGACTGATTATAAGACGACCCTCCTAAATAATTACCATGTTCATCTGTAAATTCAAAAGTATCTTTATCTAAATTATACTCGTTACTATCTGATAATTCAAGTTCAATACTTGCTCCATTACTATTTCCAGAATCACTTACACACAACTCTTCAACACGTTCTTCTAATGTAAATTCTTCATCTCCTCCTCCATTATCATCGATAGGTGATACTTTTACATTTCTAATAATTGTTTTTTGGGTATTGAGATCCATGGTAGTAGCTGCAAAACCAATATTAACTCTATCTGGAATACGTGTATTATAATTGTATTGATAATCCTCATATTTATTGTTTACTACTTTACCATCACCATAGGTTTTAAATGAATGTTTGTAGTAAAAATTATCAATTAATACATTACCATTACCTTTTATTGTCACATACATTCCCTCTTCTCCATCTGGTCTTAGCTCTACTTCTATTTTTTGAAATTTAGGACTATAATCAGCTCCTCCATCAGCTATATTAAAATCATCTCCTTCATAACTCCCACTAAAATTATAATCACCTGTATTATAATCCAAAGTAGCCATTGCAACTTCATTTACTGCATTTTGACCTCCAAAATATTTAGTCAACAACAAAGGATTTCCTTTATAACCATTGCCTTGTCCAGCTCCTCTTAATGTAATATGATTTTTGTAATAAGTTCCAAAAATATTACGACCAAAATCATAATCAATATACGGATCTGTAAAACCTGCATCTTTATATCTTTGTTCTGTAAGTCCTTCACGAGTTTCGTAACTTTGCATTCCAAAACCTTTTCTCTCTTTGTTATTACCATCTAAATCAAAACCAATACCTAGATAAGCTCCTCCTAATCCTGTTTTGATTGCAGTTGATCCTCCCGCAGTTGATCCATTAAAAGAATACCCTAAAGCACTTGCTACATATCCCATGCTTAGCTTTTCCTTTGCATCAAATAAAAAGAAAGTCATTCCCCCTCCTCCGTATTGAGCTCCTTGTGCATCATTCCAGTTTACAGAAGCCATCGCATACTCAAACTCAAACTTTGCTCCTTTGCGCAAATCAAGATTTAAATCAGTAATGGCAAAAGCACTTGTTGTGGCTCTTTTTATAGTTAATACAATCCCTTCTGAAGTATATCTCGATTGACCAGTAGGTCCTGACAAAGTTCCTTTCCCAAAATCATTTGCTATCCAAGAAGGTAAATTATTATAATCAATATCTGTTAAAGGATATTCGTAAGAACCATTCTTAGTTTGCTGTGCCTGTAAAGTCAATAAACTTAAACACGCTATCATTAAATAATAATACTTTTTCATACGTCTTTTTTGAATCCCTAAAAAGATTATTTCTTCTTAGGGATATTAATTATTATTTCACTTCTAACACGATATTGAAAAATGTTCTACCTGTTGGTTTAGCCCCTTGTTTTACTTTATAATGTAATTCTCCATCATTATCTAATTTTACATCATCAAACACATTTTTGTCATAGTATGTTACATAATAATTTAAATCATATTTCCCATACACTGGTAAAGAAGATTTCCCATTACTTGATAACATTGGTGATCCAAATTGTTCTTTATATTCGTCGTATAACTCTATAGAATTACTTTGACCTGATACCATTTCTACATAAATTGCTGGTAGGTAAAAGAACTTAGGTGATGCAATAACATTTTCTGGTTTTTCCCAACGAGCACCACCACGACCATCAGATATCATTACTTCAAATTCACTAGCACCATAAGAGCTTATTTTCTCTACTCTGATTGACTCATTTACAATATGTTTATTTTCAATAGACTCTTCTTTTACTTCAAGTTTTACATCTTTAAAGAATGCTCCATCTCCATCTCCTTCAATTTCAATTGTATCACTTTCTTCAAAATCTCCAGAACCAGTATCACTTCCTCCTGAAACTGGCGCCCAATGTGCTCCACCACTACCATCTGAAGTTAATACCTCATTAGGACGAGCTCCATGAGAACTTACTTTCTCACTGGTTACTGATTCATCTTTTAACTCAGCTGTACCAACTGCATTATCTGCTATATACTGTGTTTCAATAGATCCAAGTTTTATTTCGAGTTTTACATCCTTAAGTAAAGCATCAGATCCATCTTCTGCTTCGATTGTATTACTTTTTAAGAAATCTCCTGTAAAAATCTCTGCTTTAACATCTCCCCAATAAGCACCGCCATTTGAATTAGCCATTAAAACCTGTCCTGATTTTGCATTATCTGCATCAATCTTACTTTCGTCAATACCTTGGTTTGCAATTACTCTTCCGTATATAACCTCATCACCTATTTCATTATGTGTTACTGCATTATCAGCAATATGCCCCGTTTGAATAGACGCACCTTTTATCTCTAGTGTTACGTCCTTTAAAACAGTATTTATGCCATTATCTGCTTTTATAGTCTCACTCTCTTTAATATTCCCTTTAGAAACATCTGAGGCTTTAAAAGCTACTTTACCATCTTTCTCTACTGTTAGTACATGACCAATTGTAGCATTTCCAGCACTCATTTTATTCGTCGTAACCGCTCCATCTAGTATTTTATAGTTAGTTACATTATCATTCGCGATTTTGTCTGTAGTAACTGCGTTATTAGCAATTTTACTTGAAGTTACTGCATTAGTATCTATCTTATCTTCAGTTACTGCATTAGTGTTAATTTTAGCAGGAGATATTGCATTGTCCTTAATATGTCCTGTATCAATAGACAATCCTTTTACCTCAAGAGTGACATCTTGTAATACTGCTCCTGTAGCTCCTTTAGTAGCGCTAATTGTAGTTCCTTCATTAATATTCCCTTTAGTTACTACATTCTCTGAAGTTCCAAAATAAACTCCTCCTTGTCCATCAGCCATTAAGATTTGTTGTCTATTTGCTACTCCATCATCTACTTTAGAAGATATTTTTTCAGTTGTGACAACTTTTGCTCCTAAATGTTTTGTATCAATTCCTGAATCATTTACTTTAATAGTAGCATCTGCTAATAATACCCCTTTATCTGTTGAAATTTCAATTGATGAATCACCTTTTAATGGTTTAGCATATTGAGTTAATGGCATATACTTCGCTTCACCATCTCCTAAAGAAGTTAATACTGTTCCAGCAGCATTACCCTTTGCATCAAATTTAGATGCTTGGATTGTTCTTTCTGCTATTTTAGCATTCGTAATCCCAAGATTAGCAACATCAATACTTACATCTTGCAACGCTGCTTTATTTCCTTTCGTCACCTCAATAGCACTACCTCCTTTAATTTCTTTTCCAGCTCCAGCAATTGCATCCGATATAGGAGAAAATTCTGCACCTCCATCTTTAGTTACCAATACTAAACCGTTACTTGTCCCCTCAGCACCTATCTTATCTGCTGTAACCGCTCTTCCTTTAATATGTTTTGTTTGTACTCCAGACTCTGCAATACTAATTGTAGCATCGCTTAAAAGGGATTTATTATTTGCAGTAACAGCAATAGAATTATCTCCTTTTAGATCTTTTCCTTGTTCCTCAAAGGCACTATCTGCAAGCTTTCTATACTCAACATTCCCTTTACCATCAGCAGTTAAAACTGTATTTTCTTTAGCAGCGCCAGAAGTTATTTTTTCTATTGTTACCGCTCCATCAGCTAACTTTTCAGTACTAATTCCCGAATCTTTTACATCTATTGTCGTTTCTACCAAAACAGCATTTAAACCATCACTATTAACAAACTCTAAAGCACTACCTACATATAAATCTTCACCTCCAGATTCAAAAGCTCCTTTAGACACATAATCAAATCCACCTTTATCATTGGTAACTAATATTTTATCTTTACCTACTGGAACGTCGTTTTCTTTAGAACTTAATTTATCCTTAGTAATACTATTGTCATTCACACTCAACTTCACATCTTTTAACAAAGCTTTCTCTCCATCTCCATCTTGAGAAGTCAATTTGATAATCTCATCTGTTGTTAAATCACCTGCTAATTGGGTAGTAATATCATCTAACTCTCCCCACTTCGTTTTTCCATCTACATCACTTAATAATACTCTACCTGTCCCTACTGTTCCAGAAGTAATTTTATCAGAAGAAACTGCTAAGTCTGCTATCTGTAAATTATCAACTGCATTATCTGCAATTTGAGCAGTATTAATACCTTTGGAAGCAATACCTAAAATAGCTTCTTTTAATAAAGTTCCCTCTTGCTGATTAACTCCATTTATAGTAATAATACCATCACTCTTTAAAGATGCTTTATCCGAAATAGCATCACCTTTTAACGGTTGATAAGCTACTGTTCCTTCATTATCAATAACAGTTGCAACAGCATTTACATTATTTATTCCGCCATTTAATTTAGTTGCTGTAATTGTTGTATCTGCAATATTTTCATCAATAATTGTTTGAGTAGCAATATGACCACCTTTAACTCCTCTACCTATAATGCTAATCTTCACTTCTTTGTCTTTATCCCCAAAAAGAACATTCTCTCCATTTGTAACTTTAATTGTTTCATCATCACCTTTCAAATCAGCGTGCATTGTTCCTTCAATAATAGAATCGGGTGTAACAAAAGAACTATTTCCATTTCCTTGAGCCATAAGCACTGATCCTTTAACTGCATCTTCTGAACCAATTTTATCAGCAGTAACGGCATTGTGATCTATATGCTTGGTTACAATACCTAAATCATTAACTTTAATATCTACTGCTTGTAACAAGGCGTTTGAAGCATCTCCTTCAACAAGTAAAGAATTATCTACAGATAACATTTTGCCTGTAACGACAGCATTAAGTTCTTGAAACTTGACAGAACCATCTGCTTGTACTACAGCTACTTGCTTTTCTCTACCTTCTCCTGCCCATAACTTATCTTCTGTAATAGCATGATCAGCTACTTTAGCATTTGTTACAGCTTTGGTATCTAATTTAGTTGTTGTAATAGCTTTATCATCAATAGATAACTCCACTTCTGCTAAAAGAGCTTTCTCAACAAGAGCTCCTCCGTTAACTAAGATACCTTTTCCTTTTAAATCTCTTTTTTGACTATCAATATTATTGATTATTTCAAAAATAGTTTCTAAGATATCTTGTACATTATCATTTCCTGAACCAATAGTAGTATCATCTATAATGATATTGCTTGCACGAATATCTAAGTCTTTTATAACTCCTTTCTTATCAGAGAAAGTATAAATACCTGGTGTACTAGCACTTTCTTCAATTGATAATGTATTAGCATCAAACTCAACACCCTCTCCTATAATCTCTCCTTTTTCATTAACCGCTAATTCGTTATAGTACATAAAAGTACCATCAGGCTTAGCTTCTAAACGTGTAATTCTTTCGTTATTCTGAACTACTTCTTTGATTACTTCTTCATTTGCTTCTACCCATTCTACTTTTCCTTCTGCATTGGTAATTAGGATCTGCTTCTTACCACCAGCTTGGATTTTATTTGGTGTAACTCCTCCTTCTGCAATAGAAATTTGCATTGCATTCAAAGTAGCTTGATCTCCATTATCTATTTGAATAGAGCCATCTACAGAAGTAACTTCTTTTCCTTTTGCTGCTACTTTATCATATATAACATTAACTACACTCTCATCATTTAATATCTCTTCAATATTAGTAATTACACTTGCTGGCACATCAACAATACCTACTGGTTCAGTTTTACTCCTTCCATCATAGAACGCATAAGTACCATCTGTTTGGGCTACAATGCTTAGTGTATTGGCATTAAACTTTACTGCTTTTTCTTCAATCAGATTACCCTTAGCGTCTATTGCTTTTTCGTTATAGTACTCAAAAGTTCCGTTACCTTTATCTACTAATACTGTTACAGTCTCGTTGTTTTTTACTGCATCGATAATTACCTCATCACTAGCATCTACCCATACTACCTCTCCTTTTGCATTCGTAATTAGGATTTGTTTCTTACCACCTGCCTCTATCTTTTCTGTTGTAATAGCTCCTGGTGCAATACTTAAAGTCATATCTTTTAACACTGCATCTGCTAATTCTGTCTCTCCATTGATCAAGATCTCTGTTCCTCCTTTAATAGAAGATGGAGTACCTTGAGCTACCTCTATTTTAGTGATAATATTCTCGATTACCTCTTGTAAGTTATCTCCTTCGATAGTAGTAGAACTGTTGTCAAAATAGATAGAGTTTGCACGAGTACTAATAGTCATCAAAGGCATGTCTTTATGCTCTCCATCAAAGAAGTCATAAATACCTTGTTCTTTGCCTTTTCTCTCTACAATGCTTAGTGTATTGGCATTAAACTTTACTGCTTTTTCTTCAATCAGATTACCCTTAGCGTCTATTGCTTTTTCGTTATAGTACTCAAAAGTTCCGTTACCTTTATCTACTAATACTGTTACAGTCTCGTTGTTTTTTACTGCATCGATAATTACCTCATCACTAGCATCTACCCATACTACCTCTCCTTTTGCATTGGTGATTAGGATTTGTTTATTACCTCCTGCTTCGATCTTCTCTGTTGTAATAGCTCCTGGTGCAATACTTAAAGTCATATCTTTTAACACTGCATCTGCTAATTCTGTCTCTCCATTGATCAAGATCTCTGTTCCTCCTTTAATAGAAGATGGAGTACCTTGAGCTACCTCTATTTTAGTGATAATATTCTCGATTACCTCTTGTAAGTTATCTCCTTCGATAGTAGTAGAACTGTTATCAAAATAGATAGAGTTTGCACGAGTACTGATCGTCATTAAAGGCGTGTCTTTATGCTCTCCATCAAAGAAATCATAAACACCTTTCTCTTTGCCTTCTCTCTCTACAATGCTTAGTGTATTGGCATTAAACTTTACTGCTTTATCTTCGATTAAATTACCTTTAGCATCTATTGCTTTTTCGTTATAGTACTCAAAAGTTCCGTTGCCTTTATCTACTAATACTGTTACTGTCTCGTTATTTTTTACTGCATCGATAATTACCTCATCACTAGCATCTACCCATACTACCTCTCCTTTTGCATTCGTGATTAGGATTTGTTTCTTACCACCTGCTTCTATCTTTTCTGTTGTAATAGCTCCTGGTGCAATACTTAAAGTCATATCTTTTAACACTGCATCTGCTAATTCTTTCTCTCCATTGATCAAGATCTCTGTTCCTCCTTTTATAGATGATGGAGTACCTTGAGCTACTTCTATTTTAGTGATAATATTCTCGATTACCTCTTGTAGATTATCTCCTTCAATAGTAGTAGAACTATTGTCAAAATAGATAGAGTTTGCACGAGTACTGATCGTCATTAAAGGCGTGTCTTTATGCTCTCCATCAAAGAAATCATAAATACCTTTCTCTTTTTCTCTCTCTACAATGCTTAATGTATTGGCATTAAACTTTACTGCTTTATCTGCGATTAAATTACCTTTAGCGTCTATTGCTTTTTCGTTGTAGTACTCAAAAGTTCCGTTACCTTTATCTAATAATACTGTTACAGTTTCATTATTCTTTACTGCATCGATAATTACCTCATCACTTGCATCTACCCATTCTACTTCTCCTTTTGCATTCGTGATTAGGATTTGTTTATTACCTCCTGCAGCTATCTTTTCTGTTGTAATTCCTCCATCTGCAACAGCTATTTGTGTTTCTTCTAAAACAGCTTTACTTCCACCGACTAATGTTATCGAACTATCTTTAGCAGTAATAGCGCGTCCTTGCGCAACTACTGTATTGAATATTTCTTCTTTTACCTCTGTATTATTTAAAATCTCAGTGATATTGTCAATAACACTACCTGTAATATTAATTATACTTTCTTCTCCAGTTTCATTCTTGTAAATATAAGTACCATTCTCTCCTTCTTTAATTGTAGTAATAATATTTAAATCCTGAATAGGAGTATCCACTTTTAGACCTTTAGTATCTTCTAATACTAATACATCTCCTCTAACTTCTAAAACCTTATTTCTAGGAAAAGTATCTATATTATCTATTATATCTTGATTATTGATTAATCTCACCCATTTTGCTCCACTCCAATAATAGAAACCTGTACTTAAAACATTATTTGTTGTAGTATTAAACACTAATAAACTAGTGGCTACATCACCTTTATTTATTTCAGAAACATCAGTTAGATTTTTTAATGGAATACGAGGTATTAACACTCCTCTATACTCTCCCTCAGAAGCCTTCAACTCTAATAATGCCGATTTATGTGGTGCTCTTATCCCAACCCCTACTTGAGAAAATGCAACCCCCGCCATCATTAACATTCCAATTGTAATTACCTTTTTTTTCATAACCTTTATATTTATCTATACCATTAAAATGGTTGAATTAGTAATAGAAAATCACAGTTATAAATATTTGTTTTTTATACTATTCTGTAATTCAATAAGCAAAAAACAAAAATCATACCACAAACAAAATCTCAGTTATAGCATTAATGACCTACTATTCTTTTTTCATTCATCATTTAAACTAATTTTATCACAAAAGAAACTTTAAAATCAACAATTAACTTGCTGATTTTAAATCAAAAAATCAAATAAATACAACATCCATATTTCAAAAAAAGGCATAAAAAAAGGGAAGCTAATATTAATTAGCTTCCCTTTTTCAATACTTACTCTATTATTTCACTCTTACTTTAACTGGCATATTGGGGTTAAAAAACACTTTACATCCTTTAACAGCTATTGTCAATTTAGTAGGTCGAGATCGATATTCTTCTCGTCCAAAAGGCCCAAATCCTCCCGGTCCATTGTTCTGTCCTGTCGCTGAGAAATACACAGAATACTCTCCATTAGGTAGATTCTCTGTTGCTTCAAAAGTTACCTCTCCCTTAGTAGAGTCATATTCCCAGATACCTACACCTGATTGAGTATATTTAAAATGATTACTTGAATTTAAAGCATATCCCTTCTCATCTTCAAAACGGAAGCTATCATAATTGATATACTTCTTATCATTTCCCCCACTTGGATTACTTACTGATCCATTATAAAACCAAGCTCCATCATAAGGAGCAATCTTAACTTCTTTTCCATCAGTATTCCCTCCACACATTTCAACAAACATATCATCCATATCCGGTTCATAAGGTAAACTTACTTTTACATCTTTAATTAAATGCTTTTCATAAGCTCCTCCAGTTGCAGCAGCAAAACCTACCTTAAAATTATCAGGTACTTTTGTTTTAAAATCATATAAATTCCCCATCTGATCCTTTGTCTTAAATTCATTGGGATAGAAAAAACGATCAATAACGCTTCTACCATTATCAGCATATTCATCTTTTACTTTAACTTCTACATAACTTCCACCTCTATCATGATCCGGAAAAATAAGAACAATTACTGTATTATACTTAATATTTCCTTTGTCATCATGACCTGTATACATCTCAAAACGTTTAGTAAAATTATCTTCTCGAATCTGATAATCTCCAGTATCATAATCTAAATAAGCCTTATTATCTTTCCACTGATTATTTGCATTCATTGTATATAAAACAGGATATCCTTTGGACCTGTCATTCAAATATTGGGCTCCACGAATAGTAACATGATTACCTACTTCTGACCAATCATATTTTGCAATACCTTCCTTTTTCTCTCCATAAGCAACAGATCTTGCTTTAAAATCTCCATAAACATCTAATCCTACAGCTAGATACCCTCCATTAAGCCCTTTTACATCACTATTAGCATAATCACTATTTCTATAGGTATATCCTAAACTTGCTCCATGCCCTCCAATTTCAAAAGTTTTATCACTATCGTATAAAAACATAGTCATTCCATCCCCATACCGATTATTAAATTTCTCTCCGTCTATCATAGCATATTTAAACTCTACTATAATACCAAACTCTGAGGTAAAAGGGATTTCATCTAAGGCGAAACCACTAAACTCCTGTGTTTCTCCAGTAGAAGTCTTAAAAGTTAGTGCTAAGCCATCTTCTGAATAACGCTCTGATTTTTCAAAAACATCACGTCCAAAGTACTCGGTGATCACACTGGGCTTGTCATCTCCCGTTAGAGGAAGAAAATAGGGAAAGGTTCGTGCTTGTTGTCCATAAACAAAACTTGTAACGATTAATGCTATTAGTACAATTATTTTATTGTTCATCTTATTATCTCTATTAAACTAATTAAATGAAGCCTATTTTGTATAAAAATAGGCTTGACAAACTTTAATCTCTTACACTAAACACTATATTAAAATAAGTGTTTGTACTCACTTGTGCATTATTCCTAACTTTATATTCCAAATCTCCATAATCTGAAATAGTAACCCATTCAAACACTTCCTCATCATAATAAAGCACATAATAATCTAATTCAACAGGTTTCAATACAGGTAATGTTTTCCTCTGCGCTTTTGAGTTTACTACTTTTGGATTCCCAAACTGTTGTTTATAATACTCATAAACATCTATTGTTTCTTCTTCTCCTGGCTCTACTGTAATATAGAATGATGGTGCATAAAAGAATTTAGGCATCGCTGTTTTATTAGCACTTCCTCCATCTTTCCACTCAACTCCTCCATTCCCATCAGAAGCCAATACTTGCCCTTGAGGAGCTTGTTTATTAGCAGCATCTAAAGAGCTTAATTTTTCTACCTTCACACTTTCTTCTTTTATATGTTTGTTCTCAATAGCTCCTTCTCTCACTTCCAATGTTAAATCATTAAATAGAGCTCCTTCACCATCTCCACTTGCCACTTCAATTGTACTACTATTATCTAAATCACCTGTTCCTGAATCATTTCCAGCGACTTTAGCCCAACGTGTTCCTCCTTTACCATCTGATGTTAATACCTCAAATTCAGGAGATCCATGAGAACTAATCTTCCTATTCTCAATTCCTCTATCTTGAATAACATCATCATGTACAGCATCTTTCTTCAATTCTTTATAACCTACTGCATCATCCGCTATTTTGGCTGTTGTTACAGCTCCCAATCCAAGTTTATCTGTGGTGATTGCTTCATCTGCGATATACTTTTGAGATATTCCTTTATCTTTTATATTGATTGTTGTTTCTTCCAAAACAATTCGACCATGATCAGCTGTCTTAATTGATATTGGACCTGTTCCATCTGTCTTAAGGAATTTACCATTATCAGACATTTTTCCATACTTTACATTTCCACTTCCATCAGCTGTTAAAACAGTTCCAGCGGCTGCATTTCCTGTACCACTATTCGATTTTATTTTCTCAACTGTTACAGCTTTACCTTGAAGTTTATTAGTACTAACCGCATTATCTGCTAAGTAAATGTCAGTAATAGAACTTTCTTTAATATCAAGACTTGCTTCTTTTAATAATGCATCTTTACCTCCATTGACAGCTATAATAGTAGACCCTTTTAATTCACCTGTTGTTGTAACTCCTGAAGGAGATTTAAATTCTACTCCTCCTTTTCCATCAGCTGTCAACACCATTCCTGGATCTACCACTTTATCTTTCTCTTTAGAGCTTAACTTATCTGAAGTCACATTCTTAGCTGCTATTTTACTTGTTGTAACTGCACCATTAGCCAATTGTAACTCTCCAACACCACTCTCAGCGATATTCACTGTTGCATCCCCTAATAAAGCATGTTCTTTTCCTCCTCCAGTAATCGTAATACCAGTTCCTCCTGCTAAAGGCTTCCCTATCTCAGACATCGCCTCTTCTACATCTTTAAACTCCGCTCCTCCTTGACCATCAGTAGCTAATAGTAATCCAGCGCCCATTTCTCCTGAAGCTATTTTATCTACAGTTACTTCTCTTGCTCCTATATGATTAGCCTTAATTCCTCCTATTGCTACATCAATATTAACATCTTGTAATGCGGCCTTATTACCTGCTATTTCCAAGGATTTCCCTGTAGAAGTTATAGCTTTTCCTTGTGTTTGAGCCACTGCATCTAATCCTTGGAATACAGCATTCCCTTTATCATCTACTGATAATACGGCTCCTTTTACAGCTTTCTCTGGATTAATCTTTTCAACTGTTACAGCTTTACTACTAAGGTGTTCTGTTTTAACCCCATCCTTAGCTATTTCTATCGATGTTTCTTTCAATAAAGCCTTATTATCTTTTACTCCTACCTTAATAGAACCATCTGATTTTAAGTCTGCACCTTCTCCTTCAAAGGCTGTATTATTTAATGCCTTATAAGCAACTTTTCCCTCTCCTATAGAAGTCAATACTGTATTGGCTACTGCATCTCCAGAAGATATCTTATCTACTGTTACTGCACCTACAGCTAATTTATCTGTTGAGACACCTCCTGATTTAACATCAATTGAAGTTGGTGCTAACACAGCATTTTTACCAGTTGTACCATTCGTGAACTCAAGTGCAGTACCTATATTTAAATCTACTCCTCCTGCTTGTACAGCTTCTTTCTCAACATAATCAAATCCACCTTTTCCATCTGTTACTAAAATGTAATCAATATCTACAGGTACATTATCTTTTTTAGAACTCAACTTATCACTTGTAATACTATTATTTTTAACCCCTAACCCAACATTTGCTAATAGTGAGTTAACACCATCACCTTGGGTAATTTCAATAATATCATCCGTAGTTAAGTTACCAGCAGTATTCGTTACTATATCTCCTAATTCACCCCATACTACTTCACCATTTTCTCCACTGACTAATACATGTTTTTCTCCTATCCCTTCAGAAGAAATATTATTAGCCATTACTGCCTTTTCTCCTAATTGTGTGTTAGTAATACCTCCATCAGCTATACTTATTTTTGCATCAGCTAATAGTTTATCTACTCCATTATCCACCACGATTACACCGTCTGTAGATAATGTACCTTTGTTAGCTAATATAGTTGTCGAAATAGGTTGATAAGACACTGATTGTCCATTCGCTCCTACTGTTGCAACACTCCCTGCTACAGCTCCTCCACCGTCTAATTTACTGACAGAAATAGACGTATCAGCAATACCTAAACTTACATTGGAGAACACTTTATCTGCTCCATTATCAGAAACAGTAAGACCATCTCTTACTGCGATGCTTCCTTTTCCTGTAATAGCTGCAGTAGTTATAGGCTCATAGCTTACTATTCCATTTTTTCCAACAGTAGCTACTGTACCTTCTTGTGCATTTTCTGCATTTAATTTACCTATGGTAATACTCTGATTTGCAATATTTGAGTCTTGAATAGTTCCAGCAGCAATATGTCCTTTATCACCTCCTTTAATACCACCTTTATTAATTGAAATTATGGTCTTTTCGATTGCTTCTCCAAATAAAACATTCTCACCTCCCTCTACAACGATAACATCTTCTTCTCCTTTTAAATCTCGCTGAGTTGCTTTATTGACAATCTCTTTTGCTGAATAAAAAGCTGTATTTCCAACACCATCTGCGGTAAGCACGTCTCCTTTACCTGCTATTAGAGCCCCTTGTTTAGAACTAATTTTATCTGATGTAACAGACAGACTTTGTAAATGTTCATTTCCTATTCCTGCTTCGCTTACTTTTAAGTCTAATGCCTCTAATAGCGCTTTTGAAGTATCTCCTGTTGCTGTTAATGAAGTATCAAGTGTAAGCATCTTCCCTGTCACTACAGCAGACATTGGTTGATATCTTACTGTTCCATCACTTTGTACCACAGGTACGAAGTTTTCTTTTCCTTCTCCAGCAAATAACTTCTCCTCTGTAACAGCTTGATCTTTTATCTTCTCTGTAGTAACTCCACTATTTTTAAGAGAGATTGTCATTTCTGATAAAGCTGCTTGCTCTCCACCTACTACCTCAATAGCATTATCAGTAGATACTTTTTTACCTTGAGCAACTACTGTATTATAGATCTCTTCCTTAACTTTTTCCTCCTTAAGAATCTCTAAAATATTTTCAATAACATCATGAGCAACGTCAATAGTTGCTAAAGGAGCCTCTTGTGATTTATCATAGAAATCATACTTTCCTTTACCTGCTACTTCTATTTTTAAGGTATTAGCATCAAAATTAACACCAGCCCCTATTTTATTTCCATCTTTATCTATATCTTTCTCACTAAAGTAAGTAAATGTACCATCCTCATTATCTTCTAAAACAGTCACTCTTTCTTGTGTCTGTACCATCTCTTTAATGATATCACTTGAAGCGTCTACCCACTCTGTTTTACCAGTAGTATTCGTAACTAAAAGCTGTTTTGCTTTTCCTCCTTTTATTTTTTGAGGAGTTATATTCTCATCTACAATTTTAGAAGTAGTAATCGCATTATCTGCAATACTCAACTCCACAGCTTTAAAGACAACATCAGCTACACTCGCTTTACCATCCACTAAAATACCTTTACCTGATAACGGAGCTTTCTGTATTTCTACTTTTTCTAATTGTTCTATTTTCTTCGTGATAGATACAATAGCTTCCTCTACATTATTGTATTCGATATTATCTCCTTCAAAGATGATATGGCTTGCACGTGTATCTATGACAGCTAAATTCTCTTTTGTAGACTTATCTTTCAGTACATATACCCCAGGAGTTTTTGTATCCACAGTTAGTGTATTCGCATCAAAAGTTACTCCCTTTGCTCCAGAAACAACATTCCCCTTATTGTCTACCTGATCTTCATTAAAATAAGTAAATGTACCATCTGTATTATCTCTCAACAAAGTCAATGATTCTACATGTTTAACCATGTCTTTAATCACATTCTCATTTGCATCTGCCCATTTTACATTACCTCCACCATCAGTAACCAATATCGTTCTAGATTGTTCCCCAACCATTTTAGTAGCAGTAATGGTCTGATTTTGGATCTTATCTCCCGATACTGCATCAGTTGCTAACTTCGCATTAGTAATACTTAATTCATTCAAACTAAGTGTTACTTCAGTAAGTGCAGCTTGTGTTCCTCCCTCTACATGAATAGCCGAATCCCCTTTTATGGCCTTACCTTGCTCTCCAACTACTTCTTTTAGCGTTCTAAATGCAGCTCCTCCTTCTCCATTAGAAGTCAGTACTTTTCCTTCAGCCTCATTCGTTCCTATTTTCTCTGCTGTTACAGCTTTAGAAGCGATATGTATGTTTTGAACTCCTGCATCAGCAATATCAATAGTTATTCCTTCTAAAACTGCTTTATTATTTTGAGGGATCTTTAATGAACCTTCCGATTTTAACTCAGCTCCTTTTCCAGCAAAAGCAGTTTCACTAAGTTTCACATATGCAACTTTTCCCTGACCATCAGCTGTTAACACAGCATTTTCATCTGCTCCAATAGAAGAAATCTTAGCAGGAGTTACTCCTCCATCAGCTAATTTTTCTGTACTGATTCCTTGATCAACGACATCAATATGTGTCTCTACTAATAAAGCACTTAGACCATCTCCTTGTGTGAACTCAAGCGATTTTCCTATCTTTAAATTCTTTCCTCCTTGTAGAACAGCATCTTTACTAACATAATCAAACCCTCCATCACCATCAGTCACCAATATTCTATCTTTGACAATATTACTTCCTGGCGTAGTTTCATCAGCAGAACTCAATTTACCTTTCGTGATACTATTGTCTTTAATGCCTAATCCAACATTGTTAAAAAGTGAATTAACACCATCTCCTACTGTCAATTCAATAATATTATCCGTTGTTAAATTACCCGCAGCATCTGTAACAATATCATCTAATTCTCCCCATTTCACCACTCCATTATCATCCGTCACCATTACTTTCTTTTTATCAAGAGCTCCTGCAGAAATCTTGTCAACGGTGACAGCTCCAGTATCTATTTTACTGTTTTTTATAGCATTATCTGCCAGTTGAAGTGTATTAATCCCACTGTCTACAATACCTAACTTAGCTTCTGTAAACAAAGTTCCTTTTTGCTCCATTAATCCACCTACAGTAATAATACCATCTGTTTTTAAAGATGCGGCATTATCAGTTATAACAGTACTTGTCAACGGCTGATAAGACACAGTTCCATCAGCATTTACAGTAGCTACAGCTCCTGCTGTTACTCCTGTTGCATCAAGTTTACCTGCTTGAATCGTTTTATTCTTAATATCGTCATTCTGGATTGTCTCATTCTGAATATGCTTACTTGTAATTCCTCCTGTATTAATAGATATCTTCGTTTCCTTTCCATCTGTTCCAAAAAGAACATCTCTTCCTCCTTCTATCTTAATTACCGTATCCTCTCCTACTAAGTCACCTTTCATAGCAGGCGCTACAGATTCTGTTGGTGTCTTGAAGTCAACTTTCCCATTACCATCAGCTGTTAATACAGTTCCCTGAGCAGCTCCTTTAGAACTAATCTTAGAAGTAGTCACCCCTCCCTCTTTAATATTAATAGTCAAGGCGTTTAGAGCAGCTTTATCCCCTCCAGTTATAGCCATAGAGCCATCTGTACTCTCTACCTTTTTACCATTTGAGGCTACTGTATTGAATATTTGGTTCTTTACCTCTTCACTATTTAAGATAGTTGTAATATTATCTATTACATTAGCGGCTACATTTATAGTACCTATTGGTTTAGTATCACTTGTTTTATCAAAGAAGTTATATACACCACTACCTTTCCCATCGGCACCTATAACTTCAACTATTGTCAATGTATTTGCATCAAATGTAATCCCCTTAGCTTCAGGTTTACGCACACCATTAGTGTCATAATCACCTTCATTAAAGTACGTAAACTTACCATTCTTTAAATCTATTAATTCAGTTATTGCTTGATTCCCTTTTAAGAAATCTTTAATCACTTCATCTGTTGCATCTACCCACTGTGCCTCCTTATTTACATTCGTCACTAATAGCTGTCCTACTTTAGCCCCTGGAGCTAATTTAGCAGGTGTTACAGCTTTGTTCTGAATCATTTCAGTACTTACTCCATCTTTTGCAATATCTAATTGCATTGCATTTAATACGGCTTTATCGCCTCCAGTTAATTGAATAGATCCTTTAGGAGAAGTCACTGCTTCTCCTTGTGCTGCTACTGTAGTATAAATATCGTTTTGTACTGTAGTATCATTTAGTATTTCTTTGATATTCTCAATCACAATACCTGCTACATCAATAGTCATTAAAGGTGCCGATAGAGTTGTTTTTCCATCATAAAAGATATAAACTCCTTTTTCTCCCTTTTTCTCTTCTATTTTTAGCGTATTTGCATCAAATTCAACACCTGCTGTTCCCTCTTTGATATTCTTCTCATTTTGGTACGTAAACGTTCCATTAGGATTAACTGTTAGTAATGTAACCGTCTCATTACTATCTATTACCTCTCCAATAATTGAATCTGAAGCTGGAACCCACTGTACTTCTCCATCTTTAGTAACTAACAAATACTTATCTGCTCCTGGCTTTATCTTCGCTGTTGTGATTCCTTGATTCGCTACAGATATTTTCGCATTAGTAAGAACAGCTTTATCTCCACCATCGACATGGATAGACGAATCCTCTGCTTCTAATTTTTGTCCTTTCGCAGCTACTGTATTATAAATTTCATTCTGTACATTACTATCATTCAGAATACCTGTAATATTGTTAATTACCGTCTTTTGAATATCAATAGTTGCCAGATGTTTATCTCCATCTCTGAATATATATTCTCCTTTCCCATTATCTGCAATCGTTAACGTATTCGCATCGATTAACATCCCTTTTCCTTCAATAGGTTGCCCTTTAGCATCCACCCCTTTTTCATTGTAATAGCTATAAGTACCATTTCCATTATTTACAACGACTGTTATCGCCTCATGTGCAGATACTATATCTTTAATCACTTCGTCTGTTGCAGTGACCCATTCCGCTTTCCCACTTTTAGTTACCAAAATCTGTTTCTCTGCTCCAGGAGCTATTTTAGCTGTTGTCACTGCTTTATTACCTAATTTCTCAGTAATAACAGCGCCATCTCTCAGTTTGTAAGAAGTTACTGCACCATCTACCAACTTATCTGTACTGATAGCGCCATCTGCTATAGTTAACAACATTTCTTTTAATACTGCGCCAGCTAATTCAGTTTGATTGTTAATCAAGATTCCACTTCCCTTTACAGCAGCAGGCTTACCTTGAGCAACTTCTATTTTTTGTAAAATATTATCGATTACCTCTTGTAGGTTATCTCCTTGCACAATATTGGTTGTATTGTCAAAAACGATAGCACTTGCACGCGTATTAATCGTCATTAAAGGAGTTCCTTTCTCGATTGTTTTCATTCCATCGTAGAAGTCGTATATCCCTTTACCTTTTGCTCCTTTTCTCTCTTCTATTCTTAAGGTATTTGCATCAAAATGAATTCCTTTATCCTTGATCACATTCCCTTGTTCATCCACTCCTTTTTCGTTGTAATACGTAAACGTACCATTGTGATGATTCTCTAATACTGTAATCTTTTCATTGTGTTTCACAGCATCCTTAATCACTTCATCTGTCGCACTCACCCATTGCACTTCTCCCTTAGTAGTAGTCACTAAGATTTGTTTAGTGCCACCTGGTTTTAGTTTAGCAGAAGTGATTCCTTTATCCTTTAGAGAGATTGTCATCCCATTCAGTACAGCCTTATCCCCTCCTACGATATCCACAGCATCTACACCTATTGCCTTTTTCCCTTGTGCAGCTACAGTATTATATATTTCTTCTTTTACAGTATTCTCTTTTAATATCTCTGTGATATTCTCTACTACAGTCTGCTTCACATCTATAGTAGCCACTGGTATATCCTTACTTCTTCCATCGAAGAAAAGATACTTTCCATCTTTAGTCGATTCGATACGTAGGGTATTAGAATCAAAAGATTCTCCTACTGATCCCTCTATAAATTTTCCGTCTTTGTCAAAACAAGCTTCGTTATAATATGTCAAAGTACCATTACCATTATCTTTTAGCAGCGTAATTGCTTGGTTCAGTGACAAGATTTCTTTTATAGAATCATCCGTAGCACTTACCCACTGTACATCTCCATTCTTAGCCGTAATTAAAAAAGTACCTATTGCACCAGGTGCTATTTTATTAGGTGTAATACCTTTCTCAGCTACAGAGACTTGCATTGGGTTTAATACAGCCTTCCCTCCATTATCGATCTTGATAGAAGTATCTGCTGGAGTAGCTGCCTTCCCATTATTAGCTACATTAGTATATATTTCATTAACGACTTGTTCGTCTTTCAGTATCTCTGTAATATTATTAATAACACTACCTGTAACGTTGATAACCTGTGCTACACCTGCCTCATTCGTATACGTATATATACCATTTGCACCTTCCTTAATAGTGGTAATGATATTCAAGTCTTTAATAGGAGTGTTCACTTTTCCTCCTTTAGTATCTTCTAATACTAAGTCATCCCCTTTAACACCTAATACTTTATTTCGAGGAAAATTGTCTACATTATCAATAACATCCTGATTATTTACTAATCTAACCCATTCTTTTCCTTTCCAATAGTAAAACCCAGGAGTAACCACACTATTCTCTGTTGTATTAAACACCAATAAGCTAGTCGCTACATCTCCTTTGTTTATAAGCGATTTATCGGTTAAGTCTTTTAAAGGAATACGTGGAATCAATACCCCTCTATACTCACCTGCATCTGCTTTTAACTCTAATAATGCTGATTTGTGCGGTGCTCTTATCCCAATACCAACTTGTGAAAAAGCTAATCCACTCATCATTAAAACTCCAATAGTAATTACCCTTTTTTTCATATCTCTTTGTTATAAACTAGCCTAAAAGTACTCAATTATTAACAATTTTTACAGCAATTAAATATCGTTTTCACAATCGTTACAAGATTCGATTTTAATAATTAACAACAATTACACTGTTTATAGAATACTTTTTTTATTAATTTATTAAATCTTAAAATTTAACTATCAACTTTCGTTTAGCTACTTCTAATTTTTAGTTTTAAAAATATTTGATTTTTAAAACTTTTATACCCATATCGTATTAATTTAAGCAAATATCAATATAGATACAGCACAGATTAGGTATATTAACGATTAATCAAATCTTAAAAAGATCTACTATTAAAAAGCCAAAAATCATACCATAAATGGTATGCATATAGAGATAAATGAAATCCTATTATTTGTTTTAAACCCTTACCTGCTATTTGTTTCTAAATAAAAAAAGCAATAAGAAGAATTCTTCTTATTGCTTTTTTTTATTTCTCTTACTTGTATATTTAAGGAGTAACTATTTCTGTAGATACATATTTTAGTACAACAATATAATTTTTAGCCACTGGCAAAGTGTTATAAAAATTACCACTACCAAAACGGAATTTAACAGATGTATTTTTACTATTAGTTACATCAGTTACACCATTAATTAATAATTTATTACTACTATCATAAATATGAGCTGTTAATAAATAATCTATATTACTCAATGGAATAGCCTTTATTTCTGAATTATACGTTAAGCTTGTCCCTGGAGGGGTTTCTACTTCTCCATTTATAATTCTAACAGTATAAACTCTTTGTCCCTCAACAGTTTCATTGGTCGCTATTGGTTTAGTAGTAATTTTTATATCGCTACCTTTCAAAGTTTCCCATTGTGGTTTACCATTTATATCTGTTACTAAATGCATATTCTTTTTCTCAGGAACAGTAGCTAATTTATCTATTGTAAGAGTACTAGGTGCTATCTTCTCATTAAGAATAGATTCTTTTTTAATCGACAAATTTACTCCTTCAAGAAGTGCTCCTGTGGCTAGCTGAGTTCCTGTTGTAGCATCCCCTACCACGATAATACCATCAGTAGTTAAATCAGCTCCTGTTGTTTTAATATCACTTTGAGGTACCCATTCTACTTTTTTTCCATCAGCACTTGTTACTAAAACTTGATTAGCTTTATCTTCAGCTGATATTTTAATAGGCATAACACTATTATTACCTATACCAATAGTAACATCATTCAACACAGAAGCTTTCCCATTAGTAATACTAATACCATCTAATACCTTCAGTTCTTTCTTATCAGTAATATTATTTCCATCTACTTTAGGTTTTCCTGGAGTCCATTTAGTTCCATCATAAACAAGTGCAAGGTCTTTATCTGTTGCAGGATTTGCTTTAGCTACTTCTACTCCTTTAATCTTATCTACGCTTGTACTATCCGCCTTTCCTGACACATCTCCTTTTAAGTCAATCTCTGAAAAATCTGCTGATACAGTATAAGTAGTTACCCCATCTACTTTTCCAGATGTAGCAACTGTAACACCTGAACCTTGTGCTACTACTGATTCATTACGTGCTTGCCATGTTGGCTTACCGTCTTTATCTGTAGTTAAATATTTATCATTATTTGCAGCATCAGTAGCTAAGTGTGTATCCTTAATAGTCCCTAATCCAACTTTTAAATCTGTTTCTACTAGAACTGCCCCAGTTCCTTTATCCACTACAATAGTACCATCTGATCCTTTTAAATCTTTCTTATCAGTAATATCATCTCCATCTACTTTAGGTTTTCCTGGAGCCCATTTAGTTCCATCATAAACAAGTGCAAGGTCTTTATCTGTTGCAGGATTTGCTTTAGCTACTTCTACTCCTTTAATCTTATCT
>NZ_JBBPHJ010000013.1:0-116620 GCF_038039665.1 Myroides sp. C4067
CATAGCACAAAGATATTATTTTACACTTTCCTCCCCAACTTTTAACGTTGATCCAATTTAACTGAATAAAAAAACGTCAGCCTAACATAAATAAGCTGACGTTTTTGTTGTATTCAAAGCAGCATTGAAAATCCCTTACTAAAACGAGTTTTTCAATTTTATACTTAATTAGTTTCTTTTTTACTTACTTTATTTATTCTCTCTTGAATATCTTTCCAATCATAATAATGAAATACTTTACCGTTACTCATCATTACCAGCATACCTTGATTAAAAATATTACTCACCCCTAAAGAAGTTACCTCTAAGCCATCACATTCAATTGCAGAAACAGGTATCTTAGCAATTAATCTGTGTTCATGAGGGTTTCCCTGTTCACCTTCCCTAGGATAAATTAAAATTGAATTATCTTGTTGATCTGAAACAATAATATACCCCGAATTAGCATCTTTTTTATAAATAGCTATTCCTTCATGATCTCTCTTAGCATCACCTTTAACAAAGAAAGCCAACTCTTCATTTCCTTTTTCTGGATCAGCATAGTATTTGCGCAATCCTGCTGTTTCATCAGAGTAATAGACGTAACCTAGCTCCTGGTCTACTGCAATAGCTTCTATTTCTTTTTTTCCACTATAAACACCAAACTTTCTTTTTAACACCAAATTTATCTGACCTTCCTTATTCGCTTGCAGAGCATATTGCCATAAATACTCATTAGAAGGGCCACTTTTACGTCCTACAATAGCATAGATTTGCTTATTATCATCCTCTTTCTTCTCATATAAAGCGATTCCCATTGGTTCACTATACCCATCCTCTTCTTCTCCTTCAAAAACTTTTAAACCACCTTGATCAATTGGCGTTAACTCTGGTAATTTAAAAACTCTTATTGCATTTGCATTTCTCTCTGTAACAACAGCAATATCAATCACCATATCTTTATACAAAAAACCATAAGCAATATCAACATTATTTGGACGTGCCATATCAATAAACTTATGTACGATTTTACCTTGTAAGTCATATGCATATATTCCTCCTCCATCTTCTTTATCTGTTCCTATAATTAAGCTTTTAGATTGATCTATTGGATTAATCCAAATAGCAGGATCATCTGTATCAAAAACTGTTTGCTCTGTAACAATTGTTGGCTGAATAGCATCTGGGGCTATAGGAGCTAACTTATCTTTACAACTACTCAATAATCCTAAGACCGCTAAAGAGTATAAAAATCTATATTTCATTATTTCTACTTTTTTATTTGATGTGTAAATAAAACCTTTGCTTCTTTCTTACCTGCTTGAACTACCTGAACTATTAATTCATTATCTAAAATAGTGAAAGTCATAAATCCTGGTTCTGCAGCGGCAAAAATGGTATGCTCCATATCTCCAGAAGCTCGAACTTCACTCGCTGCACCAGAAAGAAATTGTGTGGTATAACGATGTTTAGGCTTGATAATTTGCAGGTCATGTTCATGTCCACATATATAAGCATCTACTTTATGTCTATCAAAAAAATCCGCAAACTTTAAAGCAAAACCTTGTGTATCTTTATTTTCTTTACGCTTTCCTCCACTGTACATTGGATGATGTCCTACTACAATCTTCCATTTTATAGTATCATCTTCTTTACCTAAAGTTTCTTCAAGCCATTTCATTTGTTGTTCGGTGTCTTGTTGTCGTAAATCACCGTATTTACTTCTCTTGTGATAACTTTCTATAAATGGATTTGTATCCATTACTACTAACAATACCTTCTCACCATTATCTAATTTAAACTCTTTACTGTAATAACGGTCTGGCATATTCCAACGTCTACTAATATTAGTATAATCTATTTGTGCTTGAACATTACCTAAATAATCATGATTTCCCAATGCTACATACCAATCAGCATATAAAGACGGATTAGTATATATACTCTCAAACGAAGATACCCAATGATAATCGCTTGTACTAGCGACTCCATTTGGGTAAAAATTATCACCTACTGATACTACAAATTCACCATCTAATACTACCATTGCATTTCCCATTTCTCTAGCTACATCTTTCTGGTAATAATCCCCTACACGCCCAAAATCTCCTATGACAATAAAGTTAAAACTATTCTCTTTGTGAGTTAAACTAGGAATATTACTTCCTGTATACCCCGTACTTTTTTCATATTCAAAAGGAGTCTGTGCTTGTATTGTAGCAGTACAAACTGCTAATAATAAACTATATATTATTTTTTTCATGATAGATTGTATAATAAAACTAGGGCGAATATTCTTCGCCCTAATTTCTATAGATATTTATTTATTAGAAATCAAACTTAAGTCCTAAAGTAAATTTAGGTTGGTAATACTCCATTTGTTTTACTCTATGACTCACTCCTTGATAATATCTTAGGGGTTGATTAGTCAAGTTATTTGCTTCAGCAAACACACGTAAATATGAAGTTATTTTATACGAAGCATTTGCATCCAAGAATAATTGTTTATCATAATAACTATCTTCAAAACTATTTCCTCCTAATGCATCTAAATAATCTGAAGAGTAATTTAATGATACACGGGCTGAGAAACGATCATTCTCCCAAGACAACGAACCATTAAACATATGCGGCGCTGCACCAGGTAACTCCATGTTTTTTCTTATCTCTCCATCTTCATTAGCTATTCCCTTAGCTTCTGTATATGTATAAGTATAATTCACATAGACTCCTAGACCTTTCCAAAATTTACCAGGTATAAAATCAAATTGTCTTTGAAAAGCCACCTCTACTCCAAACAAGTTTACTTGGTCTCCATTTCTTTGTTGCATAAACTTCCATTTGTCCTCTGATTGAATAGGATTAACTTGTCCGGGAAACAACTCGTTAAAGTTCTCATGTGTAAAAGAATCAGATCTATAGTTATAGATAAAATCTTTTAAGTTCTTATAAAAAACACCAGCAGAAAACATTCCTACAGATTGAAAATATTTTTCTGCCATTAAATCAAAGTTATAAGCATAAGTTGCCTTTAAGTCTGGGTTACCTGCAGATACCATATTATCTTGAGATACCACATTAATATATGGAGCTAAGGCATAATAGTCAGGTCTAGCTAAAGCAGTCGTAAAGGCTGCTCTATAAATCCAATCTGAATCTGTCTGATATTTAAAAGTAACACTAGGCAATACATTAGTATAATTATTTGTATTACTAACCTCTCCTATTAAGTCGCTTTCATCTACAATATGATTACCTGTATAATCTATACTTGTATGTTCAATTCGAGCTCCCAATATCATAGATAATTTCTCATTGAAGTCTTGATCCCAACGAATATATCCTGCATATATATTTTCTTTAGCTTTATAGTTTAAAGCTAAATATTCTCCTGGCACTGCCTCCTTCTTAAATAAATTAGAATTGTATAAATCTAATCCTCCTAAATATTGATTTGAAGCAAAATGTCCTGGAACATATTTACTACCTGGTTGAAAACCAGATCCATCATAATAACTACCAGGTACAGTAGCTAAATTGCCAATGGTATTCGTTCCTATTGGAGAGAACTCATAGAACATATTCTCTCTCTTTTTATCTTTTAGTCGAAGACGACCTCCGAATCTTAGACGTCCTTTTTGATCTTCAATAACAGAAAAAGGAACTCGAAAATTCAATTTAGCACCAAACTCACTATCCTTTGTGAAATTATCATTTTCTGATAACTTTCTCAATGAAAAATTATCTGGTCGATCTCCTAATGCAGTTACTAGTGGATATTTTCCATTAGTTAAATCTTCTTGCATTGCAACTTTCTTATTTTGAAAATCTATATAACGTTCTCCTGGACGATCTTCTGATGCACGTGAATAGTTAACAGACCAATCCATATCTAAATTACTAGACCATAAATGCGTTCCACTTAATGCATAATTCTGGATTCTTTGATCTTCTAAACGAGTGTTTTTATTTCTATTATTATCAAGTCCTCCCTTTGTTTCTCTTCTTATATCGCCTGTAAACCCAGTGATATTGTTGTCTTGATCATACTCTGGCTTAATACCTCTGTAACGCACACGATAACGATTCTCTCTGTCATCTCTCCAGTTATACATTGCACTAGCATAGATAGTATGATTATCATTAATCTTATAATCAAAAGCACCTGAGAAACTACGACGAACACGTTGTACATCGTACTTACGAATGTCATATTCGCTCATATAAATATTGTCATACTTATCCTTACTCCATACTCCCTCCACATTATCTGATCCAAAATTATTACTATTATAAGAACCACTTAAGATCATTCCGAATTTAGAATCTAAAAAACGATTACCATACACAAAACTTCCTATATAATTTCCTTTGTCTCTTATAGGGTTAAGTCCACCTGCTAGAGTTGCCGAAATACGCTCTCCATAAGGTGAAGCACGAGTAATCAAATCAACAGATCCTCCTATGGCATCAGCATCCATATCAGGTGTTAAGGTTTTGTTTACTTCTATAGAAGATATCATATCCGCAGGAATTAAATCCATCTGAACATTTCTATTATCTCCTTCTGCTGAAGGAATTCGGTCCCCATTTAATGTAACAGAATTTAAACTAGGAGCTAAACCACGGATAACTATATTACGAGCTTCTCCTTGATCATTTTGCATTGTGATTCCTGGTACACGTTTTAGAGCATCACCAATATTAGAATCAGGGAAACGCCCTACTTGGTCTGCTGAAATAACATTAGTAACATTAGCATTATTCATCTGTTGATTTAATGCTTTAGCTTGTCCTTTTAAACGTTCTCCTATTACTACAATACCTTCTAAGGTTTCTACATCTGTTGAAAGACTTAAATTAATAACTTTATTATGTCCTGAACTCACTTCTACTTCTTGTTCTACTGAAGTATAGCCAATATAACTTACTGATAAGACATATTTCCCTTCTGGAATATTTAAAAA
Organism: Myroides sp. C4067; assembly: GCF_038039665.1. Taxonomy (NCBI): domain Bacteria; kingdom Pseudomonadati; phylum Bacteroidota; class Flavobacteriia; order Flavobacteriales; family Flavobacteriaceae; genus Myroides; species Myroides sp. C4067. The sequence continues at coordinate 4,947 of NZ_JBBPHJ010000013.1, forward strand.
TTCATAATACCCATTATTGTTACTTACCGTATATTGCTTGCCATTATCTAATAAAACAGCTGCACCTGGTAATGAACTCTTATCACCAGAGTCTATTACTCTTCCTGACACAATTCCTTTTTTAACACTATTATTTTGTCCTTGTATTGGTATTGCAAAACAAATTGCAAATAAGAAAAATAAGTACTTTAATTTCATAATAATAACATTGAATAGTTTTGCTAGCAAACTTAGTATCAACCTATCAAGTCAATGTTTAGTTAATATTATTAATAAACAAATTACTATATTTTAAAATAGATATAAAATAAACGAAAATAGAATCAATAAAAAACCATATATCTAAATAAACATACTTTAATTCAACAAATCCACACACAATTACTAAAATTACCAATCAAACCAACATTAACGATTTATTAATTATCTATTCCAACGTTAATTTACTGAAAACAACAAGCCCTTATAGGATATCTATAAGGGCTTGTTTATACATAAAAAAACTTATCTAATTAATTACTTTTATTCTCAATAGACACACCTTCTAGGGCAGGATCATTAACTAAAGCATACGAAGTATATTTTCTGATAGGAACTATTTCCTTCTTACTTTCCACACCATTCTCACCCTTAATCGTTATGAACTGTTTACCTTCACTAGTTAAACTTATAGCAGAATAAGGTATCTCTATAACATCTTTATACACTAACGAAATCACCACTCTATTCTCTGCAATCCCTTCTCCATTTAGTTTTAAACCTTCTATCACTTGAGGTGATTTATCTAAAAAGAAAATATTTGTATCATTCTTAAGATTTACTTTGATAGGAATGCGTTGCCCTTCCTTAGTTTCAAATGAGCTTACAAGGGTATTCTGTCCTGTCATACCTTGTTTCCATTGTACCATATCACTAGTAGGTATTTCAAAAAACACATCATAGCCCACTATAGTATATAAACTATGCTTATCATTCGCTGTCAATATATCGCCTACTTTTACAGTGATATTCTTTACTACACCACTATATTCAGACTTAACAGCATATCTACTATACTTGGTATCTGATGCATTTATTTTATCACTTAGCTCAACTACATTCTTACGCAACTCTTCCACAACCTCGCGTTGTTTAACAAAAGCGACGCTGTCTCTTCTTGCTAACTTTTGTAATCTATTCTCTGCACGTTCTAGATCTTTCTTGAGCCCTTTGTACTCACTCTGTTCTTTATCCTTCTCTTTCTTAGAGACCTGTAGACTACCTACCTCTACTTCATAGATCACTTGGCCTTCTGAGATAGCCTGTCCTTCTTTTATAAAAAGCGACACTACTTTCCCTTCTATAGACTCCTTGACAGGTGTACTATACTTCATCTTGACCTTAGCTGCATACTCTTTTGTATAAGTATGGTATTTACTATTCAACACTAAGACTGTAGGAGCTACTACCTCTTTTACCTCTTCTGTTTTCTCCTCTTCCTCTTCTAAGGCTACTTCATTGTCAGTTTGGACTACTTCTTCAGTGGCTACAATCGTTTTAGATTCAGTCAACTCCTTTTCTTCACCTTTATCCTTATTTCCATAATAACCTACCCCTACTAAGAATACAATACTTAGAAGTGTCATTATAATCTGCTGAAGTTTTACATTTTTTTTATTCATAACCCACTCTTATCCTTACAAAGATAACTAACTGATGCAAAGGACTGAAAAAAAACAATCCAAACATCTAAATTACAATAAAAAAAACCAATATTGTAAACAATATTGGTTTCATCCTCAATCAAAAATCTACTAGAGTATACTAATGTCCTCCCAAAGCTCTATATAAATCAACTAGCGACGCTAAATGATCTCTTTTTAACTCTGCAAAACTCAAACTACTCTGCAATGCTAAACTCTGCGCATTAATAACCTCTAAGTAAGATGCCTTATCCATCTCAAACATAAATTTGATGTTAGCTAAAGAAGTGTTTAGAATGTTCACTCGCTTTTGCATCATCTCTTCTTTTTGAGATAGTTTATCGATTTTTACCAATGCATTATGTACATCCGTAAAACCAACTATAACTTTATTTTTAAATTCTATACCTGCTTTTTCTCGTTCTACAACAGCGATTTCATAAGCTGTTCTTAACTTCTTCTGATTAAATATAGGCTGTATTAAACCACCACCAAACATACCAAATAAAGAGGCTGGTGTCTTAAACCACTGTGAACTTTCAAATGCATTTAATCCTCCTTGAGCAGATATTATTAAATTAGGATACATCTGCCCTTGAGCTGCTCCTACTTTTGCATTAGCTACTTTTAAAGCATATTCTGCTACTTGTACATCTGGACGAGTACTTAAAAAATCCGCAGGTACTCCTGTATTTAAATCTGTTGAAAAATTTAAATCACTAATCGTAACAGAGCGAGATATAGCCTGCGGATAATTATTTAAAAGCAAATTCAATCCACTTTCTTGTAAGGCAATTTCTTGCTCTATCTGAGGTAATAATTCTTTTGACTCTAACCACTGTGCCTCTGCTTGTTGCATCGCTACAATAGTCTCGTTACCTACCTCGAACATCTTTTTAGTTAATAAGTATGTACTCTCACGAAGTGCAATACCTTCTATCGCTATTTCGAGCTGTTCGTCTAACATTAGTAAGTTGATATAACTAGTAGCTACCTCAGCTACTAATCTATTTTGGATAGCTCTCTTTACCTCTTCCGTCTGCATCATAGTTGCTAATGCAGCTTCCTTCTCCCTTCTAAGCTTCCCCCATATATCTAACTCCCATGATAAATCAAGGCTTGCTGTAAAATCATCATTAACACGTCCTGCCCCACTAGCCGCCAATTGGCTATTCTTAGAAGACTCTGTTCTACTACCTGCTACGTTCATAGTCAACTGTGGTAATAGTGCCATTTTTGACTGAGTGAATAACAATCTTGTTTGTTCGATATTTTTAACAGCAACTTGTAAATCAGCATTGCGCTCTAATGCAGATTCAATCAAACTCGTTAATTCAGTGTTCTTAAAGAATTCCGAATAACTCAACTTCGCTAGATTATTAGCTGTAGTATCAGAAGCAGTCTCTTGATAAAACTGCTCTGGTGTGTCTACAGTTGGTCTTTCATAATTCTTACCTACTTTACAAGCAGTTAATAATGTCGAACCAATCGCTATATATACTATTTTTCTCATTGTTTTCTTGTTTTGAACTACCATTAATCTCTTAGTTTTCTACAACTTCAGAAACGTCTGGTTGCTTACCACTAATTTTCTCTTGTAAGTACTGGAATGCAACATAAAGGAAAGGAATAACGAATACTCCTAGAATAACTCCTAATACCATCCCTCCTGCTGTACCAATACTAATAGAGTGGTTACCTTGTGCTGACGAACCTTGAACGAACATCAAAGGAATTAGACCTGCTACGAAAGCAAATGATGTCATCAAGATAGGACGAAGTCGTAAACGAGAAGCTTCTAATGCTGAGTCTACAATACTCATCCCTCCTTGTCTTTTCTGAACAGCAAACTCTACAATCAAAATTGCATTCTTCGCGAGCAGTCCGACCAGCATAATGAGCCCTACTTGCACATAAATATTATTAGCAATACCTACAGAACCTATGGCTAAGAATACTCCCATAATACCAACTGGTAGTGATAACAACACTACTAATGGTAAGATATAACTCTCATACTGAGCTGAAAGAATAAAGTAGATAAACAAGATAGATAATCCAAATATAAACACCATCTGTCCTCCAGATTTCTTCTCTTCTTTACTCAGTCCTAACCATTCAATACTATATCCTGAAGGTAACTTCTCTGCCGCTACTTTCTCTACTGCCGCCATTGCATCCCCTGTACTTGTACCAGGGTTGATAATACCATTTACAGCGATAGAGTTAAATAAGTTATGACGACTGATAGCTTGTGGTCCATACACTTTTTCTAAGTGTGCTAAAGAACTAATCGGAATCATCTCTCCCGAACCAGCTGTCACATAGATAGTTTTAAAAGATTCTTCATCTGCTCTAAATTGAGCGTCTCCCTGTACAAATACCTTAAACTGTTTACCAAAACGGTTAAAGTCATTTACTTGTGCTGATCCGTAGAACAACTGTACTGCACTCATCATATCACTTACTTCCACTCCGTGCATCTTTGCCTTCACAGGATCTACTACGATTTTATACATTGGGAAGTTTGCTTTAAACATTGTGAAGGCACTTAGCACTTCATCAGTCTCACTTAGATCTTGATTAAACTGATTTACAACATTTGCAAACTCTGTAATATCTCCACCACGTCTATCCTGAACTACCATCTCTAATCCATCAAAATCTCCAAATCCTGGAACTGTTGGGTTAGCAAACACATAGAAATCACCTTCTTTTAATGATGATAATTCTTGATTTAACTGTGCAATCAACTCATTGATGTCAGTTACCTCTCCTCTTTCTTCTAAAGCTTTAAAAGAAATGAATCCCATACCATAAGCTGGACTGGCTGCATTACCTAAAATGTTGAATCCTGAAATAGTGGTTACAGACTTAATAGCAGGGTTCTTTCTCATGATTTCATCCCCTTCTTTTAATACCTGTGCTGTTCTATCAATAGATGACCCTGGAGGTAATGATAGAGCAAACATCGCAAATCCCTGATCTTCATTAGGAATAAACCCTTTAGGAGTTGTATTCATTAAGAATACCATTCCTACTATAGAACCTACTAGAATACAGAAACTCAATACTTTTCTTTTGATTAAGAAATGTACTCCTTTTATATATCTATTCGTTAATGCTGTAAATCCTGCATTAAACGATCTAAAGAACCTTCTCTTAAACCCATCTTTCTTTACCTCTCCCGTATGTTCTAAATCATGGTGATGATTCTTTAATAACAAGGCACATAAGGCAGGACTCAATGTCAAGGCATTTACAGCAGAAATCATAATCGCTATCGCAAGTGTATATGCAAACTGCTTATAAAATACTCCCACTGGTCCTTCCATAAACCCTACAGGTAAGAATACTGCTGACATTACTAAAGTAATCGAGATAATCGCTCCTGAGATTTCACTCATGGCCTTAGTAGTTGCCTCTTTTGCATCTAAGCCCTCGAGTTCCATCGTACTGTGTACTGCCTCTACTACTACAATGGCATCATCCACTACAATACCAATAGCTAGTACTAATGCAAACAACGTCAACATATTAATCGAGAACCCTAACATATTCAAGAAGAAGAAGGTACCGATTAATGATACTGGTACTGCTATCGCTGGAATAATAGTTGATCTAAAATCTTGTAAGAAGATATATACAATCAGGAATACTAATAAGAATGCCTCTATTAATGTTGTTTTTACCTGATTTATAGATTCATCTAACTGTGTTTTATTAGCGAACGTTACATTGTATTTTAGCCCTTTTGGCAACTGAGGAGTTAATTCTTCTAATACCTTGTACACTTGAGTTTGAATCTCATTTGCATTAGATCCTTTTGTCTGGAACACAGCCATTGTTACAGCTTCTTGTCCATTGATTTTATTCTCCTCATCATACGCTACTGCACCAAACTCGATGCGTGCGATATCTTTTAAATAAAGTACATTACCACTTTTATCTGCCTGTACTACAATATTCTCGAATTGTTCAGGAGTATTATATTTACCTGGGTATGTCAATGTATATTGTACTGCTCCTCCTGCATTCTGACCTAAGTTACCTGCAGCTACTTCCATACTCTGACTTTGGATAGAACGCTCTACATCAGCAGGAGTTAATCCTCTATTTGCCAGTTTATGTGGATCTAGCCATATACGCATAGCATAATCCTTCTCACCGAATAGCTGTACGTTACCTACCCCTTTAATACGTTTTAACTCACGTACTAAGTTGATACGAGCATAATTCTGTACGAAGGTTTCATCATATAGAGCAGCATCCTCACTGATAAGGTCTACTACCATGATCATACCTCTCTGTTCTTTCTGAGTGATTACCCCCGCTTGTAATACCTCAGCAGGTAAGATACCTGTCACCTGAGCTACCCTGTTCTGTACGTTTACTGCCGCCTGATCAGGATCAGTTTCTAAATCAAAGAATACTGTGATAGCTGCTGTACCATCATTACTAGCTGTTGACTCTATATGAGTCATATTTTCTACCCCGTTAATTACCTCTTCTAAAGGAGTCACTACTGATTTCAATACTGTCTCAGCATTACCTCCCGGATAAGAAGCCATTACAGTTACACTCGGAGGTGCAATATCAGGGAACTGTGCCATAGGTAACTGTGTAAGTCCTACTGCCCCTAATATAACAATGATAAGAGATATAACTGTAGCTAATACAGGTCTATGTATTATCTTTTTAAGCATTTGATCTGTTTGTTTTAATTAAATAAAGAATCTTTGAGCCTACTTACTCGCTTGCTTTAGCAGTTTCTGTACTTGTATTACCTCCTGCATTTTTTGCTGCAGATAATACCGTCACAGTCATACCATCTTGCAGTTTATCTACTCCTGTTGTTACAAGGGTTTCTCCTTCTTTCACACCATCAGCGATAAAATAAGTATGCAAGTTCTTTCCGATAATTTTAAGTTGTCTTTGATCAACTGTATTGTCTTTATTCACTACATAAGCAAAGATCTTATCTTGTAAGTCTGCAGTAGCAGCTATAGGTACTTGTACAGCATCTTTATGTGTAGCCATAAGGTTCACAATACCTGTCCCTCCATTTCTCAATAAACGATCTGGATTATCAAATACTGCACGTACACTGATAGAATTAGTACCTGCATCGAACTCTCCATTGATTACATCTACCTTACCACTTATAGGATACTTATCTCCATTACTTAATTCTAATTCTATAGGCATCTTCAGTACATTCTCTGAACCACCATTCTCTTTTACTAGATTAAAGTAGTCTGCTTCTGTCAATGAGAAATAAGCGAACATCTGAGAGATATCAGACATCGTAGTTAGTTCCTCTACTTCACCAGCTGTCACTAAGTTTCCTACACGCTTAGTAATACGTCCTAAGAATCCATCTACAGGAGCCTTAATCGTACAGTAGCTTAAGTTTAACTTTGCTTCTGCCACAGCCGCCTCTGCCTGAGCCACGTTTGCTTTAGCGTTATCTAACACCGCTTGTGCAGTTTTTAACTGTATTGGAGATACAAAAGAATTATCTAATAAAGACTGTACTTTATCTTTTTCTAATTGAGCATTTACGAGAGCTGCCTGAGCTGCTTTTAGACTAGCATTTGCATTATTTAGTTGTATTTGATACGGTTGAGCGTCTATTAAGATTAATGCCTGCCCCTTCTTTACATAACTTCCTTCTTCTACAAGAATCTTATCAATATAACCCGAAGCTTGTGCACGTACTTCTACATTCACCCTTCCTTCTAACGATGCTGTATATTTTTTTAATACAAGAGCATCACCCTTCTCTACTACACTTGTTCTAACTTCTAATGAAGGCTGCCCTGCATCTCCTTCACTTGATTGCTTATTACAGCTAACGAAAAATACAGATAAACCAAATAATAGGCCTCCTAAAAACAAAACTTTCGTACTTCTATAAATTTTATTCATTTCTAACGCTTTTTACACAACAAAAATCAAAAATTATACCGCTCCTACTTCTAGAATTAGTTCGAAGCGTAAAAATTCGAACCTGAAGCGTCAAAAGGGCTTACTTACCTGAATAAACTATCTCTTATACTTACACATAGACACAAAAAAAGCTACTAATGTAGCTTTATGAATTTAACCAATTTTTAAGTAATGGTGCCTTCTCACGGCTTACGATTACCTCTCTCTGAGGATCTTTTACTAAGCCTATTTTTAATTTCCCGTTATAGTAGTTCTGTACATGCTCTATACTATCTACACTCACGATATGTTGTCTATTCGCTCTAAAAAATATCTCAGGTGACAGCTCTTCTTCTAACTCCTCTAAGGTCTGACTTACGATTACAGTAGTTTTATCCTTTAAAACTAGATGTGTAATCTTTAATTCTGAATAAATAAAATCAATCTCATCCACCTTCACAGTCTTAAAACCATCCTTATAAGGAATCAAAAAACGAGAGCGGTAAAAAGCTTCTTTCTTGTGTAAGCTACCTAATATATCTTTAATCGAATCACTTAATACAGGAGAACTTCTAAGTGCTTTAAACTTATTCAATGCCTGCTCTAACTCTTCTTCCCTTACAGGCTTCATGATATAGTCTATACTATTCACCTTAAAAGCTTTTAGAGCATACTCATCATAAGAAGTCGTAAATATCACAGGTGCTTTTATCTCTATCTGCTCGAATATCTCAAAACACAAACCGTCTTCTAATCTAATATCCATCATGATCAAGGACGGTTCCTCATGATGCTGTAACCATTCTATACATTCTTTTACACTTTCTACTACAGCTACGATTTCTATTGTAGAATCTAATACCTGCAATAGACGAGATAATTTATTAGCATTTCTTACCTCATCCTCTACGATCAAAACTTTCATCATGTATATTTTCTTTCTTAAGCTATTATTTCTAATTATTTATCATTCTTATTTAGTAACAAAGGCAACCTTACCACAAAATCTTTATCCGTTTTCTGAATAAGAACCTTGTGTTTACTTAGCAGACGATAGCGTTCTTTAATATTCATCAACCCTACTTTAGAAGAAGGTAAGGTTACGACTAACTCTTGAATATTATTGCGAATCACAACATAATCCTCTTCTACATAAATATCTATTCTTAGTGGACTCTCTTTAGAAGCACTATTGTGCTTCACAGCATTCTCTACTAATAACTGTATAGCGATGGGTGCCACATAGAAGTTTTTCTTATCCTCCTCTTGCACATTGATATTTAACTGTACTTTCGCCCCCATTCTTTCTTTAATTAAGTAGAAATAAGATTCTACGAAAGTCAACTCTTCTGACAGACTGATGGTGTTCTTTCTCACATTAGATAGCATATAACGATATACTAGTGATAAGTGATCTATAAACTTCACAGCGATATCCTGATCTTCTATTACTAACTCCGATAATGTACTAAAGTTATTAAATAAAAAATGAGGGTCTAGTTGCATCTTTAGTGATTCTAACTCTGACTGACTCGCGATACGTTCTAGTTGTTCTGCTTTTAATTTAAGCTCTGCAGCATCCACCATGGACTTTTTCCAATTATTAATCAAAAAATAACCTGTGTGAATAGCACTGATAAAAATCCCTGTATTTAAACTAATGATTAATGACTGCCATAAATCTATCTTTGCCTCTAAATCTATTAACTCAAAAGACTCGTAAGGAGATAGATAAACATACACAAAATTAATAGCAAAATACACTGTAAAGATAAATATAAGTAGTAAGAAGAACTGTACTACTACACGCATCACTGGCTGTTTATCCCAAGGCAAAAACTTGTTCAAAGCTCTACTCAACCAAAGGCTCACCTCTGTAATGGCCATACAATATAGAAAAAGAACAAAGGCTGACTCCCACATCTCTTCTACATCCATTCTGAACCAATCTGCGTCATAAGGATTAAGTAAAAAATGAGAGAATAAGTAAAGTAAAAAAACTAATGGCACTACCATTAATCGATAGTGTTTTAAAAACAGTGATTCCTCTTTTACTTTCTTGGTCGACATCTTCCTTAATTAAATTCTATAACAAAAGTAAATCTATATTTCCAAATTTAGAACCTTACCTTACTCAAAATGATATATCCTATCTTGAAACGGAAAAATACTACACCTACTTGTATTCTTTATCCATATTACCCATTTTAATTTCCAAAAATCATGTAATTAATACGAAAAAAACACAATTAGACAAAATCAGCTGAGATTTATACAAATAGCACATACCCATTTGCCAAATATATAATAACAAAAAAAGTAGTATAACATCCACTAGCTATACTACCTCTGGTAAAATGAAACAAAACAAATTATTTAATTAAAAGACACTTCTAACGCTAACATCTCAACTCTGTCAGACCTACTAACCTATTCTCAAAAAATTCTACAAAAGAATAATCTAATACACTAATCACACCTACCTCTTCTGATAATAATGCTGTTAATGTCTGTATATCATCTTGTAGGATATATTCTATATCTAAATCTGTATCTTCTAAGAGTTCTTCTACACTATCAATATCACAGTACTGATTCTCATCTAATAGTACAATAGCCCCTTTATGCTCCCCTATTAACAACTCTCCTATCAAGGTATGCTCATCCCATCGCCCTATAATAAAGATATATGATGAGAAGATAGAGTCCTCATTCATCTCCTGAATAGACAATACATGATCTGTAGTAGTAAAAGTAAAGAAAGACACTGAAGCAACAGTTCTCATCAAAGCAGTATGGCTACTGACCAACAAAAAACGAAAGTAATCATCCGAAAAGTTATAAGTTTGTCTTAAGCCATTTATCTCATGCTTAAAAAGCACATCAACTCCTGAATCTATCAAAAATCGATAACGTAAAAACTCATTCATAGTAGTTGTATTGGTTACCTTAAAATTAATCAATTCAAAGGTATCAAAACACTCCTAACTAAAAACATAACATTCTGATAACATTGATATTAAATCTAAAAATAAAATGTATAAAACGAAGAATGGGACAAAATAATTAATGAGCCTAAGGCTGATGATAGACCAATGCAACTATTAATAGATTATGATGAAAAAGGAAAAGTTATCTATCTATTATTATGTAGATACTTCTCTGATTTTGAGTTTAGAGCTATCGCTCCTGTCAAAACCATATCAGAGCCTAACTTCTCTCAACTCCTTAATAATTTTAAACAAACCACTAAATTCTAATCGATTGTATATAATTGTTTTTTTCCTTCTGAATCTACAGCTATTAAAAGTTAATTACCCACATAAGAATAAGGAGTAAAACTCATATACATCTACTGAGCGCTAATTCAAGTGCTTTCTCTAACTCCTCTCTAGAAGAATCTTTAGACATAATAATATTTTCATCTTTTTCTAATCCGATAAAACCATGTCTACTTCCTTTATTATGCATAGCACTAAAAACAATCTCAGTATCATTTGCTGATACAGATAATAGTATTGAGTTTTTATATAATTTAGCCATTGTCTTCACTCCTATTCCTTCAAGAAACTCTTGTTCCATCTTTTTTAAATCTCCTTCAGGTCTTTTTCCTTCCTTGCTAAAACTCAATGTATATAAAACAGTATCTAAAAGTACCCTAATACTAGGATTTTCAAGTGAGGTAAATGGAGGTATAGTAAAATTAAAACTATCCTTCACTATCAAAAAAGGATATACTATATATTTATTCTTATCTTTAAATAGAATTATATCAACTAATTGTTTCATTATCTTATAACTCTAATTGTTATATTAATGTCATTATCTAATCCATATTTAATTGCACGGTTAATCTGTCCCCATTGATCAGTACTTCCTTTTCCTGTTTGAACAGCAAGTTCTAATGTTTTACTAGTATAACTTGTTCCCTCTTTAACACTAAGTGTCCCCTGCCTTGCGTTTGTAAATCTAGCTAACTTATCTATATATCCTTTCAATGTATTATATACAGCATTCTTTCCTTGATACCCTGTTAGAACCATACTCTTTATACTAGTAGCCACACCATTTTCTATTTTGTCTATTACAGGGAAATTATTAGCCTTTTCTGGATTTACCCCAACATTTGCTCTATTATTCTTCCTCGTTCTAAAGGAAGGTAAGACCCTACACTTTTTTAGGCATTAATGCCTTTACCCCTGTCATAATCCCTTTAGAAGCTAAAGTAAAACCTATTCCACTTGCAGCATACTCCATACCATGACCTGCCCAATCAGCCTGAGTAAAACTAGGATCATTATATCTAACGTAATCTAGATTATTAGCTGGTAATCTAATCTCAGATTTAGGTAATGCCCTTGGGTCGTTTGCCATTACTTTACCAAACATACGATCATACTCTACCTGTCTCTGAGCCATTAAACTTAGTAACTCTTGAGAAGTATAGTTTCCATTAACACCTCCAGTAACTCGAGGACCATACTGAACCGTAACTCTGTCTCCTTGTAAATTAAAAGATAATTCAAAACCTTCTAAGTCTATTCCACTTGTTACATTATTTTCAGCAAAAGCATAAGGAGAGTTCTGAGAATATTTAGGTGATAAAGGATCTATGTTTAAAAATCTTCCTATAGAAGGATCTGACATCCTAAACCTGAAAAAATAAATATTTAACCCTAACTCTTTTTGAATCTCTTGTCCTTGAAACTGATACTTATAATCCTTCATCAGCCCATCATTCTTCTGATTATAGCCCTTATGGGCTAACCCAAAAGGATAATAGTTCGTCTCCTCAATGATCTCATTAGACTCTATAGCGTTATTCTTATTTGCATCACTATATGAGAGTCTCACATTGCCCAAGTGATCTTTGTACTGATATACATACGCACTCTTCTCTGCATTAAAGAATCCCTCTGCTGTAGGGAAGAAACTAAGCTTGCCCTTTACATACTGAAATCCATCTAAATAATCCGTTAGCGTAACGACGCCCTTCTCTGTGACTTTCTTCTGTACCTTCTCTCCACTAGCTGTATAAAGATACTCTATTTTATCACTTCCGAAGTTAATCTCTACAGGTAAGTTTAGGTGATTATACCTAATCTTACTGATTTTTTTATGCTTATCACTAGTAAGGTTACCGAAGTCATCATACCCATAATCTGCTCCACTAGTATTGACTTGCTTAAAACCCTCTTGATTTCCTGTAGCATCCCTTACAGTAGATAGTCTATTACTACCTAACTCATACCCAATTCTCTTAACTCTTAAAGTGAAATTAAAGAGTCATTATGCACGATAAACTCTCTTAAGTAAATACATTCAAATTCACTAGGTTGTATTTCTAGTGTTACTGACTTAATAGGCTTATCAGTTATATCAATAAATCTACTAACAGCTTGTCTAACCCTAGAAGAATTACTATAATATACATAAACTTTTTTGCCTTGATACTGCTTTAAATACACTAAATCAATCACTGTTGTAGGTGGACAATTTCGAATAGCAAGTATTAAATTACTCCTATTTTCATAATCGACATGAAAATCAATTATATATTGGTTAACATCCTCATCTACCAAATCAAACTCAATCTCTTTTATGGATTTCTCAAACACCCTTTTAAAAGTACTGTCTTTTATTACTAGTTCACTTAGTTTTTCTTCTTTAGAGGACTTTAACCGATTACTATTATTTTTACAACTTAATAGAGATATGCTCACTAATAAGATAATCAAGAATTTCATAATTCGTTCTTTTATTCTCACACATTAAACATTTTTAAACCAACTACTTTTAAAAAAACTTTCCCATTTTTCCATATATATAGTGAAATCCGTTTTCCAAAAGAAAGGAGATGCACAGAACTCTGTTAACTCTTCCATTATACTAGTGAATCTTCTCTCCAACATCACATCATCATCACCGCTTACCATCACATAGCTATAATAACTGTTTAAAAACTGATCTATACAAACTTTCTCTAATCCCCTATTTCTAATACTATCTAATTCTGTGAAAAAAGCATACACAAAACCTTATACTCTTCAAAACTAATTATTGAGAGCACAGCATAAGTTAAACGCTCTTCTATAAGCGCCTTAAAATCGTTTATTAACATGTTACTATCAATCATAAACATTCATATCTATTAACTACAAGTCATAAAACAACCATTTCACATAGCTGCATTAAGGGTATTCAAATCCAAATGTTATTCGTTTCACACTATTATCTTTCAATAAAGTTATCTAAAAAAACCTTATCAGAATTACACAATTCAAATTGAGCACTATAATTTAACACTACTCATTTTTCCTCCTACACCCTCTTTTCTCCTATCTATTTTTTTACTACCTTTGCCTACAGTAAAGGCTTTGACTCAATGGCTATTATTGAGAATATTCTTCTATTCAAAGTCTGGTACATCTCACCAAAAAGAAAGCACAAATCACAGCTTTCAAAATCTTAATTTTAAAATTTTAACAAGTTTCTTAACATCGTAAATTCACTACGAATCGAGTATTCATGCGGTCTCCGTTGTGGTTTTTTCGGAAGGTGTTCGGAAAACACCCCCTTTTTCCGAACACTTTGCAATGAACTTCCGAACAACGCCCAAACAACCTTCCCAAAAGCCTTACTATCATTGGCTTTACCGTGTGTTTCAAATCACTAAAAAACACTGATATGTTAATATTTTTAACATCTGTGATTTGTCCTGTTTTTAGATTTTAGATTGCTTTTAATATTCTCATATTTAGAACTTTTATAAACATTACTCTGCTCTAAATCTATTAAAATAGATATACTTCATCTAACATTAAATTTCTCTAATCCTAAAAAATGGCTTGATTTATGATTTAGTTTTGCAATAAAATCAGAGCTATGAACATACTTTTAATAGAAGACGAAGTAAGCGTATCTAACTTCATTAGAAAAGGTCTAGAGGAGAGCCAACATCAGGTGGCTTTTGCCTACGATGGGATGATAGGATTACAACTAGCGATGGAACAAGAGTTTGATTTGATTATTCTAGATGTCATTCTTCCCTATATGAACGGATTCGAAATCTGTCAACAAATAAAAAAATACAAAGGAGATATTCCCATCCTCATGTTGACTGCCTTATCTACGCTAAATGATAAGGTCAAAGGATTTAATATGGGGGCAGATGATTACCTGACGAAACCTTTTCACTTCGAAGAATTATTGCTGAGAATAAAGGCACTGACCCGTCGTAATACAATGGCTATGCCTACTCTAGAGTATAAAGCTGCGGATCTAATCATGAATACGTATAAAAAAACAGTTACGAGAGCAAATAAAGAAATCGTTTTAACCCAAAAAGAATATACCTTACTAGAATACTTCTTAGTGAATAAGAATAGGGTATTAACGAGAACACAGATAGCTGAGGCGGTCTGGGGTATCGGCTTCGATAGAGGAACGAACCTCATCGATGTGTATGTCAATTATGTGAGACGCAAAATAGACAAAGAGTACAACACACAACTGATACATACAGTTATCGGTATGGGGTATATACTAAAGGATGAATAAGCTTTTGGTTTTCAGTTAACGGTTAACGGTTCACAGTTTTCGGTCTACAGTTTTCGGTTTTGCCCTACGAACGTAATGTACTTAGATGATGTAATAGCCTAATGATTGATACAATAGCCTAAACAGTTTCACAACATCACAACATCACAAAAAAACGATTTCACACCTTCACGGTTTCACGATTTCACAAAAAGACTATTTCACAAAAAAACAGAATAATGAAAATACGCAATAGACTTTCACTACAGTTCTCTGGCTTATTTGCGATACTCTTATTGGGAGTGCTAATTGCAGTCTATTTTGTAGTATCTAGCCATTGGCAAAATACCTTCTTTAAACAATTAGAAGATCGCGCCTTCACAGTAGGCCATAACTATCTAGCAGAAGACAACTTCACTAAGGCAGAGTTCGATGAGGTCTTGCGCAAATATCCTCGTACATTACCTCTAGAGAAAATAAGAATCTATGACATTAATCTAGATCCAACCTTTATAGAAGAAGGGGATCTAAAATGGGATAAAAAGACACTAGAAGAGGTTATTGCAAAAAAGAAGATATACTTTAAACTTGATCAGGAGTACGTGGTAGGTATTTTCTATAGAGATAATTCTGGGGACTTTATCGTGATGGCTAAAGCAACTAATGAAAAAGGAGTAGCAGCATTACAACAGTTAAGAACAGTTATGCTGATCAGTCTAGTGATTGCCTTACTTATTACTTTTTTCCTCTCACGTTTATTCGCTGGTTATTTTCTAATCCCGATTACCAGAATTAATAAGTACTTCGCGAAGAAGAATATAAATACTTTATTTCAGCCCATCCCTACACAGGATATGTCTAAAGACGAGATACGTACGTTAAGCGAGACTATTAATGACCTCTTTAATCGAGTACAAGAATCCTTTGACAACCAACAGGCATTCGTGTCTCATGCTTCACATGAGCTAAAAACGCCTATCGCCTCTCTTATGGGGAATGCTGAGATAGCACTACGCCAGAGCAGAACAGAACAGGAGTACGTAAAGGTACTGCAAGGAGTAGTGAACGATGCAATACACATAGATCAGATGATCAATAATCTATTGGCATTATCACAACTAGACAGTTCTATGTATCCGTTACATAAACATGCTTTTGAAGAATTCTGGTGGACGATGATAGACCACCTTATAGCAGCTCAGAAAGACTTAAACCTAAACCTGACCATCAGCACAGAAGAAGACTTACACGAGCTATTCTTTAATGGCAACGGCAACTTATTAGAACTAGCGCTTTCTAATATTATATTGAATGCCAACAAGTTTTCTCACAATGAACCTATAGAGGTAACACTGGATACTGATACCCACAATATCATTATTATAGTAGAAGATAAAGGCATTGGGATAAAAAAAGAGGATCTAGATAAACTATTTCTTCCTTTTTACCGTTCTAGTAATGCATTCGGGATAAAAGGAACTGGACTAGGCCTATCGTTAGCTTCTAAAATAGTACAATTGCACAAAGGCACATTGACTGTAGAATCAGAACTAACAGTAGGAACTAAGGTAACTTTAATGATTCCGAAACTGCATCAATAACAGCCATCTCAATCATTATCTAAATTATAATTCAACCTAACAGCGAGTATAAGATTTTATACTCGCTGTTTTTTTTGTGATGTCGTCTTTTTGTGATGTCGTGATGTTGTGAAACTGTTTAGGCTATTGTATCAATCATTAGGCTATTACATCATCTAAGTACATTACGCTCGTAGGGCAATACTGTAAACCGAAAACCGTGAACCGAAAACTGTGAACTGTGAACTGTGAACTGTAAACTGTTAGCTATAAACTGTTAGCTATAAACTGTTAGCCGTAAACTGTTAGCCTCAGTCTCACATTAAAATTTTCTAATCTCCTTTTAATCCCCTCTTCATATCTCTTTAAGACCGTCCTAATTATCGTGAAATAAGTTTGCCTTGTTAAAAAGAAAGTAAAAAAATAGACAAGAATTTATTTTATGCATATCACTAAAAGATCATTGTTATCCCTAGCTTTAGTACTGTCAGCGACAGTGACTAGCTATGCACAGGATAAAAAAGCACCTATCGTGGTGAGAGATGCGGAAACGCTAATTCCGCTACCTGGCGTGACTATCGAAGACATTACAAATGATAAAGTAGATATTACTTTAGACAATGGACAATTCGAATTAGACAATACAGACTTAAAAGAGATAAAACTACGCCTAACTTATATCGGATATACAGATAAAGAAATCACGATAAAGGTGGGAGATTATCCTTCATTTATAGACTTAGATGTAGAGGATAACTTACTAGAAGGAATTGTCGTAACAGGATATACTAAACAGTCTCGTTCTAAAACAACAGGAGCTGTCAGTAAAATAGAAGCTCAAGCGATCAATAAATCACAAGTGAGTTCTATGGATCAAGCCTTACAAGGACAAGTGCCTGGATTATATGTAGCTTCTCCTTCTGGGCAACCTGGCACTCCTGGTAGGGTGACTATCCGAGGTATCGGTTCTCTTCAGGATGAGAACACAAATCCTCTTTATGTATTAAATGGAATGCCTATCTCTCCTGCTACATTCTCTGCTCTTAATCCTGAAGACTTTGAAGATATCACTGTTCTAAAAGATGCGGCAGCTACTGCTCAGTATGGTTCTAGAGGAGCTAATGGGGTAATCGTAATCACTTCTAAGAAAGGGGCACATGACTCTGATGGATTAAGGGTAACTTATCAAACTCAATACGGGTATTCTGAAGCCAATAACAGCAAATGGGATATGATGAATACGAACCAACGTCTTCAGTTCGAAGAAATGCTTCAAGACCAAGACTTACCTGGATGGGCATATTCTAGAAACAATCCTTATAAGACAGTAAATGGTGTACAGGTAGCTAAGACAGATGTTGATTATATAGAAGGAGATAGACGATTAGCTGAGATTAGACAGACTAATATTGATTGGAAAAAGAAGTTAATGAGAAGAGGGATTAATCAATCTCATAACTTAAGCTTCCAAGGGGGCGATGATAAGACTCAACACTATACTTCATTAAACTACTTCAAACAAGATGGTGTATTATACAACTCAGGGATAGAAAAGTTCAATTTGAATAGTAATATTCACCATAAGTCTGGTAGATTAAGTACTAACTTCTTCATCAACTTAGCGAATATTAATAGTCAAACTTCGGAGTCTGACTTTGACGTAAGTGAGACAAATCCTGTAGCTTCTATGTACTTCGCGTTACCTTATGAGAATCCGTATGATGAAGATGGAAAGCTTACTCCTGGTACGAATAGATTTGGTACAAATGCTTTAGCAATGTATAACGATGTTAGCCGAAGAGAAAAACAGCAGAAAGGTGTATTAGCAGGTAACTTTGCTTTTGATATTACAGATGACTTTAAACTTACTAGTACACTAGGGGTTGATTATACCAAACTAAGTAATACACATATCATCAAACCTGATACGTATTTCGGAGACCTAGTAGAAGAAGGTGGTAAAGGAATGTATAGTCAAGGTGATCAGACTAACATCGGGCTAATGGCTAACTTCGGGGCTAACTATAAATACAGATGGGATGCACACGAGATAGAAGCGATAGCCTTAATGGAGATGAATAGACAGAAGTATAACTATCACGGCTTTACAGGATATGGGTTAATAGATGGGCTAGACCATACTGCAGGTGGTATCACACCAGGTACACCTGAGAATGACTTCATTCCTAAGATAGAAGGTAGAGCTTCTGAGAACTTTTTACTTTCTCAAGTCGCTTTAGTGAGATATTCTTATGAGAATAGATTTACGTTGTCTACGAGCTTAAGAAGAGATGGTTCATCACGTGTACCTTGTAATAACAGATATAAGTACTTCTATGCTGTGGGAGGTAGTTGGAATATGAAGACAGAAGACTTTATGCAGAATATAGATGTTATCTCTATGGCACGTTTAAGAGCTAGCTATGGATTAACAGGTAATGCTAATGGCTTCGCTAGTGACTTCGGATACCGCCGTCTTTATGGTCCTGGTCAATACAACGGAGGTACTGCCCTTAACCCTATAACACCTGGAAATAATCAGTACAACTGGGAAATGAATAAGATTCTAGACTTAGGATTAGAGTTCGGTTTATTTGAAAATAGATTAATTGGAGAAATAGACTTCTATAACCGTATTACGAGTGATTTATTCTTAGATAGATCTCTCTCTAGTACATCAGGGTTTGAATCCATAGCAGATAATATGGGTAAAATCCGAAACCGTGGTATTGAGTTAAAACTGTCTGGAGATGTGGTAAAAAGTGGAGACTTCACCTTTAACTTAGGAGTTAACTTTGCTTATAACAAGAATAAAATCTTGAGCCTAGGAGATGAGGATGAAATCATCACAGAAGACTACTCTATCCATCAAGTCGGCAAGCAAATAGGACATTTCTATATGGTGAAATGGGCTGGTGTAGATCAGCAGACAGGTGCTCCACTCTATTATGACAAAGATGGTAATATCACGACTACTTATGATCCTGATAATGCTGTATTAGTTAAAGGAGGGTTTGACCCTGCTATCAAAGGAGGGTTTACAACTAACTTTAAATACAAAAACTTAGAAGTAAGCGCCTTATTCTCTTTTATTAAAGGAATGTATAGACTTAACACAGGAGAGTTTTACAGAACATCTGCAGACCAAACTTACCGTATCTATAACCAGTCTACAAGTATGTTAGATATGTGGCAAAACCCTGGTGATGTCAGCGATAATCCTAGTGCAAAATACGCTCGTTATATGACTGATAGAGAGCTACAAAAAGCAGATTACTTAAAACTTAGAAACTTAAGTGTAAACTATAGATTTAAAGACTTCGGGAAGTGGAATAAAATAGTGAAAGAGATCAATATATTTGCTCAAGGGCAAAACCTATTGACTTGGACAAACTTCAAAGGACAAGATCCTGAAGATGACAACAACTGGTACCAATATGAATACCCATTACCACGTACCATCACAGCAGGTGTAAAAGTAATTTTTTAAAGCAATGACAATGAGAACAACCATATATAAAATCAGTGCAATACTATGCTTAGCATTAGGAGCTATTAGTTTCCAGAGTTGTGATAGTATGCTAGATATAGACCCTAAAGATGCTGTAAATGAAGAACATATTTACAGTTCGGTTAAGCAATTTGAGTTTGGAGTATTAGGAGCTTATACAGAGCTAAACCTAGAATACAATACCTTAATCGGTTCGATCATGGCAGATGATTGTAAACTAGCTCCTAGTAATGCTGGGGTAAACTCTTATGCTGTCAATCTTAACCGATGGACTTTTAGCGCAGACGATGACCTTCTACAACAGATATGGATAGATTACTACCACAGCGTGTACAAGATTAACACACTACTAGAAAACATCCATAAAGTGCCTACTAGCAATGAGGCTGAAGTAGAAAAACTAAAGGAACTAAAGAGTGAATTACACGGTCTAAGAGCTTTAATACACTTCGAACTACACCGTATGTTTGGACAGTCTGAATACTTAGGGATGACAGCTTATACAATCCCTTATAAGACGAGTTCTGATGTATATGGGAAGCCAGGTAAACAAACAATACAAGACTTCTATAAACAACTAGAGAATGATCTAGTGGAAGCAGAACAGCATATTAATAAAGATACCACTATTCGCTTAAGTCAAGATGCTATCTTAGCTTTAACTGCACGTGTGGCATTATATTCACATGACTATACAAAAGCAGAAAGATATAGTACTCTGCTAATTAATAAATATCCACTAGCAACGGCAAAAGAGTTTGAAGGAATATGGGAGGACACTTCTAATGCTGAGGTTATTTTTAAACTGAAGCGCAACAATGATGACAACATTAGACCTAACATATTCTGGTATGACTTCAGCAATGGTAAAACACTGTACTATGCTTCACAGAAGCTAAGAGATCATTTTGACTCAGAAAATGACCAAAGGTATGAACACTTCTTCGGTATAGAAGATGATGCAGTCATCAGTAAATATGATGGTAGCGCATTCAACGATCGTATTAATGATTACAAAGTATTTCGCATCAGTGAAATGTATCTTATACGCGCAGAAGCATATCTAAAACTAGGTAATAATACCAGTGCTACTAATGATATTAATACGCTTAGAGACAATAGAATTAAAGATAATACTCACTTTACTACTGTGACGCTACAGGATGTATTACAAGAGCGTTTCTTAGAATTATCCTTCGAAGGACATCGCTATTTTGATTTAAAAAGATTAGGCTTGCCATTAGAAAGAGATTCACGTGATCTAGCAGTAGATACTGATAACACGATAATTAATGCTTTTGATGAATACTATCAACTACCTATTCCACAAAAAGAAGTACAAGCTAATCCAGCGTTAAAATACTAATACTAAAAAAGGCTATTCCTAAACAGAATAGCCTTTTTCATTTACAATAAACCTCGATTCATACTCTAAAGTATAAATCAACAATAGCAGGCCCCCACCTGCTATTGTTTTCGAAACAAACTAACCGTTATATCTGTATATTTTGACTTAATAATAACTTATCATATACAGTTACAACTTCTACATTAATTCCCCCAAACTAATGTATTTTTATATATTCGTCTTGGTGTTGCTCTAAAGCAAAACGCAATTCTTCAATAACTTCTTCCTTTAGTCTTTCTGGTGAAACGACTTTCACATATTTACCAAACTTCATGATTTGTTGCTTCAACTCATAATTTGGTTTTACTAATAAAGTAGCTAAAATACGTTCTCCACATACACTCTCTGTAATTACCTGAGATGAGTGAAGTGGGCAAGAATTTAAAACAGCTCTTTGACTCTTATCAAATGAAAGGACTACTTCGTGAACATCTTGATTGGTAAAGTTTAAGCCTATAATTTCACTAAACTTAGTTCTAGCTGACTCTGAGCATCCTTTAAAACGTTCGTTCTCAATCATCACATCTGATATAGTATCTAAAAAGTAAGTATGGTAATCATTATCTTCTAACGCAACAACATACCACGCATCTTCAAATTCTTTAAACAGTATAGGTGCTATTTTCACACGATATGGCTCTCCTTCTGACTGATTAGTATAAGTAAAAGATATTTTTTGATTTTTCGTCATTGCTGTATAGATCATTCTAATCGTATCTATTGGCAATACTCCTTTCTTAGATACTGGATCGATATAAGTAGAAGCTGACGCCCTAGATCCATTACTCGAATTAAGTATATCTGTAGTTACCAGATCTTTTAAATGTAATAAAACTTGATTTGCTCTTGCCAAATATTTAGGAGCAATATAATACCCTTTTTTAGCATTATCTAGTGATACCTCTACCCCAAACTCTGTAGACAAGTCACTAAGTGCGCGATACAGTGTACGTTCACTAATATCAATGTCATAACTTGCTAAGTACTCTAAAAGCTTTTCCCGCGAAGGGTAATGATTTTGATTCAGGTAATTTAATACCAAAAAATAATAGCGTAATTTCTTCATTTTAACCCCAATTAAAATTAAGTGATAGTTGTGTTTTTTATAAATAACTAAATTAGCTTTTTTCTCTAATAAAAAAAACTATCTAATTGGGATACAAAAGTAATCCTATTATAATACAAGGTATTCAAAAATTGGGTGAAAGTGTCTTTTTTCTTAGTTAAGCCGCGTAATCTCAATTTAAGAATAGTTGAAATATTTATTCATAACCAGCTACTTCAACTATGTATTAACACATTTATAAATAGCTTAAATCAGGCAACGATAAGGTTATTTGATTACACCTTTATTAATAAAAACAGCGTCTATTTTAAATATAGACGCTATGGGGACACTCTAAATTCTTAGCTAGCCAACACTATACTAGAAATTGCATCACAAGTTATACAACTCACAATATGCACGTTCTATACTAAGTATGGTTGATAGTAATGATACTTCTATACAATGTTCACTCCTAATTAAAAAACAATTCGCTCATCTAAAAGAACATTACAAACATATTAATTTACCAATCTTCATAATATAAAAAAAAGTAAAGCAAGTAATTTATTGAGTAAAGAAACTACTAACCACAATATACAGGTATAAAAAAGGAGTCACTTTACCCATGACTCCCTCTTGTACTATCTCACTCAGATACTATCTCACTAGATAAATACCATCTTCTTTTATCTCTATCTTCTTCTCTTTATAAAGAGTTCCTATTGCCTTTTTAAAGGTCTTTTTACTCATGTTTAGAACAGTCTTGATGTCTTCTGGATGACTATTGTCATTTAGCCCTAAGAATCCTCTGTTGTGCTCTAATTCTCTGATAATAATTGTAGCACTGTCTACTACTCCATCAAAACCTAATTTGTTTCTACTAACGTCTATTTTTCCATCAGGACGAATAGATTTAATATACCCTATGATACGATCTCCTGTGTGTAACTCTTCAAACACTTCATTCTTATACATAAGACCAGCGTGTTTTTCATTGATAATTACATTAATACCTAAATCTGTAATATGAGATACAACTAGTTCTACTTCTTCTCCTTCTTCTACAGTAATATCCTTATTATCGACAAACTGCTTTAATTTACTAGAACCTACCAATCGTTTACTTTGATCATCAAGATACATATAGATCAGATATCTATTCCCTTCTTTCATAGGACGCGCTTGTTCTCTAAACGGAACGAATAAGTCCTTTTCTAACCCCATATCCATAAAGGCTCCATATTCATTAATGTAGCTTACTTTTAATAACGCAAACTCATTTACATATATTTTAGGCTCTAAAGTAGTTGCTACTGGTCTTTCTTCTTGATCTAAGTAAACAAAGACAATCATCTCATCTCCAACTCTAATATTCTCAGGTTCGTATTTACTAGGTAAAAGAATATCTGTTTCACCATCTGTTAAATAAAGTCCAATACCCGCTAAACGAGCAACCTTTAATTTATTATCATCTCCTATTTTAATCATATTCTTGTATATCTTTTATATTGTGAACTTAAGTTCACTTTTACTTTAATTCTAAGTCAAAAATGTCCTTCAATACCTCTACTTCAGGATTAATTTCTATAAAATGTTGGTACTTATCTTTTGAGTCTAATACTCTCTTAACTAGCTTAATCTCTTCGTTTACAGTAATATTTAATTCAATTGCAAAGTTCTGTAATTTTTTGCGAAGGTAATTAACCAAGTCATACTTATTCTCTTCAAAACTCAATTTAGAACCCTCATTTGGCAATTCTAATTCAATACGAGCTTCATACAAAGTAGGTTGAGCCATTCGCATTAAAGAAGCCATTAGCATTAATCCTGCTCTAGTCAAACGATCTATATAATAGTTCCATTCTCCCATTAACTGATCATAGGTAAAAGCCTGTTTAGGTAAGTCATCAGGGTTAATTACAACTTTTTCTAGAGACGAAGCCAACTCTTTTCTGTTTCGAATACTAGTCAACGATAAGGCAGAAGCTCTTTTAGGTTGTTCTGCTATAGGATTAGTATTACTTTCTATATTGAGTGACTGATTATTTAATGACTCACTTGCCTGAGGTTGTACTAGATGATTTGACTCAACAGTTTGAGCTCCTTGAGGAGCAACTGTATTATCATATTGATTATTTACACTTTGAGCATAACCACCTTGCTCTACTACAGGTACATTATTAGGCACTTGTATGTTTTGAGCTGATTGGTGAATACTATTTACCTCTTGTACAGATGTGTTTTTACTTACACTTGCCAAAGCATTTAACTCATCTAAATTACTTGTAAATTGTCTATTATGAAGTAATTCTTTAAGCGCTAAAGCTGGTATTATAAATTGTTTATCTTTTTTTTTTCGCCTTCAAAAGATAAAGACGCTAACTGCATTAGACACAATTCTACTAGTAATCTCTGGTTTTGACTTGATTTATACTTCAGATCACAATCATTCGCTATCTCTATAGCTTGTAACAAGAAAGGCATTGAAGTTTGTTGTGACTGATTGTAAAACAATTGTTTGCCATGATCTCCAATCTCTAATAGATTGATTGTCTCAGGTGTTTTACAAACCATCAAATCTCTAAAATGAGAAGCCAGTCCAGAAACAAAATGATGTCCATCAAATCCTTTAGATAAGATATCATTATACGCTAGTAATAATGCAGGAATATTATTCTGTAAAACAAAATCAGTGATACGAATATAATATTCAAAGTCTAATACATTAAGATTTTCAGCAACAGCTTGTCTTGTTAAGTTTCTACCACAATAAGAAACAACTCTATCAAATATAGATAATGCATCACGCATAGCACCATCAGCTTTCTGCGCTATAATACGCAAGGCATCATCCTCAAAGTTGATTCCTTGACTTCTAGCAACATCAGCTAAGTGATTAGCCGCATCAGCAATAGTGATTCGTTTAAAATCAAATATCTGACATCTAGATAAGATAGTTGGTATGATCTTATGCTTCTCGGTAGTTGCTAATATAAAAATAGCATGACGAGGCGGTTCTTCTAATGTTTTTAAGAAAGCATTAAACGCTGCAGAAGATAGCATGTGCACCTCATCTATAATATACACCTTATACTTTCCAGTCTGTGGTGGTATACGCACTTGATCAATAAGACTTCTGATATCATCCACTGAGTTATTAGACGCAGCATCTAATTCAAATACATTAAATGCAAAGTCCTCATTTGGATCATCATATCCCTCTTGGTTTATCTTTCTAGCTAAAATACGAGCACATGTCGTCTTACCTACTCCTCTAGGTCCTGTAAATAACAAAGCCTGTGCTAAGTGATTACTCTCAATAGCATTAACTAGAGTACTTGTAATAGCTTGTTGGCCTACTACATCTCTAAATGTTTGGGGTCTATATTTTCGGGCAGATACGATAAATTGTTCCATAGGTCTCTTATTATCGCAAAGGTAGTTTATTTTTTAGAATACAGAAATTATTCTCTTAACTCAGCAGGGAAAAACTCATCTTTACCTATCTTGTTTGACCACTGTTTTCTAAGTTCATTTAAGTGAATAGGCTTATGAGGCTCTCTGCTTTCTAACTCAAAAGTATAAAACAAATACTGTAACTGTACTTCTATATAAAAGTCATCCAAATAAAGTTCAGGATGATACTCCGACTTCAAATCTAAACTGAATGTTCGAGCAGCAGTATTAGACCAAAAAGCCTTCCACCCACTTTTAAACTCCTTAATCAATTTATATACAGTCTGTCCTGTCTGACGATCAATAAGCTTAATCAGCACTTTCCCATCATTACGAGACAGTTTCTTTAATCTCGCTGTAAACTGTTCTTCTAGATATTTCTGAGAGCGTTTTATATATTTACGCTTATCACTATTACTAGTCATCTTATCTAGGTTTGCATTAAGAATCACTAGATTCTCTG
Organism: Myroides sp. C4067; assembly: GCF_038039665.1. Taxonomy (NCBI): domain Bacteria; kingdom Pseudomonadati; phylum Bacteroidota; class Flavobacteriia; order Flavobacteriales; family Flavobacteriaceae; genus Myroides; species Myroides sp. C4067. The sequence continues at coordinate 31,565 of NZ_JBBPHJ010000013.1, forward strand.
CTGTTGCCTTTGCATAAGGATATACTCTACGCAATCTATTGCGAAGAATAATCATATCACGTCGATACTTCTCGTCTTTAATATCTACCCCAATATAAATCTCAGGAATAGTATATTCCTGTATAGTATCTCCTTCTATTATGAGTTCATGCGGTATCTCTGGTACTTCAACTAGCTTCTTATCTTGTGCAATAAGGTATTGCACAAAAAACACAAAACTAATTACTAAAAGCTTTTTCATAACCTAAATTATACTCCAAAATTATCTCTTTTTGTTGAGTAATAATAATAGTATTAGGTAAATTAGCAAAAAAATAAAATCATGAGTACAAAGACAATTCTAGATGACAGTTCACTAGCTTTTTTAGAAACATATTTAAATAACCCATCTCCTACTGGACATGAGTCAAATAACCAAAAGACTTGGATGGAATATCTAAAACCTTATGTAGACACTTTTATTACAGACACTTATGGTACTGCTGTAGGAATAATCAATCCTGATGCTCCTTATAAAGTAGTGATAGAAGGGCACGCTGACGAAATCTCTTGGTACGTTAAGTATATCACTGAAGAAGGTTTTATTCACGTAGTTAGAAATGGTGGTAGTGATCACATGATTGCCCCTTCTAAACGTGTACATATCCATACTAAAAAAGGAATTGTAGAAGGTGTGTTCGGATGGCCTGCTATCCATATCAGAAATAGAGCTGGAAAAGAAGAATCTCCAAAAATAGAAACAAACTTTATTGACCTAGGATGTGACTCTAAGGCTGAGGTAGAAGCATTAGGAGTACATGTAGGTTGTGTGATTACATACCCTGATACTTTCACTATCTTAAACAATAATCGTTTTGTATGTCGTGCTATTGACAACAGAATGGGTGGTTTTATGATTGCACAAGTAGCTCGTTTATTAAAGGAGAATAACAAGACACTACCTTTTGGGCTTTATATAGTAAACGCAGTTCAAGAAGAAGTAGGATTAAGAGGTGCTGAAATGATCACACAAACGATTAAACCTAATGTAGCTATCGTAACAGATGTTTGTCATGATTCTAATACACCGATGGTAGACAAGAATATCGAAGGTGATAATAAGATTGGTAGAGGTCCTGTAGTAGGATATGCTCCTGCTATCCAAAATAACTTAAGAGAGCTAATCGAAGAAACAGCTGAACATAACAATATTCCTTTCCAACGCAATGCCATGAGTAGAGTGACTGGTACAGATACAGATGCCTTTGCTTATAGCAATGGAGGTGTTGCTTCAGCACTTATCTCTCTTCCTCTAAGATATATGCATACTACAGTAGAGATGGTTCACAGAGATGATGTTGAAAACACAATCAAATTAATCTACGAAACGCTACTTAAAATAGAGAACAACGAAACTTTTTCGTACTTTAAATAATATAGTAAGGCAGCCATTCGCTGCCTTATTTTTTTATGAATTATCTACCAATTTTATACAAACAAATCAAAGGAATATGATTAAATCCTCTATCTTTGAATAAAAATACATTTAGATAATGTCCAATTACAATCGCAACAAAAATACTGTTGCAAAACTAAATACAAACTTAACTCTTGCACAAATCATTGAGCAAGCAGGTACTAATCCAGAATATAGAATTGTATTTTACAATCGTTTCTTAAAAGATGATATTTATGTGCTCGTTGAAAAAGGAGCTTTAGAAGGTAAGACTGATGGTAGCATGGATCCTACACCTCCTATTATTGCTTTTGAAAACAACTGTATTCCTGTTTTTACACATCCAGATAGAATATACGATAGTAGTGCTATACATCAAGAAATGGATTATATGAAAGTAAGAGGAAATGACTTCTTAGAAATGACACTAGGAGCTACTATCATTGTCAATCCTTTTTCTAAAGTATACAAAGAATTAGTCGTAGAAGAAATAGCAGAAATGCTAAACGGTAGTATATTCAACACCTTAAGTAGCCCTGTATTAAAAGCTCAGATGAATGTAAAAATAGGAGCACCAGAGACTGAACCTACTGTTTTATTAGAAGAGTTAAAAACTGCCTTTTCTGAGCATGAACTTATTAATGCAGCTTATATCGGTTGGACTTTTAATGAAATCCTAGACAAAAATGCTCATTATGTATTCGCGATAGAGTGCGCTAAAGAATTAACTGATTTTAAAGAAGTAGCAGATTTAATCTCTAACTTCTGTAAACCTCATTTAACGAAAGAGGAATATATAGATATCATTAAATTAGAAAAGAATGGAAACTTTAGCGATTATTTCTATAATCACGCCACTCCTTTCTACACAAAATAACAAACAATGACAAAGGAAGCTAAATTCACCCCTATCGACTTAGAATCGTGGAACAGGACTCCTTACTATGAATATTACCGAAATATTCTAAAGACAAAATATACGGTAAGTATTAAAATAGAAATTACAGAAGTATTCAGTCTATACAAAAGTAAAGGATACAAGTTCTTTCCTACCTTCTTATATATCATCATGAAAGCACTTAACAACAGTGAGGAGCTTCGCACTTGTATACATGAAGGTCAACTAGGCACATGGAATTTTTTAGCCCCACAATACACCCTCTTTCACGAAGATGACAAAACATTTTCTGATTTATGGAGTGAACACGCTGATGACTTTAAAGCTTTTCACCACAATATCATCTCTGATATCGAGAAGTACAAGGATGTTAAAGGAATAAAGATAAAAGAAGGTCTACCTGCTAATTTTGTTCCCATCTCTTGCGTCCCCTGGATTAGCTTTGAGAGCATTAGTCAAGATACTTCTCATGACTCTGATTTTTTAAAGCCAATTATTCGTTTTGGCAAGTATTATCAAGAGCATGATAAGGTTTTAATACCATTATCTATTTACGTCAATCATGCTATAGCAGACGGATATCACACTTCCATGTTCTTACAAGACATACAAGATATCGCAAACGATGCTAGAAACTGGATATTATAAGGATTATCTCTACAAGAGGTAATCCTTTTTTATTTCCTTCCTACTTCAATCAACCTCATTATCAAACAACTACCCTATCAATCCCTCCATAGCCTCTGTTAATTTATCCTTCTTAGACAAATAAACCCCTTGTCGCGTATATAATTAGTGTACTTTTGCCGATTCTAAAATTTTTAATATATGCCACAACAACATAAGAATAGTTTTTTCTTTTTAGTATATCTAGTAGGGTTAAGTATCATAGGATTTTTAGCAACAGATATGTACTTACCAGCCTTTGACAAGATGCGTATTGATCTTGACACCACTAAAAGTAATATTAGCGCTACCTTAAGTTTATTCCTTGCAGGGTATGCTATTGCTCAATTAATGTGGGGACCAATATCTGACAAAGTCGGTAAACCAAAAACCATTATAATAGGTCTTAGTATATTCACTATTTCCTCTTTAGCAATTTTCTTTACAGATAGCGTAATCGCCTTTATCGTATTAAGACTAATACAAGCTATCGGAGTATGTGCTGCTGCTGTTAGCTGGCAAGCCTTAGTTATAGAAAAATATCCTTCTAGCGAGACGAATAAGGTATTTGCATCTATTATGCCTTTAGTAGCCCTATCACCCGCTCTAGCGCCTTTATTAGGAGTATACTTATTAGATCATTTCGGATGGAGATCTATCTTTATCACATTAGCAATTATATCTGTTCTTCTGATTTTATACACTTTCACTATAAAAGAAGAAAAGAAAGTAGAAGAAACAGTACAAGTTGAAGCAAAGAGTATTTCTTATTTCGAAATACTTAAGTCAAAAAAATACGTAGGTAATGTACTTATCTATGCATTGTGCTCTGCTGCCTTCTTTGCATGGCTGACAGGATCACCTTTCTTCTTAAAAGAAATGGGATACAATGAAAGCGAAATAGGCTTTAGTTTTGTACCTCAGACCATTGCCTTCTTAGTAGGTGGCTTTGGATACAGAACACTATCTTCTAGAGTAAATGGAGACGTATTAATGCCTTTCTTTATAGCATTATTTGTTATCGCTATTAGTTCACTTACAGCATTAGCAGTGTTTACTACTCCTACCCTGACTACCTTATTAATCCCGTTTTGTTTAATGGCTTTTGTCAATGGAGCATCATATCCTATTGTAGTTTCAGAAGCTTTAAAGCTATATCCTAATAACTCAGGTAAAGCAGCTGCTCTGCAAAACACTATTCAATTAGGAATGTGTTTTATCGCTAGCTCCATAGTTTCTCTATTTACAGAAGACGCTTTATTTACTACTGTATTAGTTATGACCGGAACTATTCCACTAATATACATAGCCTACCGATTGACAAAAAGTTCAAAATAATAGCCACAAAAAAAGGAACCTAAAATTTAGGTTCCTTTTTTATATCTTCTATCTACATATTATGCGTTAGATACATCTACAGTAGTTGCTTCTGCAATTTGTTTGTAAGTACCATTCTCTAACTTCTCGCGGATAGCTTCATAAGCTTTTAATGTCTCATCGATATCCTCTTTAGTATGAGTCGCTGTAGGAATCATTCTCAATAAGATAATTCCTTTAGGAATAACTGGATAAACAACAATTGATAAGAAAATATTGTAGTTCTCTCTCAAGTCATTTACCATCACCATTGCCTCAGGAATACTTCCTTCTAAGTACACAGGAGTAACACAAGTATTTGTATCACCGATGTTAAATCCTCTGTCTTTTAATCCATTCTGAAGTAAGTTAACATTCTCCCATAACTTCGCTTTTAACTCAGGATTAGTTCTTAAAAGCTCTAAACGTTTTAATGCTCCTTTAGTGAAAATCATTGGTAATGATTTTGCGAACATTTGAGAACGTAAATTATATTTTAAATAATCAATAATATCTTTATCTGCTGCTACGAAAGCTCCGATAGAAGCCATAGACTTAGCAAAAGTAGAGAAGTATACATCGATACCATCTTGACATCCTTGCTCCTCACCTGCTCCAGCTCCTGTAGCACCTAAAGTACCGAATCCATGAGCATCATCAACTAATAAACGGAAGTTGTATTTCTCTTTAAGAGCTACTATTTCTTTTAATTTACCTTGTTGACCTCTCATACCGAATACTCCCTCAGTGATTACTAAGATACCTCCACCTGTAGTTTCAGCCATTTTAGTTGCTCTCTCTAAGTTCTTTTCGATACTTTCGATATCATTGTGTTTATAAGTAAAACGTTTACCCATATGTAAACGAACACCATCAATAATACAAGCGTGAGAATCTACGTCATATACGATTACATCATTCTTCGTTACTAAAGCGTCGATGATAGAAACCATCCCTTGGTAACCAAAGTTTAATAAATAAGCTGCTTCTTTTTGTACGAATGCTGCTAATTCATTTTGTAATTGCTCGTGCATTGTAGTATGTCCAGACATCATACGAGCACCCATTGGATAAGCTGCTCCATATTCAGCAGCTGCTTCAGCATCTACTTTTCTAACTTCTGGGTGATTAGATAAACCTAAATAATCATTGATACTCCAGTTAATAACTTCTTTTCCATGAAACATCATACGATTTGACAAAGGTCCCTCTAGCTTAGGAAACACATAATATCCTTCCGCTTGAGATGCCCATTTTCCTAAAGGCCCTTTATTTTTCTGTATTCTGTCAAATAAATCGTTTACCATAATATAACTATGTTTAAAAAAACAATTGCAAAAATAATGATATTTTGTATGCTTTCATAATAAATAGGGAACTATTTGAACCGAAACCCCTCTAACTGTGATAGTATTAAATGCATTTTACATATAATATCTCAATATAAAAACGCGAACAAAATGACCATTTTTTTCACAAAACATCTAATGAAAAGTGTTTTTAAAATAAAAACCTCCCATATTGGGAGGTTTTTACTTCATATTTTTAATATAATGCAGGGTATAAATTAGGATTTACCTCATTCATCATTGCATAAACTTTTTCAAAAACATCTTCTGCTGATGGCTTAGAGAAGTAATCTCCGTCTGTACCATAAGCAGGTCTGTGTGCTTTAGAAGTCAATGTTTGAGGATCGCTATCTAAGTGACGGTATCCTTTTTGTTCTTCTAACACTTTTTGAAGGATATAAGCAGAAGCACCACCTGGTACATCTTCATCGATAACTAACAGGCGATTTGTTTTAGCAAGACTCTTCACGATATCGTGGTTCAAGTCAAATGGCAATAAAGACTGAGCATCTATAATCTCAACATCTATTCCTACTTCTAACAACTCTTTTGCAGCTTGCTCTATAATTCTTAAGGTAGAACCATAAGATACGATTGTCATATCTTTTCCTTCTTTGATGGTCTCTACTACACCGATAGGAGTTTTAAACTGCCCTAAGTTATTAGGCATTTTCTCTTTTAAGCGGTATCCATTAAGACACTCGATTAATAAAGCAGGCTCATCACTCTCTAATAAAGTATTGTAGAATCCTGCTGCTTTTGTCATATCTCTTGGAACTAATACATGCATTCCTCTGATTGCATTTATAATCATCCCCATAGGAGATCCTGAATGCCAGATACCTTCTAATCTATGACCACGTGTTCTAACAATCAATGGAGCTTTTTGGCGACCTACTGTTCTATATTGAAGAGTAGCTAAATCATCACTCATGATTTGGATAGCATATAATAAGTAATCTAAGTACTGAATCTCAGCGATAGGTCTTAGCCCACGCATTGCCATACCGATACCTTGACCTAAGATAGTAGCCTCTCTAATACCAGTATCTGTTACTCTATTTAATCCATGTTTCTCTTGAAGTCCTTCTAATCCTTGGTTTACGTCACCGATATTACCAGAATCCTCTCCGAAGATCATCACATTTTTATGATTTTCTAAGATAGTATCGAAGTTATCTCTTAGTACTACACGAGCATCTACTTCTGTAGCATCTGCATCATAAGTAGGCAATACCTCTTCAATAGCTGTAGCTGTACCCGTCATTAGGTGAGAGCTATATCTAGGTTGGTTCTTAGCGAAGAAATCATCGATATACTGCACTAATGCACCTTTACCTGATTCTTTAATCACCATTCTCAGTACCTTACGAGCTGTAGTGATTACATCTCTTCTGATTGGCTCTTTAATACCAGCTAAATCATTAGCCATTTTCTCTATAAATACTCTATTTGCACTAGATGCAGCTACAGTACCTAATAAAGCTACTAATTCATTACGCTCAGCGATGATTGGATCTACATAAGCTTTCCAAGCTGCTTTTTTGCCTTCTAAAACTTCTTTTTTAAGTTGTTTATCTAGCTCATCTAACTCTTCCGCAGTAGCAATATCAGAAGTAATCATCCAGTTTCTCATCTGAACGATACAGTCGTGCTCTACTTCCCAAGCTAAACGCTCTGGGCTCTTATATCTCTCATGAGAACCCGATGTAGAGTGTCCTTGAGGTTGAGTTAACTCTTGTACGTGTACTAATACAGGTACGTGCTCTTCTCTAGCTATTTTAGAAGCTTGGTTATAAGTATCTACTAAAGCTACATAATCCCATCCTTTCACACGTAAGATTTCATATCCATTACCGTGTTCATCTCTTTGGAATCCTTTTAATATCTCAGAGATATTCTCTTTTGTAGTTTGGTATTTTGCGTGTACAGAGATACCGTATTGGTCATCCCACACATTCATTACCATAGGTACTTGTAATACCCCAGCAGCATTGATCGTCTCGAAGAATAATCCTTCTGAAGTAGAAGCATTACCTATCGTACCCCATGCTACCTCATTACCATTTACAGAGAAGTTTCCTTCTTTATCAGCATCTGCAAACTCTCTATAAAATTTAGAAGCTTGAGCTAATCCTAATAATCTAGGCATTTGCCCAGCTGTAGGTGATATATCTGCACTTGAGTTTTTTTGGTCAACTAATTTTTTCCAATTTCCGTTCTCGTCTAAGCTGTGAGTAGCGAAGTGCCCTCCCATCTGACGACCTCCAGACATCGGATCATTCTCTAAATCAGCATGTCCAAAAAGTCCTGCAAAAAATTGTTCTACTGTCAATTGTCCTATCGCCATCATAAAAGTCTGATCGCGGTAATATCCAGATCTAAAGTCTCCATTCTGAAAAGCCTTCGCCATAGCTAACTGCGGCACCTCTTTTCCATCTCCAAAAATTCCAAACTTCGCTTTTCCTGTAAGCACTTCACGTCTACCAAGTAAACTACATTCTCTACTTAGTTTCGCAATCTTATAATCTTGAATTACTTCTTTCTTAAAATCATCGTAAGAAAGAGCCGTTTTTGTTTCTTTTTGACTCATTGTAAAATACACTAATTTACTTGTTACGAATATAAAATAATATCACTAAAAAAGCTAGTACATACTTCTTCATTATATTGAATTAATACATACATCTTTTGATAATCAATCAAAAAAACAGTAAAAAAATTACACTAAGTAAAAATTAAAGTATTTTTAACAAAACGATATTATGAATTTCGTAATCACATATAAAAAAATATCCCCTACCAAGAGGGGATATCTATTATTCGATAATTGTTAAAATATCTTCTAGTGCAAAACGTACTTTCTTCATAGGTAATAACCAATCATTTTCATGATCTCTTTCTCCTATCGCTAAAATAGTTACACTTTTCAGTCCTTTCTTATCTAAACCTAATGCCTCATCTAACTGATCATTGTAGAAGCCCTCCATAGGCGAAGCATCTACTCTTAACTCAGCTGCTGCTGCGATAGCCATACCAAAAGCAATATAAGCCTGACGAGCTGCATGCTCTGCTTGCTTCTCTTGTGACATTGCTGCAAAGTTACCTTTGATAAATCCTTTATAATCATTCATAGCACCAGGAGCTAACTCTCTCGTCTTCTCTACATTATCAAACACAGCATCAATGCGCTCTTCTGTATAAGCATCCCAAGCGGCAAAAACCAAAACATGTGAACTATCCACCACCTGACTTTGATTCATAATCACAGGTAATAGCTTCTCTTTTAACTCTTGATTCTTGATTAAGATCATCTCGAAAGGTTGTAATCCAGAAGAAGTAGGTGCCATACGAGCTGCCTCGATGATCTGCATTACTTTTTCGTCTGCTATCTTAACTGAACTATTATATTTCTTAGTAGCATAACGCCACTGTAAACTCTTTAGTAACTCCATAATTTATTAATTATCTCTTAGCCAAAAAAGCTAAAACATTATTCTCTATACGTTCATTAATATTAGAGATATCAGCCTTCACAAATGGTTCTCCTATAATCTTCTCATATAGCTCTATATATCTATCTGATACACTATTGATATACTCATCCGTCATCTCTGGTATTGCCTGTCCTTCTTTTCCTTGAAAGCCATTGCTGATTAACCATTGTCTGACGAACTCTTTAGACAATTGCTTTTGAGCCTCCCCTTTTGCTTGTCTTTCTTCATAGCCCTCTGCATAGAAGTATCTAGAAGAATCTGGCGTATGTATCTCATCGATTAACACAATCTTTCCGTCTTTAGTCTTCCCAAATTCATATTTAGTATCCACTAAGATCAAACCGCGCTCTGCTGCTATCTCACTTCCTCTCTGATACAGTGCGTGTGTGTATTGCTCTAATACCAAATAATCTTCTTCAGAGACAATCCCTCTTGCCAAGATATCTTCTCTCGAGATATCTACATCATGAGCTCCTAAATCTTCTTTAGTAGATGGAGTGATAATAGGTGATGGCAATTGATCATTCTCTTTTAACCCTTCTGGCAAAGTCACTCCGCATAACACTCTCTTTCCTTCTGCATACTCACGAGCAGCATGCCCAGCTAGATAACCTCTGATCACCATCTCCACCTTAAACGGCTCACATACATGCCCCACCGCTACATTAGGATCAGGTGTAGCTACTAACCAGTTAGGAACGATGTCACTTGTCATCTCCATAAACTTGGTTGCTATCTGATTTAGGATTTGTCCTTTAAAGGGAATTCCCTTAGGCATAATAACGTCAAAAGCCGATAATCTATCTGTAGCAACCATAACTAATAAGTCGTCTGCTATATTATAAACTTCTCTTACTTTTCCGCGGTAAACTGACTTTTGATTTGGAAACTCAAAACCCGTTTTTGTGATTGTGTTATTCATATTCTTGTTATAGTTGTGTAGTTCTTTTCTATTCTAGTAGGCTATCAAATCTAATAGCGCTGTTTCAAATCTGTCCTTAGGCAGATATTGATCTTCTAAAGCTTTCACAAATGGTATGGCTGTCTCTAAACTGGCTACCCTTCTTACAGGTGCATCTAAGTCTTCAAAACAATTCTCCATAATCATCGCCGACATATCACTTGCAATTCCTCCGAATAAGGAATCTTCCTGCAAAATTATAACTTTATTTGTTTTTTTCACTGATTTAAATACAGTTTCCTCATCTAAAGGTTGTAAAGTTCGTAAATCTATCAAATCAGCCTTAATATCAGGGTGCTTGTCTAGCACTTCCATCGCCCAATGCACTCCTGCTCCAAAGGTCACTACGGTCACATCTGCCCCTTCTCTCAACACACTCGCCTTTCCAAACGGCAGTGTATAATAATCCTTAGGTACATCCTGATAAATACTCCTATACAACAGTTTGTGCTCAAAGAAGATCACAGGATTAGGGTCATTAATAGCAGTAGCCATTAGCCCTTTTGCATCATACGGAAAAGCAGGGTACACTACCTTAAGTCCTGGTGTTTTTGTAAACCAAGCTTCATTGGTCTGTGAGTGGAATGGGCCTGCTTGTGTACCACCACCACACGGCATACGCACGACCACATCTGCCTTCTCATTCCATCTGTAATGTATCTTTGCCAAATAGTTTACAATCGGATTAAACCCAGTAGATACAAAATCGCCAAACTGCATCTCCATAATCGCTTTTCCTCCATTGATAGAATACCCCATCGCGGCAGAGACTACTGCGCTCTCACAGATAGGTGTATTGCGAATACGCCCTTTGCCAAACTGCTCTACGAAACCATCTGTTACTTTAAATGCACCTCCGTATTCTGCAATATCTTGCCCCATGATGATTAAGTTATCATGGCGTTCAAAAGATTGTTTTAACCCTTCTGATATCGCATCTATCAGTCGAATATTAGCTACTTCTGCTGTTGGTTGTATATCTTCATACTGATAAGGAGCATACATATCATTTAGCTCCGTAACCAAGTCAGCTACTATAGCAGGCTCTTCTTGTGTTGCCTTCCAGTCCTTGTCTATCTCTTGTTTAAACTCTTCTCTAATCTGTTCGTCTAAAGCATCTGTCAGTACGCCTATTTCTTTTAGATAAGCTCTGTAATTCTCCACAGGGTCTTTTAGTTGCCACATATCCATCAGTTCTTGAGGCACATACTTTGTACCACTAGCTTCTTCGTGCCCACGCATTCTAAAGGTCAAGAACTCTATCAATACAGGACGAGGATTCTCACGCATAGATTGTGCCAGTGCACTGATCCGCTGGTATACTTCTAAGATATTATTCCCATCTATAATATGACTTTCCATCCCATATCCTATCGCACGATCTGCTAGATGCTCACATCTATACTGCTCATTCGTAGGAGTCGACAGTCCATAACCATTATTCTCGATTACAAAAAGAACAGGTAAGTCCCACACAGAAGCAATATTCAGCGCCTCGTGGAAGTCTCCTTCAGAAGTAGCTCCTTCACCTGTAAATACTGCTGTTATCTTATTCTCATTTCTCAAGGTATGCGCTAGAGCGATACCATCTGCTACACCCAACTGGGGACCTAAGTGAGAAATCATCCCCACTATATGATATTCTTGTGTACCGAAGTGAAAAGAACGCTCACGTCCCTTAGTGAACCCATTTGCCTTTCCTTGCCATTGAGAGAACAAGCGGTGTAAAGGAATATCTCTAGAGGTAAACACCCCTAAGTTTCGGTGCATAGGCAGAATGTATTCGTCCTGCTCTAAACTAGCAGTCACTCCTACACTGATAGCCTCTTGCCCTATTCCGGAGAACCATTTAGATACTTTGCCCTGTCTGATCAGGATAAGCATCTTTTCCTCTACCATTCTAGGTTTGAGTAATTTTTTATAAAGTCCAAGTAACTCTTGGTCTGTTAAGTTTTTTCGATCGTAATGTAATTGTTTCATAATTGGTTTAATAGACTCTAAAAATAAGCATTTGCCCCTACTAAACAAATTAATTCTAAACAAGTAATTACATTATTCTATAATCACTTTTACAACTCATAACAATACTTACTTTCAAAAAACTTTAAAACATTCTTACTGTATAATCTCTCAAATTCATTCCCTGATATTGCAATCTCTCCACCATTCTATACTTCATAATATCTTACATGACAAATTTAAAAAAATCATCTATCCTACTTGTGCTGACATATTCTCTACACCATCTCGCTTGCTGATTCTAGGAGTATTCTAGGGGTTTTCTTGCAGTTTACTTGCCTAGAGAGGCATTTTCTCGAAGGAATGTGCAAGGATACCTCTAGCAACCCTCTAGCAATACCATAGAAATATAAGCTAAACTCAAATGTCTAATCAACTTTCAATAAAGACAGATGTAAATAAAATGCTGATAGTATTCAAAGTATTTTTAACTTTTTTTGCCTCTAAAAACGTATTTACTGGCTTCATCAAGGGTTCAATAAATGGACGAGAAGTGAACTAGAAGAAAAGTACCCTTCTGATATCTTAATTTTACAAGAAGTAAATCAACCATTTAAAAATCAATATTATGGCAGAAGCAATGAACGGAATGTTAGGTGGCGTATCTGGTAAGGTAGGTCCCGTAATAGGCGTAAGATGGCGAGGTCGCTATTTCTGGCGATCTAAAGCGAGGAAAAGCACTAAACCTTTTTCAGAAAAACAGCGGATACAGCAGGAGAAAATGGCACTTGTATCTTCTTTTTTAGCCAAAATAAGAGGATTTATTAATCAATACACACCAATGAGACAAGGTGAAAAATCACTCATCAATGGTACAGAACAACAATCTTCGTTTTTACTCAGACATGGTATCGGCTATGAAGACAATAGAGGGTACTTACAACTCAATCTAGTCACTGTATCTATAGGAACACTTCCTGTAGCGCATATCCATAAAATAGAACTTACAGAAGATAAGCAAATCAAACTAGAATGGGAAGACAATAGCTATAACAGCATGACAGCAGAATCTGACCTGCTAAGCGTCGTAATCTTTCACAATGAAGAAGAGGAATTTCAGATCTATGATACGGTAGGACAACGAATGGATAAAATAGGACTGATCACACTGAAAGAACAATGGACTTACGGTACGATCCATATCTGGACAATGTGGAAAAACAAAGAAGAGACACTGAATAGCACAAGTTTATATCACGAAGAAATAGCTCTAGATTAGCTGATCAGATATAGTGTAGTACTCTACTTCATTCCTGCCTAAACAACCGATAGAAATGAAGTAGATACACTATGCTATTATACCTAATAGAACTTTTATATTATCTATCAGATTCATTTTATAGTACATTAGGTAGAATAATGAACTATATAATCTGATGATGATAACTGATGTGACGCTTAAATCAAAAAAAGGATTAGATAACCTCCTGATTACCTAATCCTTTTTAATACTTCTAAGAGCAACAACTATTTCTTAAAGTCCTCCATAGGTACATAGATAGTGGTAGTCGTAGGAGTGTAAATACCAAAAGTAATACATCCTAATAGACCATCTACAAAGCTCATCTGAGTCTTCACAACATAGTTCGTTTTCTTATCTGCTAGTTCACTTCCTTTATACCCTTTGTTTAAAGGAATTAAACCTGCTATAAGTGCATGATTCTTCTTTTTGTTTACTTCTACCACAGGCATTGTTAGATCAGTATCACCTACTGCTACTTTTGCTGTATAACAAGATGTCATAGTCATTGCAACTACACAACACATCAAGGCTAATTTAATTGTCTTCATTTTTACTATTCTTATTTTTAATGATTCTAAATATACTACCCCTTAAAGTATATTAAAAATAGTGAGACAGTATTATAACAATATCATATATAACATTCCCTATCAAATAAATAACTTATAAAAAATATTAAAAACAGAAATGTAATTTAAAAACACCGCTATTTAGAACAATAATAAATAAAGACATAAATAGTCAATTTAAGCTATTCACTTTATAAATCAGATTACGTATCGCTAATTAGATCTAAATAAGGCTTTTTTACATACAAATCAAGGCAAAATATACACTGATTAATACAAGAAATAACTCCCCCTAAAAGCTTTATCAACCTCAGACTCACCTTACATATCAACCCAATACTACAAAGCAATTCTGTCCCATGGTTCTTCCATTAGCGATATAACCATACTTTAAGTAAAATCACTCTTGTAGGCCAATTTTGTATAATAACTATTCGTTTAGATGCCAAATACATAATCTGGGTTAAAAATGAACTAAGATTTACACTAGATTAATCATTTCCCATTTATAGTACTTATATTTGCAAGGTTATACATTGAATAAACTACTCTGTTAGGGGAATCGTGTGAAACTCACGAGCTGTCGCGCAACTGTAAGTAATTAGTACTAATTATAAGTCAGATCACCTACATAGTAGAAGTATAATATTATGGTATTGCTTTCGCGATTTGAAGCAACATAGCTATACTAATATCTTTCCCTTATGACATTTTAGAAAGAATAGTATACTAAACAACTAAAAGCCAAAATAGCTATTCCATAATTTATGAATATTAAAAGTAATAACTAACTCAAAAAAAGAATCATTACAACAATATGGAAGGTCAATTAACAAACAGAGAGTTACGTATCCAAAAAAAAATAAAGGATTCGGAAACACACGTATTTAAAGCTGTATTCCCAGGACAAACTAATCACCACAACACCATGTTCGGTGGAGCGGTAATGTACATTATGGATGAGATAGCATTCATGACAGCTACACGATTCTGTCGTAAACCTATTGTAACTGTATCTAGTGATAAGATTGATTTTAATCATCCTATCCCTGCAGGAACACTAGTAGAGCTTATCGGGACAGTAGTACGTGTAGGAAGAACGAGTCTAGATGTACGCGTAGATGTATTCGTAGAAAGTATGTACAGAGAAGGAAGAGAAAAAGCGATGACTGGTACATTTACTTTAGTAGCGATCAATGAGAGCAAACGCCCTGTTCCAGTATTTGACGAAGTAGAAGAATAATAAATCTTTATATCATACAAAAAATCCCTAACGAATAATCATTAGGGATTTTTTTATACACACTGTTTTGATTTCTATTCTAAAAACAGCACACGCTTGGCCTCTTCTAACAAGAATTTGCTCAAGCCACAACACTATTTCACAATAAAAGCTACCTTATTCAGATAGCTTTTATCGCAAAAAAAATTAAAGATTATTCAGCAATTGCTTGCTCAACTTCGTCTAACATCATTTTGATAGACTTAAGTCCTCCTCCTGATAAATACCATATTTCTGGGTTTAAGAAAATGATTTTATCATTTTTATATGCGTTTGTTTGTTTTACTAATGCATTAGCAAACTCCTCTTTACCCATAGTCGCTCTCTTAATAGCAGCTCCTCTATCGATTACGAAGATGTAATCTGGGTTTAATTCTTTAATGAACTCATTAGAGATCGCTTGACCATGTGTAGCAGCTTCGATGTTTTGATCAGCAGGTTTTAATCCGAATACATCATGGATAATCCCGAAACGAGATCCTTTTCCATAAGCACTTAAACGTCCTTCGTTAGCAAGCACAACTAAACCTCTTTTCTCAGATTTAGCAGTAGTCTCGTTAATCTTAGCCACACGCTCATCGATTACTTTTAACTCTTTCTCTACCAACTCTTCTTTACCAAACAACTTACCTACTGTACGTTGGCTAGCTTTAAAAGAATTCATATAATCTTTAATATCAATATCAAGATTAATAGTAGGAGCTATTTTACTAAACTCATCATACATAGAAGCAGTACGAGCTGCGATAATGATAAGTTCTGGTTCAGCTGCATTTATTTTCTCCATATTAGGTTCTTTAATACCACCTACATCTACTAAATTAGCATCATCTGCATATTTAGATAAGTAAGCAGGCATATTACCTTTAGGAGCTCCTTTAAATTCTATACCTAAATCCTCAAAAGTATCTATCATTCCATAACTAAGAATAACAGTGTTTTTAGGGTTTTCTTTTACTTCAGTAGTTCCTGACAAGTGCTCAACTGTCACTTTTGCTACATTCTCCTCTGTAGTCTCTGTCTTCGTTTCTTTACAAGACGTAAAGATTAAAGCTGAAGCTGCCACGCAGCTTATTAAAAATTTACTCATAACAACTCGATTAGTTAAAATTATTTAAAGTATATACACACCTTATTATTACAGTTATCTACAATAGTCATATCTATATCGAAAACTTCTTTCATAATATCCTCGCGAATAATATCATCCGTTAATCCGAAATGGATAATCTTATGATCTTTAACTGCTGCAATATAGTCTGCATACGAAGAAGCATAATTAATGTCGTGCACTACAATAATTATGGTCTTTCCATAATCATCTGCCAAAATTCGAAGAATCTTCATAATCTCGACAGAGTGTTTCATATCTAAATTATTAAGTGGTTCGTCTAACAGAATATACTCTGTATCCTGAGCCAACACCATCGCTAAGAAAGTACGTTGACGCTGTCCTCCACTTAATTCATCTATGTATTGTTCTTGAATATCTGTTAGTCCCATAAAAGCAATACTCTCCTCTACCTTCTCATGATCGATAGCGTTCATTCTACCTTGAGAATGTGGAAAGCGCCCAAACTCGACTAACTCTTTAACTGTTAACCTTACATTAGGATGATTTGCTTGTTTTAAGATTGATAATCTTTTTGCGAAATCTCTATTCTTAAAATTGACAATATCTTGATCTAATAAATTGATAAGTCCTGAGTCTTTAGCGACTAAACGACTAATAATAGATAACAGAGTACTCTTACCTGTTCCGTTCCCTCCTACTAGACATGTGATTTTTCCTTTTGGAAAAGAAACTGACACATCATTTAGAATCATCTTCTCACCATACGTCTTAGATACATTCTTTACTTCTATCATCCTTTGTTACTTTTTAATAATAAATAAATAAAATACACCCCTCCTACAAAATTGATAATAATACTAATAGTAGTACTCATATTAAAGAGATGCTCCACTAGATATTGTCCTCCTACAACAGTAACCGCTGTTAGCAAACAACATGCTAGTACCATATAACTATGCTTACTACTCTTCACAAGCTCGTAAGTCAAATTGGCAACTAATATTCCTAAGAACGTAATAGGCCCTACCAATGCCGTAGAAATAGCTACCATCACAGAGATAATAAGCAAATTAGCTTTGATCACTTTATGATAGTCTACCCCAAGACTTATGGCATTCTCCCTACCTAAACTAAGTACATCTAACTGTCTAAAATATTTAATCCCCACTAGCATAGAGGCTATTAATAAGACAGCGGATATAGTCAATAGATTTAGGTTTATCTTATCAAACGAAGCAAACATTGCCGACTGTATGATTAAGAATTCATTAGGATCAATAAGCATTACTATAAAAGAAGAGAAACTCCTAAACAGTGTTCCCATTAACAGTCCCACTAATAGTAATAAATACATACTCTTACTCTCTCTTCTGAATACTAAATAGTACATCACTAAAGAGAATCCTAACATTAATACTACAGATATCGCAAAGTTGGTTTCTGAATTAAGAACCTGAAATGTTCTATCTCCATAAGCAAACACTAGCAAAGACTGTAACAACAAATAGAATGAATCAAACCCCATAATAGAAGGTGTCAAGATTCTATTAGCTGATATTGTCTGAAATATAATAGAGGAATACCCTATAGCAAACGATATTAAAATCATCGCAATAACCTTATATCCTCTTCTAGGTAATACATAATCTAATTTGGTTCCCGTAAAGGTGAACATATATATAGCAATGAATAATAATAAAACAACTGCTAAAACTGTAATAATCTTGTTCTTAAACATGTTTAGCGCGTTTAAATATTAGTATTAAAAATATTAATCCACCAATGATACTTACTGTTAATCCTATCGGAATCTCATAAGGTGCTATTAACATTCTGCTTATTATATCACATACCATTAAAAAGATCGCTCCTATCAATGCTGTATAACTAATCGTCTTCTTAAGATTATCTCCAAACATCAAACTCACAATATTAGGAATAATCAATCCTAAAAAAGGAATCACACCTGCTGTCAGAACTACTACAGTAGAAGTAATAGCTACAAATATCAATCCTAGATAAGTAATCTTCTTATGGTCTAATCCTAAACTACTCGCGGTGTCTTCTCCTAAACCTACGATAGTAAACTTATTAGCGTATAAATAGCTCAAGAACACAATCGGAACTCCTAAGTATAAAATCTCATAGTTCCCTTTGATAATAGATGAAAAGTCTCCTATCAGCCAACCTTCCATATTCTGAACCAAGTTCGTTTTATAAGCAAAGAACGTAGATATCGCATTAAGGATATTTCCAAAAACTATCCCTACTAATGGAATAAAAATGATATTGCGCATTTTTATCTTACTCGAGATCTTTAAGAAAATAACACTTGCTAATAAAGCTATTGTAAATGATAAGATCATCTTATAGACCATCCCTCCTCCTGGAAATAATATCATACTAAATAATATTCCCATCTTACAAGCGTCTAAAGTCCCCATCGTAGTCGGTGAGACAAATTTGTTAAGAGAAATCTGTTGTACAATCAATCCAGAAATACTCATACCAATACCTGCTATTAATACAGATATCATACGGGGTAATCTACTTACTAACATAACCAATATCTCATCCTGATCTAGTCGGTGTATATCAAATACAGATATATCTTTTACGCCAACAAATACAGAGATGAAAGAAACTATTATCAGTATAAGAATTAATAATATTCTTATCATTTACTCGTTTGTTTTTATTTAGAATCAAATTAAATAATCGCAAATATAAAAAAGTAAAGTGGCTAACAAAAGAAAAAAACTTATCAATTTATGTAAACTCAATTAGTTATATTATCGGTATACTAATGTATACACGGATTCTATCAAACAAACACAAGTATTAACTCTTCATTTTTTAATTAATTAAATTTTATAACGTTAAAATTAAAGTAATCACAATTCGACCTTTTTTAAAATAAATCTCATTAAGTTCTATTTCATGATAAATAACAGCTCATTTATTACCTAAACAGAGACTGAAACATACAGTTATAATGTGTTTAACTCATCTTTATTCTCATTCATTAATAAATCGACAAATACTCTCACGGACTTTTTGAGATAACTGTCTTTTAATTGAATAATAACAGCTTCTCGCTTCATATCACTATCTATAATCGGGATAGCATAAAGGTCTTTTTCTCCATGTACAGTTGCGTAAGTAAGAACAGTTTGATAAGCTCCTTTTTTGACAAGGTCAATAATCATAGAAGTTTGATTAGTCTCTATAGCGATATTAGGTCGGATATTATACTTTTCGAACTCCCTGTCTAAAAAGTTACGTGTACTGAACCCCTGTACAGGCAAGGCTAGTCTATACTGTTCTATCTCCTTTAGCCTAATCTCTTTTAGAAGTGCTAATTCAGAATCTCTAGCAACCATAAAAGCCATATCTGATATCAATACAGTCTTATAAATGAAATTCTCTTCATGTGCTCCATCAAAAAAAGTCAGAGCAAAATCAATATACTGCTTCTCTAGATACTGCATTAACTCATTGGTCGTACCAAATGTCACCTCTATCTTCACTTCTGGATATGTCTGTGTAAAAAGAGTAAGTGAAGACAGAACTAAAGACTTTAGTCCCCAAGTAAGCCCTATACGCAATACTCCTGTCTTTAGCCCCTCTAAATCCTCTAATAAGAGCTTTCCATCTTCTGCAGCTCTTATACTTCTCTCAGCATAAAAAGAGAATAACTCTCCTGCTTCTGTCAGTGCTATACGCTTTCCTATTCTATCAAATAGTGGTTGGCCTATTTCTTCTTCTAACTGTTTTATTTGTTGAGATAATGTACTCTGTGTAATAAATAAATGCTTAGAAGCTTCCGTAAAATTGAGTAATTCTTTTGCTTTTAAGAAATACCTTAGTTGTCTTAGTTCCATGAGTTGATCGTTTTTACCGATTGATATGATAGAAAAATACCGTTTTACTAATATAGAGCTTCCTCGTAACTTTACAAAAAATAAAGAATATGAATACCACCACCTATACAGAAGAAGTCGTTCATATAAGAGCTGTTAAAGGAACTACTACTTATAAAAAAATCAAATGGAGTATATTTCTAGTAGGTGTCTCTGTATTTGCTCAACTATATAATTTTCAGCCTATACTGTCTGAAATCACACAATACTTTAAAGTAACACCTTCTGAAAGCAGCTATCTAGTATCTGCTAGTACTTTAGGTATGGCTATTGGTCTATTACTTTTTGCATTTATCGCAGATAGTTATCCACGTAAAGACATCATGCTCTTCTCTCTAGTCACCTCTACGATGCTCACCCTCTTATCTGTATGGGCTAGTGATTTTTCTATCTTAGTCAATATTAACTTTATAAAAGGAATGTGCATATCAGGGGTATCAGCAGTGACATTAGCCTACTTAGCAGAAGAAATAGACCCTAAATACATCGGGACTGCCATAAGTTTTTACTTGGCAGGAAATACTTTTGGAGGAATGTTTGGAAGAATTGTCGCCGCATTAGTATCTGGGTGGCTAGGTTGGCAAGCAGCAGTATTTACCATTGGTATACTCGCTGTAGTTATTGCCGTTGCTTTTTATATCTTATTTCCAGAGTCTAGATTCTTCACTCCTAAAAAACTAAAAATAAAACACAAGTTACGACAGATGAAATCTATCTTTAGAAACTATAAGATACTAGCTATGTACCTCGTAGCAATCTGTCTAATGGGAGCCTTCGTGAGTGTGTATAACTTTTTAGGTTTTAAACTTGAGTCAGCACCTTATAACTTACCTCATTACCTAATCGCTATGATATTCTTAATGTACGCATTTGGTATTTTTGGTAATATGGTTGCCGGATCTTTATCAGATAGATATTCTCCTCGTAAAATACTAT
The DNA here is from genome assembly GCF_038039665.1 of Myroides sp. C4067. Taxonomy (NCBI): domain Bacteria; kingdom Pseudomonadati; phylum Bacteroidota; class Flavobacteriia; order Flavobacteriales; family Flavobacteriaceae; genus Myroides; species Myroides sp. C4067. The sequence continues at coordinate 52,774 of NZ_JBBPHJ010000013.1, forward strand.
TGATTGCTTTAGGATTAATGTTAATAGGTGTAATAGGTATGTATATGGACAATCTTGTTATTATCCTATTAGGATTGACTTTCTTCACCATCTCATTCTTTAGTGGACACACCGTCGCTAGCAGAGTAGTTACAACTCTAGGTAAGGAAGCTAAAAGTTCCGCTACAGCCTTGTATTGGTTCTTTTATTATATAGGCTCAAGTATTATAGGCAGTTCTACAGGAGTCTTTGTGAATAAAGGCAATTGGAATGGGTTCTTCTATACGCTTATAGGCATGACTATAATAGCCCTTCTTGCGACTTATCTAAGTACAAGACAAACGAAAAAAGCCACTGAATAGTGGCTTTTTGTTTATATGTTTCTATGTATTAGAACCAACCTTTTTTGTTTGCTTGGTATGTATTATAGAACTCCTCATCTGTTTTAGTTAAATAGATAATTCCTTCAATAAGTCCAATGATTCCAGCAAATCCACAAGTAACTAATCCTAAGATTAATTGGATAACACCTTCTTTAGTATACCCTAAGTAGAATTTATGGATAGCGAAAATAGGTAATAAAATTCCTAAAATACCAGCTACTACTTTCTTATTCTCTTGAGGAGGTGTAGTTGCACTTTTCTGTGTAGTAAATTGTTCCATCTTTTTATATTATTTTTTTTGCAAAATTAAAATTGTTTAATGAACAAACAAGAAAAATATAACAATATTTTAAATATAAACAACAAACACAAATAATACTACTACAAAACAGCTACTTAACATAACTATTTTACAAAAACCATTAACTCTCAAAATAAAATAAAAAACACCAATACTTAAACTTCAATACAATAAAAAAAGCAACCTATAAAATATAGATTGCTCTTTTGTCAATAAGGTGAACTTATCTGAAGCTATTTCTTAAAGCTCACTAATTCCATTTGTGAGATCTCTTTCACATTAATTGGACTAACTAGAGCTTCTGCTCTACTCAAATCAATGATTCTGTATCTCTTCACTTCTCCGTCGGCATCATTTTCTAGACTTATCATCTCACCTTCTAGTACCCAATTTCCTTTAGATTCCTCTAAACTGTATTTGTCAATTGCCTGGTACTTTCCACCTTTCATGATATCAATTTCAATTAGTGATTTTTGGTATCTTTCTTTATGACTTCTACTCACTCCTTCTTGGAAGTCGAAATGAGCTACAATCCATGTTTTTTCAATATTAATACTGTTAACACTTAATGCTTTGTCAATTTCTAAGTTATTATTATCGTCTGCACTGCAACTAGCTAATAATGAACTCATACCAATAATCAAAACTCCAATTAAAACTTGCGCACATCGTCTCATAATGTAAATAATTAAAAAAAATTAATAATAATCTTTTTTAATCCGTGTACACCTCCTCTCCCTCTGGAGGTATTAATACATCAACTGCCTTGCATTCCCCTTTTCGACGTTTTACAGGTATATAAAATCACTGTAAATAAAATAAACACAATTAAGTTTACATAATAAAAAACAGACTAAAAAAGAACGTTTTTAAATACTAGGTAACTCCGACATTGTTACCTTATCTTTTATTTTCTGAGACAAATGTATAACCGTAGTTTTCGCATCAATATGACATAAATCATAAAAATTCTACATATTAACTTCTAACTTAATGGAATAACCCTAATCTTATTCTAATATTAGAAACTTTTTTAGCAATACAAAAAGTTAACATTTATAATATAACAAACTAAACACATTACTTTAACCTTATTAACACTAATATCCACAAACAAATTACGAATAATAAGAAATACAATAAAAAATAACAACAAGAATTACCTTAATTTTTTGTTGCTTTTTTAAAGACATAAAAGATTATAATTCTACATTTTGATCTGTTTTTTTAACTTTTATATCTCTTCGACCTCTATTTCCACTATATATCGCAAATTATTTTTAACTCCTAATACCTCTTTTTTCATAAAAGGCATCTACTATTTTTATTAAAACTAGAGATCACATCAACAAAAACGTTATAATATCTCAAACCTCATTAATAAAACACCTTAGCAATATACAAATACAGTAAAAGCCATGACATGAGTATTAGCTTTAAAAAAGAGATTCCAGAGCTTACAAAACAACAGTCCCCACCGTCACTAGCTCTGGAATCTACAAACACAATAACTCACTCTACATCAATAAAATACATCATATATCACCTAAAACACGATATAACACCTAAGTATTTCAAAAAACCCTTTTCAATACTTATAAAACCTTATCTATACTCTAAACACATTATCAATATTTTTACAGACAAAAACTATTCCTAAATAACTACTTTAAACAATTATTCTACTTTTTAACCAAAAAGAGCCTTAATCACATTGATTAAGACTCTCAGTACATATTATAAATAAAAATATCTTTTATACTTCTACTTCTTTTTTAGATAGCATTGGTTTCAACCCTAAGTTATTCAATAATCTTTGGTCTGATGATAGACTAGGATTAGGAGTCACTAATAATGTTTCGTTATCTCCTGAAAACATTGAGTTAGCTCCAGCCATAAAACACATTGCCTGTTCATAATCAGACATTTCTATACGCCCAGCACTTAACCTCACCATAGTAGTAGGCATCACAATACGAGCTGTAGCAATCATTCTGATCATATCCCAAGTTTCTACTTTAGGCATTTCTTCCATAGGTGTCCCTTTTACACGTACTAAAGCATTAATAGGTACAGATTCTGGATGTGTATCCATAGTAGCTAAGGTATGCAACATAGATATTCTATCTACATCATTTTCTCCTAAACCAATTATACCTCCTGAACATACTGTTATACCTGCCTTGCGCACATTATCAATAGTATTAATACGATTAGAAAATGTACGAGTAGAGATAACCTTGTCATAGTGATCTTCTGAGGTGTCTAAATTGTGATTATAAGCATATAAGCCAGCCTCTTGTAATCTTTTAGCTTGTTCCTCTGTTAACATTCCTAAAGTACAACAGACTTCTAATCCCATTTCATTTACACCTTTAACCATATCAAGTACTTTATCGAAGTCTTTGTTATCTCTTACCTCTCTCCATGCAGCTGCCATACAAAATCGAGAAGACCCTGCTTCCTTTGCTTTTTTAGCAGTGCCTAATACAGTCTCTAAAGGCAGTAGTCGCTGTACCTTTATATCTGTATGATATCTAGCTGCCTGTCCACAGTAAGAACAATCCTCTACACACCCTCCTGTTTTAATAGACAATAAAGTACTTACTTGTACTTCCTCTGGATTGTGATATTGACGATGTACTAAAGAAGCTTGATGAATTAATTCTAATAAAGGAGTATCATATATTGATTGAATCTCAGCTTTAGTCCAGTTGTGTCTAATTTCCATTTTCTCTTTGTTTATTTATGATAGATATTTCAAAAATAGAAGGAAAGAAAAAGGAAAGACTAGTCCACTTTTAGATTTAGACCTATTCCACTTCTAATTTTATACCAACCACTCTATACTCGTTATATTTCATATACAACACCAAGATGACTATATTAAATCCAATTAAAACAAAGCATTAACATATTAAATTAAAAATAAACACACCTTCAATTAATTATTATCAAAATAATAACATTAAAAACACAATAAGACATATTACTTTATTGTTATAGAGAAAAACACAAAACAGATTACACAAAAAACTCAATCACTATGTCAAACAATCCATCATTCTTTATTCCGTATAAATACTTACTTTGTTTTTACTTATTACTGAATTTTGTACTCCGCATTGTATTAATTAATCACCCTATAACCACTTCTACTTTTACCTCAGGAGAAGTATTATCTGTATTTGTGCTAGGTTTTATCCGTGATATTCTCATATTCAGTATAGGATATTTTATATTTTGGCTCTACTTTATTTTCTTTTCAAATCAGAAGTATAATAAACCCTATGGATATATCATATTCGCTATCCTATTAGGTTTATGGGGATGGGTTACCTTTGGCAAAACTATTATATCAGAATATGGCGGTATACTTCCTGAGATAGCTATTACCTTCTTATCTATAAAAACAGTGTTATTCGGCATCTGTCTTTTCTTACCTCAACATAGAACAACCGTTCGAAAAATAAGTTATGCTCTTACATTATTTATCTTCGTATTAATCCTTGTGCAAAACACAGTGAGTGAATTCTTTTTTTGGAATGAGTTTGGTGTTAGATATAACTTTATCGCAGTTGATTATCTCGTATATACTAATGAGGTCATTGGTAATATTATGGAGTCTTATCCAGTGGTTCCATTATTTAGCATCATCGCTTTAATCACATTATTAACTACATATTACATTTTCAAAAAAACAGAGTATGTTATAGAACATCTTGCTCCATTGAAAAATAAGGTTATACTTAGTATTGTTTATTTACTTGTATTTGGAATTTCTTTATCCGCTATTACTAAGGTAATGACTCCTCTAAATACAGATAATATATTCGCTGAAGAATTAGAAAGTAATGGGGTTTTTAAATTCTATCAAGCTTTTAATAACAGTGTCATTGATTATTTTAAGTTCTACAATACGCTACCTGATGATGAACTAGCTAAAAATATTAAACAATTCTACCCTCAATATAACGGAGCTCCTTCACTTCTTAGACATATCAATAGTGATAGTACAACTATCAAAAAAAATGTAGTCCTCATAAGCATAGAGAGCCTTAGTGCAGACTTTATGGAGTTTTATGGCAATACAAATAAACTTACTCCTTTCTTAGATAGTCTAGCGATGAAAAGCTTATTCTTTACCTCTACATATGCTACTGGTAACAGAACTGTACGTGGGCTAGAAGCTATAACGATGTCTATACCACCTTCTCCTGGTGAAAGCGTTGTAAAGCGTAAAGACAATAAAGACAAATTTACAACAGGAAGTGTATTTGCTAAAAATGGATACACAGTCAAGTACCTATACGGAGGAGATGCTTATTTTGACAATATGCAAGACTTCTTCGAAGGCAATAATTACAACATCGTAGATAAGTGTGATTTTAAGCCTGATCAGATTACCTTTCAGAATGTATGGGGTGTAGCTGATGGAGATATGGCTAAGAAAGCTATAGAAGTAATGAATGAGGAATATCAGCAAGGCAAACCTTTCTTTAACCATATCATGACTGTAAGTAATCATAGACCCTTCACTTATCCTGATGGAGTATTAGACACCTCAGACCTTACTAGTGCTAGAGATAAAGGAGTTAGATACACTGACTATGCTATTAAAGAATTCTTTTTACTTGCTAAACAACAGCCATGGTATGATAATACCATCTTTGTAATCTTAGCTGACCACTGTGCTTCTAGTGCGGGTAAGACACAGCTACCTTTAGATAAATATAGAATACCTGCTATGATATATGCTCCTAAAGGGCTTGCTCCACAACAGTTTGATCAAATGATCTCACAGATAGATGTCATGCCTACCTTATTAGGTATACTTAACTTTAAATATGACTCTAAATTTTTTGGGACTAATGTTTTACAAGCAGACTATAAACCAAGAGCCTTTATAGCAACATATCAAGATTTAGGCTATATCCGAGACAACACATTAACCATTCTTAGTCCTAATCAGAAGGTAAGACAATATGCATTCAATACTCAAGCAGTAAATAATCTAATAACTCCACTTACTACACTAGATGAATTACAATCTAAGTATGTAGATGAAGCTATTTCATTTTATCAATTTACAGCTAAACAGCTAGAATCAAAGAGTTATAATAAATAAAAAAGCAGGGAGAGTAGTGCACACTACTCTCCCTGCTTTTTTAAACACACGTAACACAATTATTTATATAAATGCTGTCTACAACAAATAAACAACACAAAATTGTTCTAAAATAATTCAATTCTACATTTACATAAGAAAACGGGAAAACACCACTTACCTTGCTCTCCCGTTTTAATTTTAAAAAACACTTATCACTTTGTAATATATAATTGAAAAAAACTTATCAAATTTAATTAATGAAAACACTAGCACAGCATTCTTCTTAATCTTAGTATAAAACTCCTTAATTCATTTAAATTAATAAGTATTAATACTTAATTTTGATACTGCAAAAATCACTATTATTGTATAACTCACATAGGACATTTGTCCTTAATGCTATAAAAAAATGTTAAGAATAAATATTGACTTTCTATCATACATTGAATCATTGGCACAGACTGATGTTTTTAATGACAAAATTTTATTGCAACCTTATAAGCCTAAAGAAGTTCTACTACATCAGGGTGATCCTGTTACTAAGGTTATTGTTATTAAAGAAGGGATTACTAAATGCTATATCACAGAAGAAAATGGTAAGGAATATATCCCTGAGTTCTTAAGTACAGGAGAGATAATGGGAGAGATAGAGTTTATTGGTAAAAAAAACTGTCTATGCTCAGTAGAAGCTATAACACCCGTAAGTGCTTATATCATTCCTCTATCCGTATTTGAACATTTATTAAAAACAGATATAACCTTTAATAACACCCTACTCGAAGTAGAAGCATTAAGAGTATTTCACACTAGTGAAAGAGCTTCTTTTCAACAACTTTATACAGTAGAACACGCACTAGAAAAACTGTTAGAGCTACAAGAGAAAGAACAAGTACATATCTCTAAAGAAGATATGGCTTCTTATCTAGGTATCACTACACGTACCTTAAACCGTGCTTTAAAAAAAGTACAAGAAGAGGAATAAAAAACGAGGGAATAGTATGTATTCCCTCGTTTTTTTATACTTATTACATCCAGTGTAATGCTGATGATTCTACCTGATAAAGCCATTTATCTCTTAACTTCACTAACTCACTATACTGAGTAGTACTAAAAGACACTGTTCCTCCAGCAGTATAAAGCTTTAAGCTACCTACATCTGCTGACTGTTGCCACCATAACTGAGACAAGACAATCTTCTGTACCTTATGTGGTTCTATATAAATATAAGAGATATCCCATATCCCCCTTCTTATCATTATAAAATCTTCACTTACTCTTAACCTCCCTACACTATAAAGTCTATACAGTGCTAGTAGCATAATCACACTATAACTCACTACTGTTCCTATAAACATAGCAGAACTAAAATTTGATCTAAAAAACAAGGTTAAAAAGACTAAAGGAAGAACTATAAATAAGAATACTCTAAAACCTAGGTATCTATAATTATACTTTAGAACAGTAGTATACTCTTTTTTCTCTTCTTTAGACATTACTATTTTAAATAGGTCTTCTCTCTCCTGAGTAGAACAACCAGGTATTTGTAACCCAGACTTTTTATTATCTCCCTCTTCTCCTGCCACCTGACTTATCTTTAGACTGCAGATATCAAATAACTTCTGAAAATAATTCTGTTCTATTTCAACCTTTTGAACTCGTTCTGGCCTAATAATCGTATTCCTAGTAGACAGTAATCCATGAGATAATAACAAAGTCTTATTCGAAAATGTAACTTTAAAGTCCCAGAATTTTAATAATGTACGGATCACATTAACTACTAACACAGTGATAACTAAAAACACAATTAAATATAGAAAAGCGACCAAAGACATCCCTCCCTCTATATAGCTTGTCACCTCTTCTTTATCGATATACTCTTCTATAGAGATGCTTCTCACAATCGAATCATACACCATATTAAAGAATACAAGTATCAACCCTAATGTATATAAGTAATTAGAAGTAATACCAACTTTTAGAAGTGTAAGTATACTTATTTGTTTTGTGTTTTTTTGTTGCTCTATAAGCTTCTGTTCTCTATCTATTGTATCTGTTGAAGTATCGTCTATTACTTGTTCATTCTTATAATTTAGCAGTATCTGTTTCAATGCATCAGCATCTGATAAAGCCATAGAAGGGATAGTAGCTTCTTTATCTTTACTACCTGCAGAGTCTATTTCTACAGAGTACACATTGATTATTTTATTAATAAAACTCTGATTGAGATTCACCTGCTGTATTTTCTCTAGTTGAATAGTAACTTTCGATTTATTGATAATCCCTTTTTGAATGATAAATGAATTAGTTTCTTCATCAATATAAAACAAGAAGTTGCGATAACTCAGATAAGCTATTCCAAGACTTAAAACACTTCCTCCTATCACAATCCCCCAAATACTAATAGGGAATTCTATACGCTTATTCACTAAAAATAGTACTATAAGAGGAACAAAAGCTCTTACTATTTTCTGTAAGGCATTCAGAAAGTTAGCAATGATTCCTATTGTAGCTTGTCTAGTAGGTTGATAAAAACTATTCTTATCCATGAACAGATTCCTGTGAGTGTTCTACAATATCTAGATTAGTCCTTAAATCCTGTTGAGGAGACTTCGTTATCTTCTGTATAACATACGCTTTTAGTCGCTCTCCCTCCTCTTTAGATATCCCTGTGATTTTTAGATCACCTAAAGCTCCTCCCGCAGTAAAAAACTCTACCGTACATAAGTTAAACATTCGAAGTAAGGCTCCTTCATATACTCCTACATGCTGCACTCTATTAAAAGGAATAACAGTCTGAGATCTGTTAATAATACCTGTTTTATAAATAATATCTTGCTCACGTAGCGCATAGCCTTTCATTGCTACTCCCTTCATAGAGATAATACATATCAGAATAATCATTACAACTCCTAATCCCATAAGTGAGTATAACAATGCTTCATTCAACAAAGGTTCACTCGTCAAATACTGAAAAATATAAGGTGTAAAAGCAATTAGTAAGATAATAATAGAAATTATTATTAATCTTACCCCAACTACTGTTCGATACCTAGAGTCTAAGTTTTTAAACATTACTTGCTCTACTTGAGGTAATGTATCTATATCAATTTGTTTATTTTCAAACATACTATTCATACTCTTGTCCTTCTGTTTATACAGACATTGATTCTACTAGTAAATATATCATTTAAAAAGAGATACTGTTGTATGCAATCCATAAAAAAAATCCTTTAAAAGTAATACACCTTTAAAGGACTTCTTATTACAAGTTACTATTTTATTACTTTACAGCTTGATTTACAACACCTATATAGTAAGGCTTTTTCGCATTATCTTTTGCACCAATCAAGATAATAGAATAAAACTGTGAAGGTTTAAACACAACATCTTTTCTAGTTGCCAGTACCTTACCATCCTTATCTTTAATCGTAATAGCATAAGTATTAGAATCTAAAGCGTTAAACTCCTGTGTTTTCAAAGCAGTCGTTTCACTGTCTTGAACTCTATTTTCAAATTCTTTTACTACTGTCTTATCATTAAACTGAACAGTAGCTACTACATTATCCGAACTCAAATTAAAGAAACGAACTCCTGACTGCTTAACTTCATTTAAAGGAGTTGCTTTCTTAACATTATCCTCTGTTATAAAGTGGATTACCTTCGATTCGTTCCCTCCTATAAAAGAAGTATAAAACTGCCCACTAGTTATCTTCTTCGTAGTTGTAGTAATTGGCTTGACCTTATTACCTCCATAGATGTCTATTAATCTATTTCCTTGCCATAGATTCACATAACCTACACTCTGATAAAACAGAGGATAATATGGACTCTGAATAGGGCGACCATCTGCAACATAAATAAGCGCATCTTCACTCTCATAGGCATTTACCATAGTAAAACCACCTGCATGTTCTGACAAATCAATATAATCGTCATCACTGCTACAACTAAACACTGCAAAACTTAGAAGCAATACTGTCAATAAACTTAAAACTCTTTTCATAATAGATCTTTTTAAATTAGTTTCTCATCATCTTTAATTACTTATAACGACATGCAATAATCATGCAAGTCTATGTATGAACTACCATTAAAATTTTCTAATACTCTTATTCACTTAGTTTTCTATTCGCATACAATAATAAAGACTCTACATAGTCTCCATCAAAGTCAATCTTATAAATTTTAGACACCTTAAATTCCTCTATCTCCTCAAACCATTCACCTGAAGCAGATAACTCTTCGAATGCAAAATACTCACTATCATCACTATCCATATACTTCCCTACATAGACACAATCCTCTTCCTTAAATTCTAATCCAAAAGCACCATATTTATTCCCAATAGCTTTTAAAGTATCAAAAATATTGTCTTTTAACTGAATAGGGCTACTATAAAAGTCAACATGTTTTGCTTTCAGTACTTCTTCAATAAAAGCAATATTTTCTCCACGCTCTATAGTAGATATTTTATCCACAGCTATCAACTCATACCCATCTATAATATAATCGACCGAATTACACTTCGTTAATAACCACTTATCATTATAAGCTAATACTATACCTAGTATTAATTCTTTCTTTCTACCTTTTAAGCGAATGCCTACTAATTTATTCAAGTAATCTTTTATCATAGTAATAGATATTAATGAATTAGGTAATACGTAATGAGAGAATTTTGCGCTCTCTACTCCCTATTCTCAATAGGTCTTTACTAAAATTATGAATATTTCGACAATTATTCACAAATAATCCCTCTTTTTTAACCACAAAACAGAAGTGAATCAACATTCTATTAATCAAATAGATATACTTAAATAAGTAAATCAATATTACTTTTTTTGATATTTATTTTTTCTATTCCCCTCTAAAAGAAAGCATATTTGACTAAAAACAAATACTTCTGTATAATAAAAAAGCAGGATACATTATCCCGCTTCTATTCTATAATTACTATTTTGCTTTAAGATGAGTAGCTACTCCTATTCTATTCCAAGCATTAATAGTAACCATGCACATAATAAGTTGCGCTAAATACACTTCACCAAATAACTCTTCTGCTTGCGCATATAATGTATCACTAATTCCTCCTTGATGAATAAATGTAACCGCTTCAGTCATCTCCAGAATCACACGTTCTTCTTCTGTAAACAGCTCTGTTTCTTGCCACCCTGCTAACACTAATAATCTTCTAACAGATTCTCCATGCTTTAAAGCGTCTTGTGTATGAATATCTAAACAGTACCCACATCCATTTAACTGAGATGCCCTAATCTTTATTAGCTCTTTATGTATTGGTGTTAATTCTGATTCGTTTAAGTATTTTTCTAATAATAACATTCCTTCATACGCCTTAGGCTGTACACCATAAATTGTCTTTCTCATAATCGTAACTTTATTGTTTTTAATTTCAACAAATCTAAAGCTATGATTAATCAATAAACTTAAACAGGTTTAAGAAAATCTCTTCTTCTTTATCTCACTTAAATACTCTGGGCTAAACCCTAAATAAGAAGCCATTAAATACTGAGGAATACGTTGTATAAACTCTGGAAATCTCTCTTCGAAGTGGAAGTACAACTCTTCTCTACTAAACTCGTACAAATACTTCACTCTATATTGAGCAGCAGCATATGCACGTTGAAAAACTTGTCTATAGTACTTCTCCATAATTGGGTGTTTCTCTAATAGTAAAACAAATTGTTCTCTAGTAATCACGATTACTTCTGACTGCTCTACTGCTTGAATATAGAAGTTACTATTCGTATGCTGTTCAAAAGCCATATTATCCGTTAACCACCAATTCTCTATAGCAAAATCAATAGTTTGTTCTACACCATTACTCTTCATATAATAACTTCTCAAGCACCCTACTTCCACAAAGAATAACTTATCACAAAGCATATCTGCTTCTAAAAGAATCTCTTTCTTTTTGACCTTGATCAGCTCAAAATAAGATAAAATAGAATCTGCTTCAGGTACTGATAAAGTCCCTACGAATTTTTCGATATGTTGTATAAGTTTGTTCATTGAATATAAGTTATAAAACAAAGATAATTACTTCAAGTGTAATTGTTTATAATACGTTATCTTATACTTTGTAAAATCATCTGTTAGTTTACACTCAAAGAAATCAAAAGTATGCACAGCACCTTTTACTTCTAAGACTGTGACTTTTCCTCCATTGCTCTCTACAGAAGTCACATACTCTTTTGCTTCATCTATTAGAGGATCATATTCTGCTAGTACCATTGTCATAGACGGTAGTGATTGGTAGTTCTGCATCTTATTAGGCACTGCATATTCCCTCCACTTATTCTTATCCCCTGACAAATAATGTTTCCACATATAAGTTGCACTTTTCTTAGATTGCATAGGTGCGTGAGCATAAGTCTGCATAGAAGGAGTATTCAGCTCATCTGATGTAGGAGGATATAGGATGAGAGCATTGCTTATAGGGATAATATTACTATCTCTATTTAAGTGTAAAAGAGATAGAGCTATTGTGCCCCCTGCACTACTTCCCATCACACTGATATTCTGTTTATTTCCTCCTATTGCTTCTATATTGCTATAACACCATTCTAGAGCACTTACACTATCTTCTAAAGCAGCCGGAAAAGGATGCTCTGGCGCTAATCGATAATCAACAGATACTATAATCACCTGCGCCTCTCTCACTAGATCTAGCAACTGAAAATCATACTGCTCTGGACTTCCAAAAATAAAAGCTCCTCCATGTAAGAACAAGACTACAGGCAAGGGTTTATCTATTTCTCTTGGCTTATATATTCTTATTTTAAGAGAAGTATTATATGCTGTAGAAATTACTTGATTATATACACTGATATCATGAGGTATAGTTATAGCTCCCTCCTCTAGCATTAATCGTTCTTCTGTGATGCGTATTTGTTGAGGATTAGACTCTAAAAGAGAATCATAAGGTATCTGTGTCCAAGCACTTAAAGACAGTGCTATTAATAGTTCTTTATCTATATTCATATCTTAAATGATTACTGTAAAGAACAAAAGTCTTGTCTTTTTACCACATCCTAGAGGACATAGGTCTATAAATTCACTTCCTTGCGTATTCTACTCAAATGCCTTGGGGTAATATTTAAAAATGAAGCTAAGTATATACCAGGTATCTGTTGAATATAGTGAGGATAGTTCTGAAGTAACTTCAGGTACCTATCTTTAGCATCTAGACGTTGGATATCGAAGAGTTTTTCTTCTAATTCCATAAACTGCTCTTCTAATAACTGTTTAAAGAAGTTTGTCCATACTATACTATCTACACATAGTTTATCTACATCTGCTTTATAGAGGACATATAATTCTGTTTTGCCTATAGACTGTATATTCTCTTTAGATGGTTGTCCTGATATAAAGGAAGTCATCGCTGTCATCATACTTTCGTCGAAGGTGATACAGTATGTACGCTCTTCTCCACTTTCTAATAGAAAATAAGAACGTAAAACACCCTTTTTTATCCACACTATCTTATCAGCTACCTCTCCTTCGCAGATTAGCATTTCTTTATTTTCTAATACCTGCTCTTGTACTAATAGTGATAATGACTTCCACAAGTCTTGTTTTATCACATTAGACAGTATACTAAATGACTCCTTTCTCATCAGACAGACTCTTTTATTTCGATGGTTCTAAAGGTAAGATTAATACGTGGAGTATGAACCACTTTTGTAGGAGGTAATCTATGTAGCCAATTTTCTTGAGTAGTCCCTTTCATTACTAATAGGCTTCCATTATCCAAAATAACATCTATTTTCACACCATTCTCTTTGTGTTTAAAAGCAAATTTACGAACTGCTCCAAAGCTCAGAGAAGCTATAGCTCCATGTTTTTTTAAATCCTTCTCTCCATCGCTATGCCACGCCATTCCCTCTTCTCCTGTGTGATATAAATTTAAAAGACATGAATTATAAGTCTCCCCTGTCCTCTCTTCTACTATTTTCTTTAATGCTAATAACTCTTCCGTCCAAACCAAGGCAGTCTTAGTAATATTTGAATAAGTATAACTAAATGGAATATCGCCATACCAAGCCACTTTGCGCTTAGTAGTTACTTTCTTCCCAAAGATGATAGCTTGATCACATTGCCAAGCTACATGAGTCAAAAGTTGATTGTAATAATAGTCACACTGCTCTTTATTAAATACGATACCATAGTAATCTACTTCTCCATCATAAGGAAGAATATTCGTAAACTCCTGACTATAATCACTAAACAAATCCATAAGCACTGATTTAATACTACAAGTTTATAGATTATCTAACACAGAATAAAAAAAGTAATGCGATAAATTAAAGCAATATGATACTAACAAAAAAACGGAGTTACTATTCAAAGCAACCCCGTTTTATGATAACACTATATTCTTCTTTACTCCAATGGCTTCATCCCTGCTTCTCTAAAGTATTCTATTTTACTTAAGAACATCGCAGCCATACGCTCTGCTCGCCACTTCGCTTCATCAGCTATTTTTCCTTCATATAGTTCATCCACCGTACCATTAAAGATTCTCTTCCATTCTTCAAAATGCTCGCCTTCTACAGGTAGCTGTGCATGAGGAGGAAAAGGTTTTCCTCTATATGTATACTCTTCTAATAGAATAGTTTGCCAGAAGGCGTACATTTTCTCTAAATGCTCAGGCCATCTCCCCTCTAGTTTACTATTAAAAATAGGGCCGATAAACTCATTCTCCTGTACTCTTCCATAAAAGGTATCTACTAATACCTTAATATCTTCTATGTTTTCTATATCTTTTCTCATTACAAATTATTATTTTTACACACTATCTGTTTACAAATAAATGCTAAACTTTACTGCTATGATTACAATATCCATTTTAGGTTCTGGCAAAGTTGCTCATCACTTGATACTAAACTTTTTAGAACACGACAATATTTGTTTACAACAAGTGTATGCACGAACTCCTAACAAAGTTAAGGACTTAGTCTCTCACAATCAAATTATTTCAGATATCAATGAGCTAAAACCTGCAGATATTTTTATCATTGCTGTTAGTGATGATGCTATAGAAGAAGTATCCTCTACCATCCCTTTAAAAGATGCCTTTGTGGTTCATACTTCTGGGACAATGCCGATGAACTCTATTGCTACCACAAGTAGAAAAGGAGTCTTCTATATGCTACAGACTTTCTCTATCGATAAGGAGGTTGATTTCAGCCTTATCCCTTATTGTATCGAAGCTAGTAACAAACAAGATTTTGAACTTTTAGAAAAGTTAGCTTTATCTTTTTCTGAAAGAGTATATAAAATCTCTACTGACCAGAGACAGTCTATACACCTAGCAGCAGTATTTGTAAACAACTTCACCAATCATCTTTTTAAACTAGGTGAAGATATTTGTAAAGAGAATATGGTGCCCTTTGACATTCTAAAGCCTCTTATCTTAGAGACAGCGACTAAGGTACAGACCTTATCGCCTAGAGAAGCACAGACAGGACCAGCTGCACGTAATGATCAAGGAACTATAGACCGTCATCTAGAAGCGCTAAATGACCCTATAAAAAAAGAAATATATCAACTCATAACTAATTCAATACAAAATAACTAATGTCTAAACATTTTAAAGAGATAATGAATGACATCACTACGTTCATATTTGATGTAGATGGTGTATTAACAGATGGTACTGTTCACGTAACACAAGAAGGAAATTTACTAAGAGATATGTACATTAGAGATGGATATGCGATGAAAGCTGCTATCGAAAATGGATATAATGTATGTATTATCTCAGGAGGTAGTAATGAAGGTGTGCGTACGAGGTTTGCTAACCTTGGTGTGAAAGACATCTACTTAGGGGTACCTGATAAAGTAAAAGTATTTAAAGAATATATAGCAGCTAATAATATCAATCCTGATAACGTATTATACATGGGAGATGATATACCAGACTATCATATCATGCAAGAAGTAGCACTGCCTACTGCTCCACAGGACGCTGCACCAGAAATAAAAAGAATCTCTAAGTATATCTCTCATCTTAACGGTGGCAGAGGGGCTGTTAGAGATGTGATCGAACAAGTCATGAAAACACAACAAAAGTGGTTTCAACACTTTAACGCTAAATTTGACTAATAAATATTATGCTTAATAAGCTATTTAAGGATTATAACATCGTACTAGGATCTAACTCCCCTAGACGTAAACAATATTTAACGGACTTAGGGTTCTCTTTTACAGTCCGAGCTTCGGATATAGATGAGTCTTATCCTGAAGAGTTGGTAAGAGAACAAATCACTGACTATATTGCAAAAGCAAAGGCTGATGCTATAGAAATATTACACGATAACGAAATCATCATTACCAGTGATACTACTGTGTGGAATAATCATACTTCACTAGGCAAACCTGAAAATAGAGATGAAGCCTATACCATGCTAAAGAGCTTATGTGGTCATGAGCATGAAGTAATCAGTTCTGTATGTTTAAAGAGCAAGGAGAGCGTAAGTGTATTCCACTGTATTACTAAAGTGAGTTTCTCTGATCTATCTGATGAAGCCCTTTATTTCTATATAGACCAATACAAACCTTATGACAAGGCTGGGGCTTATGGTATACAAGAATGGATAGGATTAGTAGGCATAGATAAAATAGATGGTTCTTATACTAATATAGTAGGCTTACCTACTAAAGAACTTGTAGAGGAATTACTAAAATTCATTAAAAACTAAATATGCTAAAAGAATATTACACAGAAATTATAGCAACTGTAATTACATTAGTTCTATATATTCCTTGTAGAAAGTTAATAGGATATATCATCCGATCTTTCTCTACTAAAGAGCAGCGTAAAGATAGCCGAGTACTACTGATTATCAGATTATTTAATACACTTTTATCGGTTATTTTTTTAATTCTCGTACTAACGATTTGGGGAGTTCAACCAGAGAATTTTATGGTTACACTTACATCTGTATTTACAGTAATAGGGGTAGCGATGTTCGCTCAGTGGTCTTTATTAAGTAATATCACAGCAGGAATCTTATTATTCTTCTCATTTCCATTTAGAATAGGAGATACCATCAGATTACAAGACAAAGATTTCCCTATAGAAGCTAAAATCATTGATATCAAAGCATTCTGTACTATATTACTCACTACAGAGAACGAGAAGATCTCTTATCCTAACAGTTTATTATTACAAAAGGGAATTGTTATAGTCAATAAAAAAGAGGATATAGACAATCCTACAATATAATAGTGGCACAAATTTTGTATTTACCATTTCGGTTTAAATAGTCAAATGGTAGTAGAAGAAAGGCTAGTTAACCTATTTATAGGTTTTACTAGTCTTTTTTTTATAAAGTTAAAACTAATCAATAAAACTACTTCAGAACACAAACACTTATCTATACTGTACTCTTTATAGAAGATCATAGATTCTATTCTAGCTATATAAAGGCCAGTACCACAATATCATTTGTTATTTATCCCTTCTTAATTTCGTTGAAATGAATGCAATTGATTGGAGTATTTTTATACTAATTTTATTTATCGTTATCACCATTAAGCACTTTAAACTTAATAAAGCAGATAACAACTCTATTTACGAAAAGTCAACACTACACTATGGTTTCAAGATTATAGCGGTACAATCTTTTATATACACTTTTATCTCTCTTCCAGGACAAGCTTATTCACAGGGAATGACATTCCTACAGCTGTATCTAGGTATTCCCTTAGCTGTATTTATAGTTATATTCTTAATTATCCCAAAATACAAAAAACACAATACTAAAAGCGCATTTGAATACATCAAGGCGAAGTCTAATAAAAGAGTCTATTACTTAACCAGCATTATTTATCTAATCCTAAGATTACTTGTTCTTACTATTACATTCTATGCTACGGCTATGATACTCTCTATTTTATTAAAAATAGATTTCAAAATCTTACTCTTAATCATAAGTGCAATTTTTATCGTTCTGAACATTCTTTTTAAAAACAAAACCAATTTATTCCCTAGACGAAACCAGTTATTATACGCCATTATAATAACGACTATCATCTTTCTGACCATATTATACAAACTACCAGAAGGTATGTATCTAGAAGATACATTAAGCTTCACCGCCTCTTTTGATAAACTTACTGTGATCGATAGCGATCTTGCTCTAAAAGATAAGTTTGACTTGCTTAAATGTTTAGTAAATGGTACTATACTATTCGTCGCCCTATTATCTATAGATACAAAGATTCTACAGATATATAGACAGAGTAAATACTCTGATAAGACTAAGGATGGATTGATTATCAATGGGTTATTCAATGTCCCTTTTCATTTCTTTATTCTATTGACAGGGTGTGTGTTATTTACATTTTACCAGTTTAACGATGCACCTTTACATTATAACCCTCATAACGTGCACACAGTCTATCAATCTGAATATGCTGAACAATACGATCAAATCAAACAAGAGTATCAAAAAATATTGAACTTAAAGAAAGAAGCTAGCTTCTTATATAGTGGGCAAATCTATCAGAACTATAGTAATCAAATACTAAAAGATCAAATACTAAGCTTAACAGAAAATGCAAATAAACTTCAACTAGAAGCAAAAAAATTAATTAAAAAGGCGAATCATAATGTAGAAGTGAATGATTCTGACTTTATACTTCTTCACTTCATCAACTTTCATGTACCCACAGGGATAGCAGGTGTTATCATGGCTTTATTTTTTATCTGTTTACTTTCGATAGGATTTCACGAAATAAATTGGCTATCAAAAAAAACAAAAAAACTGTTATCTCAGACCAAGTCAAGTGCTCTGCCTCATCCAGATAACAAAAGATATCATGATATCATTACGCTTATTATTATTATCCTTGCTCTGATTATAGTATATAATATTCCCGTATTTTTAAATCTTATCCAAATACTATGGGCGTACTCTTCTCTGTTTTCAGGAACTCTACTTGGTATTTTACTAGTGACCATGTACTTTAAAAACAATAATAAAGCTTTGTTTTACACCATTTTACTAACTCAAATCACTATTATTACCCTATACATCACTACTCCTATTCATTATCTATGGTATAACACTATTGGGTTAGCTACTATCCTTATATTAGTACCTATCGCTAACCTAATTAGTAAACTATTTTCTAATCATAATAGATCTCATGTTTTATCTTAGCATTAGATTAACCACACTTAGTTTCTAACGCATATCATCCAAAGATTCGGATTAGCGCTCTATTGCACTGAAGTACGTATGATATTCTAGTCTCGTTTTGTATAAAAACTATATGATAATGCTATAAGTCTATATTGTGTCCGTTATTTTACTTGATTTAACGGACTCACTACGGACTCATAACGGACTCACTACGGACTCATAACGGACTCACTACGGACTCAAATCAAGGGAAACAAGAACAAGAATGCTCCCAGAGTAAGACAAAATTCGAACTACCGAACTTAACTAAATTATATTGATTCACTATTGACTATATCATAATTAACAGATTGTTCTACAATACACTATTACTAATATGAAGCCTTCTAGTCTAGTACATTTATCCCTGTTTACTCATCGCTAATATACTCAATAAAAAAAAGTGTATACTACATCATGATATGTACTATACACTTTATATTCTTTCTTTAGTTATTTATTCTAAGAAAGCAAGCTTACACATTCGCAAATGGCAAACTCCACTTATACTTCACAGCTAATACTCTAATCAGAATAATAATACCTGCTGTACCTACGTATAAGATATCCTTACTCAGCTCAAAATAGTTTAGTAAATAATAAACTAAACCTCCAAGGATACATGCTGTGGCATAGATCTCTTGTTTAAAAATAAGTGGAATCTTATTCGCTAAAATATCGCGAATAACCCCTCCAAAACAAGCAGTAATCGTACCTAAGGTAACACAGATAATCGGGTGTAAGCCTACTGTCATCCCTTTCTCTATACCGATTAGTGTGAACACAGCGATACCTATGGTATCAAATAGGAAAAGAGAATAACGCAAGAAGTTAAACTTCTTATAGAACACAATAGCCATAGCTACCCCTAATAAGGTTACATAAAAATAACTAAGATTAGTAAGCCACATCACAGGTGTCCATCCGATCATCATATCTCTGATAGTCCCTCCTCCAATAGCTGTCGCGAATGCTAAAATAGTCATCCCAAACAGATCTAACCTTCTTTCACGCCCTGCTAATGCTCCCGAAATTGCAAAAGCTAATGTTCCGAGCAAATCTAAAATATCGAAAAAATTAAACATTAAATAGTATAAAAATAATGCGCTAAACCTTAGCTGTTAAATAATTGTAGTCTTTTAATACGGTTTCTATAAACTCCTGATCAGAGAGTGTCTTCAGCTCACCTATACCTAGTACGCTCTTAAGTTTCACGACTAGTTTCTGTAATAACTCGTGATCTCTATTTGCTTTAAAAGTAGTTAAAGCTTCTTTTATAATATAAACATCTTTATCTGTCAAACTTAACACCTGCGCAAATAATGGGGTGTACTCCTCCTCTACTTCCTGAAAAATAGTGGATGACAAAAGTAATCTTTCTTTGACAGATATCACTGCTGTACCTGCTAAAATATCACCTAATCGCTGACTCTTATCTGTACATATAATTGTAATCAAACCAACTGCTGCTGAACCTATCCAAAAATCTACTAATCTCATTACCCAACGGCTAGCATAGTCTACTACAGAAGCTTCGTACCCGTCTATCTTAATCACCTTAATCCTCATAACCTTCTTACCTGGAGTGGCTCCCTGCATAATCGTCTCAAAAAATAGAGTATAAAACAAAGCAGGAGAAGCGATGAGAATCATAACCGCGATTTTAGACCACTCATCTATAAAAGCATTAACTATTCTTAGTTGACTTACAATATAAAAAATCAGAATCAAATACAATCCCTTAAAAATAAGATCTAAAATAGAAGCAATCATTCTTTCACCAATAGATGCAGTTTTAAATTCTATTTTGATATTTTGTGTTGTATTTATTGTTAAATTAGCCATAAATTATCTGCTTTTAAATGAGAGAAGTCGCTTTTATCAAATATAATAAAGAAAAATGGATTGAATATGAACATACAATATATTCTAACTCAATTCATAAACCTGATTACTTGGCCGATATGTACATTCAGTTAATGAATGATTTATCCTATGCGCAAACTTATTATCCCAAGAGTAAAGTTACACAATATCTCAATATTTTAGCAGCGCAAACTTATCAAAAAATTTACAAAACAAAACGTATTGAAGAAAATAGACTTATTTATTTCTTTAAGACAGAAGTTCCTCTAGTTGTGCATGAAAATCGAAATTATCTTTACTTTTCTGTACTAACCTTTCTGATTATTGTAGGTATCGGTTTTGTTTCTGCTCATTATGATTTAGAGTTTATTCGTTTAATATTAGGAGATCATTATGTTAATCTAACATTAGATAATATACAGAATGATGACGCGATGGGTATCTATAAGTCTGGTAGTAACTGGGGAAGCTTTATAGGTATAGCGTTTAACAATCTATATGTGTCTCTACAATTTTTTATATACGGAATCTTCGCTGGATTAGGTACACTATTCTATCTACTCTATAACGGTATTATGGTAGGGGCATTCCAATATATGTTTATCAAAGAAAATGCTTTTATGGATAGCTTTAGAGGAATATGGTTACACGGTGCTATAGAGATTACAGGGATTATCATTGAGGCATTTGCAGGCTTTGTATTTGGGGGAAGTCTTCTATTTCCTAAGACCTTCTCGAGAAAAAACTCCTTTATTCGAGGGTTTAAGAATGGATTTAAAATATTCTTAGCGATGGTACCATTCGTTATCACAGCTGCTTTTATAGAGGGCTTTATAACACGCTATGCTAAAGAGATGCCTGATGTACTAAACTATATTATTATACTAGGTACATTCTCTATCATTATTTATTACTTCTTCATCTATCCGAGAAGAGTGTATTCAAAACTTATTAAATTATAATCTATGTTTGTTGTTTTTAAAAAAAGAGATTTTAGTGACTTAATGAATGATACGATTTCATTCTTTAAAATAGAAGGAAAACCATTCTTCAAAAATTACTTTACCCTATGTGGTATATTATTACTAGTCTTATTTGTATGTACTTACTTTTTATTTGATATGGTATTTGCAGCATCTAGTAGTGCAAAAAATTCAGCAATAGATGCATTTATAGACAATAACGCAGGGCTATTCTTCTTAATTATCTTAGTAGCGGCGGTTGTTACTATTCTTATAAGTATTATCGCTATGTCATATCCTGTATACTATCTAAAAGCGATGGTAGAACACCCTAAGGATTACCAAGATATAAAGCATGTGATTAATCCTCTAAAAAAGGATATTTGGAGATTACTTGGTTTCGCACTTGCTTCTTTTTTTACTATATTTCCCTTAATTATAATTGCTTTCTCTATCGCGGCTGTTTTAATCTTTTTATTAATAGGGATTCCCCTTTTACTGATTATGATGCCTGCTGTTGCTTCATGGATAAACTTGGCTTATTATGAATATGTGACCAATAGAAGTGGAATCTATGAGTCTTATCAAACAGCTTACTATATGCTGAAAAGTAAATTCTGGATTATCATAGGGAACACTTTCTTAGTTTATCTAATAATACAAATCGTTACAATGACGCTAAACATTATCACTCAAATCATGTTCTATGGAGGAACAATATTCAGTGAAAAAAGTTCTTATGATCTAGAAGAGACACAAGGTTTTAAACTAATGCTCATCGGTATAATTATCTTAAGTACACTAGTATCTTTCGTGATGAATAATATAATGTTGATTAATCAAGGATTAGTTTACTACAGCATCAGAGAGCAAAAAGAAAATACACAGTCTCATGCAGACATTGATATGATTGGAAAAAACTAATGAAGAGATTCTTATTTATACTATTATTTTTATCATTTGCTACGCCTCATTTTGGGCAGGTAGAGCAGGATACTATTGTATCTGATGTAGAATCTTCACAAGATGAAGAAGACATCTCTGCGACTGCTCATGAAGCTGGAGTTATCAAGGCTAAACCTGTCAATGTACTTCCATACTTAGAAGAGACGAGTACAGATATAGTACCTACTAAATTTGAAACAGATTATAAAAAGAAATACAAGAAAGATCCTGACTTTGACTATAAAGAAGAACTTAACAAAGACTCTATTTGGAAGCGCTTTAAGCGATGGTTAAATCAGCAATTAACTGACTTCTTTAGACAATTTGATATTGACTATGAAACAAGTAGCCGTTTGCAAGTTTTTTATAGAATAGCAGGGATACTAGTTATCTTTCTTTTAATTTATTATATCATAAGAGCTGTTATTCAGAAAGATGCCTATTGGCTATTCAAGAAGAGCGCTAAAAAGATGGAGATACAGGTCGATGAAATTGAGTTAAACCTTAAAGTAGTGGACTTCCCTTCTCTATTAAACAAGACCATTGCGGAGCAACAATACCGTCTAAGTATTCGTTACTATTACCTATGGCTACTACAGAGATTACAAGAAAAAGAGGAGATCGAATGGCATATCGAAAAAACGAACTCTGACTATCAAAACGAAATAAAAGATAGTAAACTAAAAGAGAATTTTAAGTATCTTTCTTATCTATATAACAATATATGGTATGGAGAATTTGAAATAGAAGAATCTGAGTTTAACCGTGCAAAACAGTCATTTGACACTATACTAAAACAAAGCTAAAATGAGTAAATCAACAAAAATAATGTTGTTCCTTTTTATCGTGATTATGGGCTTTGTTTATTTTATAGAGTCTAATAAAGTAGATCCGATAGATTGGCGCGAAACTTTAGATAATACACATAAAATTCCCTTTGGGACATATATACTAGATCAGGAAATAGACAAAGTGTTTCCTAATGATAGTGTAATCAGAATCACTGGAAATGTCTATGACTTCTTTAAAGATAAAAAGTATGATAGTATACACACTAACACACTGTTCTCTTTAAAGAACTATGGGTATATAGACTCTTTCGCTAGAGTAAATCTACATCACTATATCGCAAAGGGAAACACTGCTGTTATCTTTCAAGATAATATAGATGGGTTAATAGAGGGGATAGAGACAGACTATCTACAATATACGTTAAGAGAAGAATTATTAGATCAGGATAAGGTGTCAGTGACATTGGCTAATCCGAATATTTCTACCTATTCGTTTCAGCTAAAAGACTTAAATACGAACTACTTCGATATTCCAGATTCTCTACGTACCAAGGTAGAGGTGCTAGGATACTTAAAGTATAAAGGAGTCAAATATCCTAACCTCATTCGTTATAAAGAGGGATCAGGTCAACTCATATTAGGGCTTCAACCTATTGCATTTACAAACTATAATTTGTTAGAAAGTAATAATCACCTTTATGTACAGGGTGTATTATCTTACTTACCTCAACAGAACACCTACTTCACTGTATCTAGATTACCAGGAGATAATGAGTACCACTCTACTTCTATTCTTAGATTTGTGTTTAAACATCCAGCCTTGACATGGGCATGGTATTTCTTCCTTGGAACCTTGTTTGTGTTTATCATTTTCACTGCAAAAAGGAAGCAGAGAGTAATACCGATTATCACACCGCTGTCTAACACCACTGTTGAATTTACCAAAACAGTGTCTAATCTTTATATTCAAAATAAAGACTATGAAGACTTGATCAATAAGCACATTATATACACCTTAGAAAAAATAAGACGTGTACATTGGCTAGACACCACTAAACTAGATGAAGTATTTATCAATAACCTGCATACCAAAACCAAGAAAGACAAAGAAGATATCGTCAAATTTGTCAGGTTTATAGAGCAGTTTAAAGCTGCCCCACACCATGCATCAGAAGAAATGCTAATCGAATTAAACAAAATAATTGAGAAAATCATTGATTAAAGATATACTATGGAAAATACAGTAACCCCAGAAGAAAACTTACATTTCGAATCTAGACTAGATTTGAGTTTGTTACAAGAGAAGGTAAAAGGAATCAAAAGTGAGATACAGAAAGTAATCGTTGGTCAAGATAAAACGATAGATCAAATCATTGTATCTCTATTGGCTAATGGGCATATTCTATTAGAAGGTGTACCTGGAGTAGCCAAAACACTTTCTGCTAAATTATTAGCTCAAACTATCGATATGGGCTTTAGCCGTATTCAGTTCACGCCTGATTTAATGCCTTCTGATATATTAGGTACCTCAATTTTCAATATGCAAAAAAGTGAATTTGAATTTAAAAAAGGTCCAATATTCTCTAATCTAATCTTAATCGATGAGATAAACCGTGCTCCTGCCAAAACTCAGGCTGCGCTGTTTGAAGTAATGGAAGAACGCCAAATCACAATAGATGGACATTCTTATAAAATGAATGAACCATTTATAGTAATCGCTACTCAAAACCCTATTGAACAAGAAGGTACTTATAGATTACCTGAAGCGCAATTAGACCGTTTCTTATTTAAGATTAATATAGACTATCCTTCATTAGAAGAAGAAATCGCCATCGTTCAGAGAGAACATGAATTATTAGATAAAAAGAAAACTACGATGATCAATAAAGTAGTTACTCCTAATGAAATCATTTCTTTCCAAAAGCTAATCAAAGAGATTATCGTTGAAGAAAAGATCATCGAATACATTGCTAAGATTGTTGCTGATACTCGTATTAATCCATTGTTATATCTAGGAGCTTCTCCTCGTGCCTCTATTGCCATCCTGAATGCCGCAAAAGGATTCGCTGCTATTAACAACAGAGACTTTGTAACACCTGAGGATATTAAAGAAGCTGCTATACCAGTACTAAAGCACCGTATAATAGTATCTCCTGAAAGAGAGATGGAGGGAGTGACAGCCAATGATATTATTAATCAAATCATCGAATCAATAGATATTCCTAGATAATAAAAACAATACTTATGTTTAAATTATTCAAGCAACTTTATTTACAAAAACGAGTGTATATGGTCTTAGGGGCTATTATAGCTCTATTTGTACTTGCCTTTATATTTCCAATACTGTATAAAGTTGTTTGGGGGTTATTTGTATTATTTTTTGCTATCATATTGGTAGATATCACCCTGTTGTTCAACAAGAAGAATAAAGTAGATGCTGTGCGTATCTTACCCGAAAAGCTATCTAATGGTGATGATAATACCATCTATATCTCCATAGAGAATAAATATAATATCGCAGTACAATGCGATATTATAGATGAGATTCCTTTTCAATTTCAGAAAAGAGATTTTGAAATCACTAAAACCTTGGCTCCTAAGGAACAAAAAACACTTAGCTATACCTTAAGACCTACGACTAGAGGAGAGTATGTCTTCGGAAAGTTAAACGTATATATATCTAGTCCTCTTAAATTAGTATCTAGAAGATTTGTTTTTTGTGATGACGTTACCTTAGCTACCTACCCTTCTTTCATTCAGATGAAGAAATATGATTTGATTGCTTTTTCTAAAAACAAGTATGCTTTTGGGATGAAGAAAATCAGAAAGATAGGTACTACTACTGAGTTTGAACAAATAAAGGAATATGTATTAGGAGATGATATACGCAATATTAACTGGAAAGCAACGGCTAAATCTAGTCAATTAATGGTCAACCAATTTCAGGATGAGAATACAGAGTCTGTTTATAATATTATCGATAGAGGGCGTGTGATGCAGATGCCTTTTAATGGTTTGTCTTTACTAGATTATGCGATTAACTCAACCCTAGCCTTATCTAATGTTATTCTTAAGAAAAATGACAAAGTAGGATTAATGACTTTCTCAGAGAATATCACAAACCAACTTCCTGCTGAAAGTAAAATAAGTCAATTGCAAAAAGTCATGGAACAATTATACAGAGTCAATACTAACTTTGTAGAAAGTGACTTCGGAAAACTATATGCGCATATTAGACATAAGATTACACATCGTAGTTTGATTATTCTTTACACTAATTTTGAATCCTTGTCTAGCTTAAAAAGACAGTTGCCTTACCTAAGAGCTATTGCAAAAAATCACGTTCTATTAGTCGTTTTCTTTGAGAATACAGAGTTAACTAAACTGACTGAAAAAAAGGCTAAAAACACAGATGATATTTTTGACAAAGTAATTGCAGAAAAATTTAACTTTGAAAAGCGTTTAATAGTAAATGAATTAACCAAATATGGTATTCAATCTATACTAACTGCTCCTGAAGAATTATCCATAAACACGATTAATAAATACCTGCAAATCAAAGCTAAGGGTACCTTATAATATGATGATTAAAAAAATAGAAAGCTCACAAAACACCTTGATTAAAAGCATTGTTCAACTTCAAGAAAAATCTAGAAATAGGAAACAATCAGGTACATTTGTTATTGAAGGGCTTCGAGAAATAGAATTAGCAACTAAAGGAGGATATTCATTAAAGACTCTTTTATTCTATCCTGACCTTGTGTCTGAGACCTCTCTACGATCTTTTATTTCAAGAGAAACAGAGCTAATAGAAATATCTAAAGATGTATATCAGAAACTAGCTTATAGAGATACAACTGAAGGGGTAATAGCTATCGCACATACAAAATCATTAGACCTAGAGGATCTAAAGCTTTCTGAGAACCCTATAATCTTAGTAGCTGAGGCTACAGAGAAACCCGGAAACATAGGTGCTATACTTAGAACTGCTGATGCGGCTAATATAGATGCTGTCATCATCGCTAACCCTAAAAGTGATATCTATAATCCTAATGTAGTTCGCTCTAGTGTAGGATGTGTTTTTACAAATCAGATAGCCATGGCTTCTACTACGGATGCTATTGCCTTTCTAAAAAAACACAGTATCAATATCTACTGTGCTACATTACAAGATTCGACTTCTTATCATACAAGAGATTATAAAGAAGCTACTGCATTCGTAGTAGGTACAGAAGCTACTGGACTTACTCAAGAATGGAGAGATGCTAGTACGAAGAATATTATCATACCTAT
The DNA here is from genome assembly GCF_038039665.1 of Myroides sp. C4067. NCBI lineage: Bacteria > Pseudomonadati > Bacteroidota > Flavobacteriia > Flavobacteriales > Flavobacteriaceae > Myroides > Myroides sp. C4067. Next base: position 80,618 of record NZ_JBBPHJ010000013.1, read on the forward strand.
GAGTGGGGTGATAGACTCCATGAATGTATCTGTAGCTGCTTCTATCTTACTGTTCGAAGCAAAACGCCAACGAGATTTTAAATAACAAGATATACAGCACCTTATCCAAGGTGCTTTTTTTATACTTCCAATTAGCTATAAACAGCTATAAATATTTGTAACTTTTATTCTATTTTTGAATGCAAAAATAAAGTAACATGGGACACAGACATATCGTAACTAATATAGACTTAACATCACAAGGAGAAGTAGAATATCATTTTGTAGGAGAGTGGAAATATGAAATACCTTTATTCTTCTTTCCCCTATTCTGCATTCCCGTACAATCTAAAGAGTTAAAAGATTACAGTCTAAAACCTTCTTACCTTCTATACTTCAGAATGAAAGAAGCCATGCCTTTATTTAAACAGTTTCATCAGTGGATACAATCGAATATAGATATACTCGTTCCTAAAGAACATCAACCTAGTTATTTTGAGTCTTATCAAAAGCAACTATATTACTTCAATAATTTAGAGGGAGATAGCTTTGTACTTGATGGTTCTGATGTCTATAATATGAGTGAAGGTAGCCATAAAGCTCTAGCTAAAGAATATTTAGCTACTATAGAGCGATTAGCTGCTGAGTTTAAAGAGCTATTAGACAGTAATGCTAGCGTAGAGCAATTCAACAACTCTGATATTGCAAGTTACTTCTTTCCTTTTAGTACATTCCAAGAGTATCTTAATAATGATAATGCTAACTATGGATGGGATTGGTTAGAAGTTGCTTTTCAACCAAACTATGACTTTTTACACTTTGAAGAGAACGAGCGTTGGGGAATAAAAAAACTTGATGGAGAGATTATTCTACCTGCTATTTATGATGGAATTGGGGAGTTTGAAGAAAGTGGATTAGCTTATATTATTTTAAATGATAAATGTGGATTAATAGATAAAACAGGAAAGATTGTCTTAGAGCCTGTTTGGGACTATGTGAGTGATACGGGTATCACTTATGTACAGAGTAATACTGATGATCCTGAAAACTATGACACCATAATAACTTGTTCTTTAAAGAAAGAAGAGAAATATGCACTATATAATCTTACATCTCAATCTTATATCACAGACTTTATCTACGATGAAATAGAGCTACTAAAAGACGATTATTACAATGTTCTACAAGGTGATTTATACGCTGTATTTAATTATAAGGGAAAAGAGTGTATACCGTTTACCTCTACTGCTCCATTCGAATACTATTATCAATATTTCTGTGGAAAACAGAAGAATAAAAACATCATGTATTCTAACGAGTATAGTTTTATAGGTAACTTTGATTTTAGTGATATCACAGATATTGGTACAGGTAATTGCTTATTAGTTCCTTCAACAAATGGCACAAAACTCAAGAAAATTATTAATGCACAGGGAGAACTTGTCTTAGATAATGTAAAAACAGCAGAAGGGTTATCGGAGAAATGTATTAAAGTAATCACTGATGCTGGAATGTCTATCTATGATATTGAGTTACAACAAAACTTATTCGCACCTATAAAAGGTCGTATAGAAAAGTATATCTTAATGGATATCAATCTTAGAATAGGTGAAGTATATGTAAGTTCTGGCAAGAAAAAAGGTATTTATGATTGTAACAGACGGGTATGGACTACTCCATTACAAGTTTGTACAGACTTAAAAAATGTGGCAGATGATTTGTATGCATTAAAAAACAATCAATGGTCATTAATAAGAACAGAAGAAGAAATACCATTAGTAGAAGGATGTAGTTATATAACAATACACCCTCTAAACAAAAGTACCTACCCTGTTATTATTTACAAAAACAATGGTGTATATACTTGGCATGACAATAGTTTGCAACTATTATCTAATACCCAATTAATAGCATTAGCTACTCGAATGCATTACAATCAGGAAGGTGAAGTAGGTTTGTTTAAACCTTCTTTTACAGTACAGTCAAAACAATTTACACTAAGGGATTATAAAAATTTAGAACCTTTTTATATTACTAAGATTAAAGATTATTACTTAGAAAATGACTTTACAGAGTTGTATGAACAATTACTGAGCTTTGCAGAAGAATTAAACAATGATGATCTCTTGCAAGACTTAGGGTACAAATATTTAACTGAAGAAGAACATCTTGATTATCCTAAAGCATTAAAGTTATTTTTAAAGGCTTCTGAGTTGGGTAATCATTATTCTGCTACAAACATTGGTTATATGTATTTTGAAGCCTTAGGAGTAGCTTATGACAGTAAACAAGCTATAAAATATTATAAATTAGGAGCTGAAAGAGGAAATAGTCAAGCTAAGTTAAACTTAGCTTATATTTACTATGAAGGCGCAGAGGGAGTTGAAAGAGATTTTAAAGAAGCACTAAAGTACTTTCTTCCTTTAGACAAAACATGGGGCTTCTATGTGACTAATTATATTGCTGATTGTTATTACCTTCTTGGTGAGTATAAAAAAGCGTTGAAGTATATTAAAAAAGACCTTAAAGAAGAAGATCATTTAGGTTCTTTCTTAATGGGTAAATTCTATAACCTTGGTTATGAAGTTAAACAAGATACGGCTAAAGCCATTGAATACTTTGAACAAGCTGTGGAAAAAGGTTATGTATATGCTACTACTGATTTGTTGTATATTTATGCCTATGATGAGAAGTTTAAAAACAGTGAAAAGTTGGCTTATTACTTAGATATAGCTAAAGAACACGATTTAGATGTTCCTTTAGATCTTAAAAGCAAAAACACATTGAAAAACTTTTTAAGTAAATGGTTTAAATAATATGATACAAATACGTCCTGCTAGATTAGAAGATATACCTCAATTACAATTGCTTTATCAAAAGCAGTTTGTAGTAATGCAAGAATATCAACCTGATTACTTTAAAGCTGATCTACCTGCTATTGAATTCTTAGAAGAAACCATACAATCGGATGAATGGGACTTCTTAGTCGCTGTAGATAATGGGCAACTGATTGGTATGGTTGCTTTGTTTATAGAGCATACTTTACCTTATGAATGCTTTGTGCAACATAGATACCTCAACTTTGCTGATATCTATGTAGAGCCTGAGTATCGTAGCTCAGGAATTGGGAAGCAATTAATTGATGCTGTTAAACTATGGGCAAAAGATAAACAAGTAGACTACATAGAGCTTCTTGTAGTAGAACAAAACAAACGTGCTTATGAGTTATATCTCAAAGAACATTTCGAGCCTGTTCATACTGTAATGAGGTATAAGATATAATAAGAAACGCCCTTGCAATGATTTGCAAGGGCGTTTCTTATTACTCTTTTAGAGCTTTGACAATGCCAAAACTCAAAAACAAAGCTATTAGTAATAATACACAAATTAAAGCCAGCACTACTGCAAACGCTAAAGTATAATCTATAGTTTGAGCAATGCCAAAAAACACACTTCCAATAGCAGCTACTCCAAATGCTGAACCTATCTGCAAACCACAATTGACAACTCCTGAAGCTAATCCTGCGAACTGAACAGGTATATTACTTAAGCTTAATCGAACTACAGATGCTAATGTCAATCCCATTCCACATCCAATTACAAATAAATCAACCTTAAACAAAAAGGGCTCAAAACTATACAAAGTATATAGTAATAATAAGAAACCTATTCCATACACAACTAATCCTAAAGAAAGTATAGTCTGCTTAAAGTACTTACTTATTAAAGAAGAGCTCAACGACATAATAATAAATCCAATACCAAAAGGAATAATAGCCTTACCTGCCTCCATACTTGTCCAGTGTAATTCTTCTTGTAAATAAATACCTAATACTAAATAAAACACTCCACTTGCATAGTATAGAAAGCTTGTAATTACTCCTAGTTTTAAATTCTTAAACTTAAAGATAGTAAAGTCTACTAAAATGCTCTTTTCTTCTTGTTTACGCTTATACTGAACCTTGACAAACAAATACAAAAATACTACTGAAGCAACTAAGAATACTATAGTCTGTATATCTATTCCCCTCTCCACTATAGTAGTCAAAGGATAGATAAAGCTCATTAATCCTAAACTTAACAAAGCAGTCCCTCCATAATCGACTTTCTCTATTGACTTAAACTCTTGTTTAGGCAAGGCTATAATTGCCATGACCAACGCAAATAGCCCCACAGGCAGATTAACTAAGAATATCACACGCCATCCTAAGTTAAACACATTCCACTCTATCAATACTGCCCCAAGATATTGTCCTAATGCGGCGGCTATCCCAAAAGTAAAACTATACAAAGCCATTACTAAACGCTTTTCTCTTTCATCAAAAAGCGTATGCAGAATAGCCAAAACCTGTGGTATCATAACTGCTCCTGATACCCCTTGTAATACTCTACCTATAATCATCATCACAGGAGATTGAGAGAGACCACAGAGTACAGATGAACTAATAAAACCTATTAATCCAATTATAAATATCTTTCTCCTTCCATAGATATCTCCAAATCTTCCTCCTGATATCTGAAACACAGCATAAGCACTAGTATAGAAAGAAACTATCATCTGCAGTTCACTACTACTCGATCGAAGTGAGTGTTGTATAGAAGGCAATGCTAAATTAACAATATAAAAATCTAAAGGAGAGAGTATCGTTGCTACTAATAAAATAAATAGTATAAACCATTTGTCTTTAAAAATCATAAAACACATTTTAAAAGCTTAGTTTTAAGCTTTACCTCAACTAAGCTATTATTATCTTACAAAATTCCTAAAGAATTATACTTACTAGACAACGCTATAAGGTCATAAAACAACGTGAGAAGAAGTATCATAACTAACTACAAATCATTTCACTAACAACTTATTTAAAACCAATATAAAAACTTATTTTTGCAGATGATAAGAAACATAAGCTATGTTACAAGGAAATAATCAAGGGAACTTAATCGTAGATAGTCATCATATAGTAGGAGCTACACATACTATGGATATTACAGTAATCCATACTGCTATAGCGAGTATTAAACACGGGGTATATACTGCCGAAGAAGACTTCTATCACACTGTACTCCCTACTAAAGAATCTATTCTTACATGTAGCTGTATACAAGGAAGTAGCTTAACCTTAAACCATGACAACCTCAACATTCATGAGCAAGGGGCTCTATTGTTTAAAGAAAAAGCTGTTCCTTATGAACACATTATGAAAACAGCAAAAGACAAAAGAGGAGAATTCTTAGAAATAGCCGTAAACAAAACCTTTGTCACCAACTTATTTGAAGAAGAAAAAGAATACTTAGAAGAGCTATTAGGTAGCCAATCTTCTAAACTCATCTTTGACTTAAATCTTAATACATTACAAGTATTACAACAGCTTATCTCTAATCCATATCAAGGAAAACTTGCAGAACACTATATCAATAATAAAGTAGAGGAAGCTCATTTATTACAATACCACAATTGGAGTTATAATAGACCCCATAAAGAATTAAGCCTTCACCGAAAAGATGAACAGGCGCTACACGAAATCAAATCGTATATCACAGATAATTATAACAAAGACTTCACAATACAAGAGTTAGCGTTGAGAGTAGGTATTAATCAAACCAAACTAAAGAAAGGCTTTAAAACACTCTTCGGAACGACTACGTTTAAGTATATCCATGACCTGCGCATGCAGAAAGCTTTAGAAATGATAAAAAGTAGAGAGTATAATATCTACGAGATAGCAGAGTATGTAGGTTATAAACACAGTCACCACTTCTCCACAGCATTTAAGAAATACTATGGTCAGCTACCTACTAAGATAAAAATATAACCTATGCTACCAACTCCTTTCATATAAAAATATCATATGTCCTAGTCAGTCTAATGATAAACCTATATTTTAGTCATTTAATACTACAACCCATGATAAGAAAAGCACACTTAGACGACATCCCTGCGATACATAAACTATACAGTACCCTCTTTGACGGAATGGCAGCATTAGAGCCTGCCTATATGAAGGTAGCTCAGCAAGACACTGCTTTTATAGAAAGTGTTATCAAAGGAGAAAATGATTTTATTATTTTTGTAGCAGAAGACGATAAAGAAGTTCAAGGCTTTGCTATAGCACAGTTACAGAGCGCACCACCCTATAACTGCTTTGTGCAGCAACGTTTAGTTTACCTATTGGATTTAGTCGTTAACCCAGATAGTCGCGGAAAAGGCTATGGAAAGAAGCTAATCCAAACTGTCAAAGAATGGGGAGTTCAAAATAAGGTAAACTACTTTGAACTAAGTGTTCTCTCTCAAAATAATAAAGCAATAGACCTATACCTAAGAGAAGGGTTTGAGACCTTTAATATCTCTATGCGTATGCGCCTTGACAACAAAGCATAAAACAAATGAATCAAACTGAATATGCACTAGGTATCACAGTACCAATAGAAGCAGACTATGTATTATCACCTACTGTACTGTATGGTGACGAACTTACAGGTATCTACTTTAACACAGAAGATGAGCAGTACGGACGTATCACATTTAGTAATCTAGATGCGATACGAGTATGTCGTGGAGAATATCTTCCCTATCCAGATGACTGGACAGAAGATAAGGAAGTGCCTTGGGTTTATGTAGTACAACATTCAAAATGGCAGATGGAACGATATAAATATGAAAAAAGTCATTATGGAAGAGCTTATGAATTCGGTGGTGATGTAGAAGATATGCGTACAGATTTTAAGCATTATATCTTTAAGTTTCATGACCAATTTGTTGAAGTTATCGCAAGAGGTTTTTGGTGGGAAAAGGACACTAATTCTTTAATGAACCAACCTCTACAAGTAGGTCATCCATTCTTAAACTTACCAACTGAAGAGGCAACTTTACATCAAGCCCATGGGTTAACTACCCAGATTACTAAAAATACACTGCCTATAGATGTACTAATAGAACATACTCAATATTGCTCTCAAAAGCTATATCAATTTGCCTTAATACTCGAAGGTACTGCCAGTGTGGACAACACTGTATCTATAGTCAATAAAGATGGAAAAATACAGAGTGAACTAAGAGGTTACTTTGGTAGAAAAGCGCAGACCTTCAATAGGATTCCTACTTTAGAAGAAGTCCTTCCCTACATAGAAAACTACATGTCAGAAGTAGCAGAAAGAAGAAGAGCAATGGGAAAATAGATTCTATTTTCATTATATTGCACTCTAGAACTTCTAATCGTTATTTAGCCACTTTCAGATTAATGACTCATAAAATATTTCAGATTAACTAATTATCCTAAACTACTCTAGTTTTCTAGCTGAATGGTATTAGATTGATTTGGTATAAGTCCGTACTGTGTCCGTTATGAGTCCGTAGTGAGTCCGTTATTTTGGCTAAAATAACGGAGTGATTACAGATTCATGTCTTAATTACTACTTACTCATTCCAAATGAGATTAAACCTATACATTAAGGACAACAAAAGAGATTTACTAGATTATTCTTAAGAATTACACAATATCATATATAATATATCTCTTTCATAAACATACAGTTTATCATTTCACCTTTATCAGTCAGTATTTTACTATCATTTACTCTATTATTTAGCTCTCTTAATCTTATTTAAATCCAAATATACTATCTAATCAATTGACAACAAACAAGGTGTAAGAAATAAAACTAAATAATAAATCTCTATTTTTTTAACAAATCATAGTCCTCCTATAACTGTTTTTTCACTATATTTAATGAACACTATTTTAGATATAAAAGTTGCGAATTATATATGACAGAGGAAGAAATTGAATTAGAAAACAAAGCAATTGCTAAAGAATACAAAGAGCTTTTAAAAATAAGTTATCAGACCTTATCTGAGGATGATAAAAAACTAATCCGTAAAGCATTTGATGTAGCGGTTGAAGCTCATAAAGACCAAAGAAGAAAATCTGGAGAAGCTTATATTTTCCACCCAATTGCTGTGGCCAAAATTGTCGCTTCAGAAATCGGTTTGGGTCCTACTTCTATTGCAGCTGCTTTAATGCATGATGTAGTAGAAGACACAGATATTACGGTAGAGCAAATAGAAGAATGGTTTAATCCTAAAATTGCTAAAATTGTTGAAGGATTGACAAAGATGGCGCTGTTAGAACCAGATCCTCATATCTCAATGCAAGCGGAGAACTACCGCAAAATGCTATTGACACTTAATGATGATGTCCGTGTAATCTTAATTAAGATAGCTGACCGACTTCACAATATGCAGACTATGGAAAGCATGGTAGATTATAAACAGGCCAAAATAGCGTCTGAAACTTTATATATCTATGCCCCTTTAGCACATAGACTAGGATTATTTAACATCAAGACTAAACTAGAAGACTTAGGTCTAAAATATACAGAACCTCGCATCTATCAAGACATCGTCAATAGAATGCAAGAAAGTAAAGAGGAACAAGATCAGTACATACAGACTGTAAGTGAGATATTAAAAAAATCATTAGACGAAGAGCAAGTAGAATATTCTATGAAAGGTAGACCAAAATCTATCTACTCTATCCGTCGTAAAATGAAGGCTCAGAACGTAACCTTTGATGAGGTTTACGATAAATTTGCGTTGCGTATTATCTATAAGTCTACTCCACATGATGAGAAATTTATCGCATGGAAGATTTATTCTATTGTGACAGACCACTTCCGCCCTAGCCCAAACAGACTTAGAGATTGGATATCAGCTCCTAAATCTACTGGATATGAAGCATTACACATCACAGTGATGGGACCTAAAGGAAGGTGGATAGAGATACAGATACGAAGTGAGCGCATGGATGAAATAGCTGAGAAAGGGTATGCTGCTCACTATAAGTATAAACAAGGTATCACAGAAGAAAACAGCTTAGACAGATGGCTTAATCAACTGAAAGAAGCATTAGAAAATGCGGAAACAGATGCTGTAGATTTTGTAGAAGACTTTAAGCTGAGTTTATATGCTAAAGAGATTTACATCTTTACTCCAAAAGGAGAGATTAAATCTCTACCTAAAGGAGCTACAGCCCTTGACTTTGCCTTTGCGATACACTCAGAGGTAGGCTTGCGTACTAGAGGAACTCGTGTTAACGGTAGACTAGTACCCCTAAATCACGTGCTTGCTAGTGGTGATCAAGTAGAAGTAATCACATCAGAAAACAAAAAACCTAGCGTAAGTTGGCTAGATTATGTGACTACGACTCGTGCTAAAAACAAGATTAAGAGTTCTTTAAATGAAGATACGAAGCGCATAGCTGAAGATGGTAAAGAACAACTACAGCGCAAGCTAAAACACCTAAAGGTAAATCTAGACGAAAAAACGGTCAATGAAATGGTAGCTTATTTTAAGCTAAAAACAAGTCAAGATTTATTCTATAGAATTGGAGCTGGTGTCATTGATAACGTTCAGTTAAAAGAATACGCTGCCAATAGAAACAACTCTTTATTTAGCTTCTTTAAAAAGACAATAAAAAGAGCGCCTTCTATCCCAGTTATCACAGATACAGCTGCTAATAAAACAGGTGATTTACTTGTATTCGGTAAAGACAATGAGAAGTTAGATTACAAGCTAGCTACTTGTTGTAACCCTATACCAGGTGATGATGCATTCGGATTCGTAACGATAAATGAAGGAATAAAAGTACATAAGACTGACTGTCCTAACGCGATCAGTATGCGATCTAATTATGCTTATAGAATCATCCAAGCACATTGGGTAGATTCTAAGGAAGCGATGAACTTCGAAGCGACTATCAATATTACAGGTCTTGATTCTGCTGGTCTGACTACTGAGATTACGAAGATTATCATAGAAAGTAAAGTCATCAATATTCGCAGTATCTCATTAAGTGAAAATGCTGGAATATTTAAAGGATCTATCACAGTGATCGTTCCGAACAATGATGTACTGAAAAAAATGATGGGTAACCTTAAGAAAATCGAGGGAATAGAAAAAGTAACACGTGTAAATCCATCATAAAATAATTATAATTTATTCGCATATAGACTAACCTTATTTGATTTATTATAATTCAAACGAAAATAGCTCTATATTTGCAACTAAGATATTTTTGAATATGGGAAGTGAAAAAAATCAAGAAATCGTAAAAAATGTGTTCACGAAGTTTTTAGAAGAAAGAGGACATCGTAAAACACCTGAGAGATATGCTATTCTTCAAGAAATATATGATAGCGAAGAGCACTTTGATATAGAGTCTCTTTATATCAAAATGAAGAATAAAAATTATCGTGTAAGTAGAGCTACGCTTTACAATACTATTGAAATTCTTTTAGAATGTGGGCTTGTAAGAAGACACCAATTTGGTCAAAACCAAGCACATTACGAGAAGTCATATTTCGATAAACAGCATGATCACATTATCTTAACCGATACAGGAGAAGTAATCGAGTTTTGTGATCCGCGTATACAGACTATTAAAAAGACAATTGAAGAAATCTTTAATATAGACATCCACAATCATTCTCTATACTTCTACGGAAGTAGAAAAACAGTAGAAGAGGAAGAACAAGTGGAAAACAACAACTAATTTTCAAACTTTTTAACAACACAAACAATGACAGTAGACTTACTACTAGGCTTGCAATGGGGCGATGAAGGAAAAGGTAAAATCGTAGATGTACTAACTTCTAAATATGACATCATTGCTCGTTTTCAAGGAGGACCAAACGCGGGACACACTTTAGAATTTGATGGGATTAAACATGTATTACGCACTATCCCTTCTGGAATTTTCCATAAAAATTCTATTAACATCATTGGAAATGGTGTAGTGATTGACCCAGTAGTTTTCATCAAAGAGATTGAGGGATTAGAGAAGTTCAACATCGACATTTACACAAGATTATTAATTTCTAGAAAAGCTCACTTAATCTTACCTACTCACCGCTTACTTGATGCAGCTTCTGAAGCAGCAAAAGGAAAAGCTAAAATCGGTTCTACATTAAAAGGTATTGGCCCAACTTATATGGACAAAACAGGTAGAAATGGATTAAGAGTTGGAGACATCGAACTTGCTGACTTTAAAGAGCGTTACCGCAACTTAGCAGATAAGCATGAGGCAATGATTAAGTTCCACGATGTAGAATTGCAATACAACTTAGCTGAATTAGAAGAAGAGTTCTTCGCAGCAGTAGAGCAATTAAAGAAATTAACGTTCATCGATAGTGAAAACTATATCCATACAGCTCTAAGAGAAGGTAAATCTGTCCTAGCAGAAGGTGCACAAGGATCGCTGTTAGACGTTGACTTTGGAACATATCCATTCGTTACATCATCTACTACTACAGCAGCAGGTGCATGTACAGGATTAGGAGTAGCTCCAAATAAAGTTAAAAATGTATTTGGTATTTTTAAAGCTTATACTACACGTGTTGGTAGTGGACCATTCCCTACAGAATTAGATAACGAAATCGGTGCTACTATGGCAACTGTAGGTCGTGAGTTCGGTTCTGTTACAGGACGTGCTAGACGTTGTGGATGGTTAGACCTAGTAGCTTTAAAATACGCAGTAGACGTGAATGGAGTTACAGAATTATACATGATGAAAGCTGACGTATTATCAGGTTTTGAATCATTACAAGTATGTACTAAATACTCGTATAAAGGAGAAGAGATCACTCACTTACCTTACAATATCGAGCCAGAAAACGTTGAACCAATTTATGTTGAGAAAAAAGGTTGGAAAGCTGACTTAACAGGATTGACAGAGTATGATCAATTACCAGTGGAACTAAAAGAGTATATCAAATTCATCGAAGATGAAGTAGGTGTACCTGTAAAAATAGTTTCAGTAGGTCCAGATAGAACACAGACTATCGTAAAATAAGATACTTAAAAACACTTCTTAGGAAGTGTTTTTTTTTGCCCTTCTTCTACCCTGTTTATAAATTCTTCTTAACTAAAATCTTTGTACGCATTTTTTACTTAAATTTGAAAAAAATATAGTGACTTGAGAACAATACCGTATTATTTACTTTTTATACTATTCGCATTACTAGGTTTTAGTCAAAACAAAAAAAAAATCATCATACATCACGCAGACTACTCTGATATTAATCATGAGGTACTGCCAGATGCCGTAATCTTAACAGGAAATATCTCTGCTGAGCATGACGGCATGAATATGACATGTAATAAAGCGTACTTCTTCGAAAAAGAAAATTACCTAAAGCTTTTTGGGAATGTTCACATTGTACAAGGTGACACCCTTACGATGAATAGTCATTATGCAGAATATAATGGAATCAATGGTTTTGCTTATGCACAAGGTGATGTATTACTTACTTCTCCAGACTCTACCCTAGAGACAGATACTTTAAAGTACGATCGTTTTAAAGACCTTGTATTCTATGATAGTCATGCCACTATTCACAACAAGGGTAGCGTATTAGAAAGTGAAAAAGGACGTTACTACACTACTGAAAAGAAATTCCAATTCTTCACAGCTGTAAAAGTAACTTCAGATAAGGGAACAGTGATCAAGTCTAATCACTTAGATTTTTATGAAGTTCCACAACACTCGTATGTATTTGGCCCTTCAACAATAACTAACAAAGAAGATTATATCTATACAGAAAATGGTTTTTACGATGTAAAAAACGATTTAGGTAAGATGGTAAAAAACTCTTTCATCTGGTATGATAAAAGAAAAATAGAAGGAGACTCTATCTATTATTCTAAACTAAAAGATTTTGCTTCTGCAACGAATAACGTTAGAATAACAGATACAATCAACAAAAGTAAAATAACGGGACACTACGCAGAGTTATACAAAGCTCAAGACTCAATGTTCGTTACTAAAAAAGCTTTAGTTAGTATGAAGTCACAAGAGGGAGATTCTGTATATATGCATGCTCCACGTATCTTACTGACTGGAAAAGACAAAGAGCGTGTAATACGTGCCTTTAACGATGCTCGTATACTACGTGATAGTATGAGTGGTAAAGCTGACTCTATTCACTGGAGTGAAAAAGTGGGGCTAACACAGATGATAGGTAAACCTGTTATCTGGAATGGAGATAGCCAGGTCACAGGTCGTTTTATTCACCTACTAAGTAATGCAGAGACACAGAAGATGGACTCTCTAAAAGTATTAGAAAATGCCTTCGTGATTCAAAAAGATACTATCGGAGATGGTTATAATCAATTAAAAGGTGTTAACTTATATGGTAAGTTTAAAGAGAATAAATTAGATGAGTTAGACCTGATTAAAAATGCGGAGCTTATCTACTATATGTACAATGATAAGAATGAATTAGTAGGTATAGATAAAGGGATTTGCAGTCATATCAATGTTACTTTCCTAGAAGGTAAGATTAATACGGCTACGAAGTACGTAGATCCTAAAGGTGATCTCTACCCTGAAAAGCTACTACCTAAGAATGCTCGTCTATTAAGAGATTTCTTATACAGAGGGGATGAAAAAATAAATTCATTAGAAGATATATTCACTGATGAAGAAATAAATAAAGAAAAAAAGAGAGAACAAGCGAGAGAAGACATGAAAGAAGGGTTCAACAAACCAATTGATATACTCCCTGAAACTATAAAAGCTACTCCTGGTCTATCTAAAAAGCTAGAAGAGGACAGCAAAAAACAAGAGAATAAAGCGTCTAAAAAAGACAAAAAGTAAAGTAATGAAAGAAGATTTTTATAAATACCAAGCACAGACTTCACCTAATCCTCTAGCAATGGAGATTTCTCATGCTAAAGGATCTTATATATATGACAAGAATAACAAAGCGTATTTAGACTTCGTAGCAGGTGTATCTGCATGTACATTAGGACACCAACACGAAAGAGTAAATAACGCGATTAAGGATCAATTAGATAAGTATTCGCATGTTATGGTATATGGTGAATATATCCAAGATCCTTCTGTAGAATTCTGCAAACTATTAGCTGAGAACATCCCTGCTCCATTAAATAAAACCTATTTAGTGAACTCGGGTACTGAAGCTACTGAAGGAGCTCTAAAACTAGCAAAAAGAGTAACTGGAAGAAGTCAACTAATCTCTTGCTTTAACGCTTACCATGGTAATACTATGGGATCTATGAGTGTTATGGGGTTTGAGGAAAGAAAGCGTGCTTTTAGACCATTACTTCCTGATGTGGACTTCATTCACTTTAACTGTGTAGAAGACTTACAAAAGATAACAACTAAAACAGCTGGTATCATCTTAGAGACTATACAAGGAGGTGCTGGATTTGTAGAGCCTTTTGACGGATTCTTAACTAAAGTACGTGAAAGATGTACTGAAGTAGGTGCGTTAATGATCGTAGATGAAATCCAACCTGGTTTCGGTAGAACAGGTAAACTGTTTGGGTTCCAAAACTATGATGTAGTTCCTGACGTAATCGTTATGGGAAAAGGTATGGCTAGTGGGATGCCTGTAGGTGCATTCACTGCTAGTGACGAACACATGAATCTGTTATATGACAACCCTAGATTTGGTCATATCACTACTTTTGGTGGGCACCCTGTTATCGCAGCAGCGAGTTTAGCTACTTTAAGAGAATTAGTAGAAACTGACCTTATGGCTCAGACACTAGAAAAAGAAAAGTTGTTTAGAGAGCTATTAGTTCACCCTCTTATTGAAGAAATCAGAGGTCGTGGTTTAATGATCGCTCCTATGACACCTAGTGCTGATATCACCAATAGAGTGATCATGAAGTGTCAAGACAAAGGATTAATATTATTCTGGTTACTATTTGAAGGAAAAGCGATAAGAATCACTCCTCCCCTTACAGTATCAGAAACAGAAATAAAAGAAGGATGTGCTATCATCATTGAAGCGCTAAATGAAGTACAAAAAGAATTAGGATTATAGTATCCTAAATAATCAACTTAAATACAAATATGCATTTAGATAACGAAGAAGAAGAATACAAATTATCTCTATCTCGTTTTGAGTCTATGTTAAAGACCAATAAGGTTTTGTTTTTTGATTCAGAAGAGTTTGAGAATATCATTCTACACTATCTCGATTCTGGAAAGCTAAACCTAGCGAAAAAAGCGCTAAAACTGGGACTAGAACAACATCCTAACTCTATTGGGTTAAAACTGGTAGAAGTAGAATTATTAGTATTCCAAAACAAATTAGAAGCTGCTGACCGCTTATTAAACGAAATAGAGAGTATCGATCCGGAGAATGAAGAAGTTTTCATTCAACGCGCTACTGTATACTCTAAAAAAGGAAGACATGAAGAAGCTATTGTATCTCTACAAAAAGCATTGACTCTGACAGAGGATCTAGCAGATGTCTACTCTTTATTAGGAATGGAATATCTATTATTAGATAAAATAGATCAAGCAAAAGATAACTTTATCCTATGTCTAGAACATGATGAAGAGGATCAATCTGCTTTATATAATGTTATATACTGTTTTGACTTCCTTAGTGAAAATGAGGAAGCTATTTCGTACTTAACTAAATTTATTGATAAGAATCCATATAGTGAGATTGCTTGGCACCAATTAGGAAGACAATACTTCACTGTTAAGAATTATGAGAAGGCAGAGTGGGCTTTTGATTATGCTACCCTGATAGATGAAGAGTTTATCGGAGCTTATATCGAAAAGGGAAAAACGCAAGAAAAGCTAAATAAGTATAAAGAAGCTATTGAAAACTACATGACTACACTAGAATTAGACGATCCTAATTCTTATGTACTTATGCGTATAGGTAGTTGTCATGAGAGTCTTAATAACTTCCCACAAGCTTATCAGTATTACAAAAGAGCGGTACATGAAGACCCTATGCTAGACAAAGGTTGGATAGCATTGACTGATTTATGTATCATAGAAACTAATTACGAAAAAGCATTATTCTATCTGCAAAAAGCATTACAAATTGATGAGTTCAATGAAAAATACTGGATAAGACATGCTATTCTAAATAAAACATTGTTTAACTTTGAAGAAGCTGAACGAGGTTATAAGGTAGCTGCAGAGCTTGGAACTGATATTGTAGAGCATTGGACTGGTTGGGCAGATGTATTATATCTTCTAGGAGATTTTGACACTGCTATACAGAAGCTTTTACAAATAGCTAACTTCCATCCTAATGATGCTGAGATAGATTATAGACTAGCTGTTATACACTTTACCCTACATGATATAGATAAAGGTACAGAATGTCTAACTAATGGTCTAAACAAGAACTTTGAAAAGAGAACAATTATAGAGACATACTTCCCTAATCAATGGGAGAATCCTATAGTACAAAGTATTATCAAAAATCACAATAAACAATAAAGCTATTCTTCTGAATAGCTTTTTTTATAAGAACTCAATATGACTAAACGCTACGGATTAATAGGTAAAAACATAGATTATTCTTTCTCACGTACTTACTTTGCAGAAAAATTTGAGAAATTAAAAGATAGAAAAAGTATCTATGTAAACTTTGATTTACAAAACATAAATGAGTTTTCTAAAATACTAGAAGACCACAAGGATACTAAAGGGTTAAATGTAACTATCCCTTATAAACAATCTATTATCCCATATCTAGACTCACTTTCTAAAAAAGCGATAGCTATAGGAGCAGTTAACACGATTCAAATTAATAAAAAAGGCCAATTAAAAGGTTATAATACGGATTGGTATGGATTTTACCATTCTCTAAAACCAATGCTAAAATTCCATCATAAGCGCGCCTTAATACTTGGTACTGGAGGAGCTAGCAAGGCAATAGAATATGCTCTTAAGAAATTAGGTATAAAATACACTTTCGTAAGCAGAACAAAAGAAGAGTATAACCTAACTTATAGCGAACTGACTGAAGAAGTAATGAATCATTATACCATTATAATCAATACTACACCTGTTGGGACTTTTCCTAATATTGATCAGATGCCTGAAGTCCCTGTACACTTGCTATCGAAGAGACATATAGTATACGATCTTATCTATAATCCTGAAGAAACGACCTTAATGAAAGAAGCAAAAGTGTATGGTGCAAAAGTAAAGAACGGCTATGAAATGCTAGTACTTCAAGCAGAAAAAGCATATAAGATTTGGAATAAGCCATTCAGTGGAGATTAATACTAAATAATTGATATAAATAGTTCTAGCAAAAGAAAATTGCGATTTATTCAATATTTTTTCCTAAATTTGAGAGAGCACGTTTATTTATTGTGCTTTACTACATATTGTTTAAATAAATACTTTTTCAAACATGTTAGAACAAAAGAATGATAACCTGCATGAGCTAGCAGATGGACAAAAACCGGAATCAAATTCAAATGCGGTTGTCCCAACTGATAAAGAAAAAGCTCTTGATTCTATTACAGCTTCAAATGCTGAGGAAGGTGAAGATTTAGCTTCTTATGAAGAAAGCAATATCCCTACTGTTAACTATGAAAAACTAGACTTAGAAAAGCTAACTAAGGAACTTCATAAGCTAATCAAGAATTACAAAGTAACAGCTATTAAAGATCACGTAGAAGACATCAAAAAAGAATTCTATACTAAGTATAATGATCTTGTGGATGAGAAGAAAGAAGCTTTCTTTGATGAGAATCCTGATGCGAATGAGTCAGATTTTCAATACATCCTTCCTATTAAAACTGATTTTGACAAATACTATGATGAGTATAGAGTAGCTAAAAATGCATACTTTAAACAACTTCAGAATAATCTTAATGTAAATCTAGAAAAACGTTTATCTATTATAGAAAAATTAAAACAATTAATAGAAAACGAGCATAACGGTGATGCATTAAAACAATTAGGAGAACTTAGAGAAGAATGGAAGACTGCGGGACCTATCCCAAAGGACAAATACAATCACGTATGGAATAACTACCACTTCCATGTAGAGAGATTCTACGATCAGTTACACCTAGATAGAGAATCAAGAGATCTTGACTTTAAATATAACTTAGAACAGAAACAAAAGCTAATCGCAAGAGCAGAAGAGCTATTAGAGAATGACGACATTATTAAGTCATTTAGAGAGTTACAGACGCTACACAGAATCTGGAAAGAAGAGATCGGTCCTGTAGATCGAGAGATAAGAGAACAAATCTGGGATCAGTTCAGCGAAATCACTAAACAACTGCACGATAAGCGAGAAATATTATTCGAACAACTGAGAAGTGTCGAAAGAGAAAATCTTGCCTTAAAAGTGGCTATAATAAGCGAAATAGACATTCTTTCTAAGCAAAAGATAACCAACCATAACCAATGGCAGAAAGAAATAGCTAAAGTAGAAGAGCTAAGACAGCGTTTCTTCTCTATAGGTAAAGTACCATTAGATAATAATGAGCAAGTTTGGGATCTATTTAAACTAGCTACAAGAAACTTTAATAGCAATAAAAATGCTTATTACAAAGAGCTTAAAAAAGAGCAACAAGACAACTATGCTAAAAAACTAGCATTGATAAAAAGAGCTCAAGAATTAAAGGACAGTGAAGATTTTGCAAAGGTTACTCCGATTATGAAAAAGATACAGGATGACTGGAAACTAATAGGCCATGTACCTCGCAAATACTCTGATCAACTATGGGCTGACTTTAAAGAAGCTTGTAACTCTTACTTTGATAGATACCATGCTATTAAAAATAAAGAATCAGCTGTAGAATTAGATGCTTATAATAGAAAGAAAGAATACTTAGATTTATTAAAAGGATTCCAACTATCTGGTGATCACAAGACAGATCTAGGAGAAATTAAGAATCATATCAATAACTGGAAATCTATTGGTGCTGTTCCTGCTAATAAACGTTTTATAGAAGGTAAGTTCAACAAGATTCTAGATGTACTATTTGATAAACTAAGTTTGAGTAAAAGAGAAACTGAAGCTGTTAAATTTAATAATAGATTAGAATCTATATTAGAGACAAATGACAAGCGAAAGCTACAGAATGAAGCTCTATTTATTCAAAGAAAAATAGAAGAAATAAACTCTTCTATCATTCAATTAGAAAACAACCTAGCTTATATTCACAATGCTACTGATGACAATCCTTTTGTAAAAGAAGTTAAAAAGAGCATCGAAAAACAAAGAGATGATTTAAAAATCTGGGAAGATAAACTAACCCAAATTAGAAATATATAAGTACAAAAAAAGAGAAACTAATGTTTCTCTTTTTTTGTTTAATAGTAAACTGAAATGCTCTAAAAAACAAAAGGTGGATTTAATAAATCCACCTTTTTATATTATAATAGAATCCTATTATTATTTGTTTGTTTTAGCTTCTAATGCTTTTAATTTATCTGTCATTTCTAATGCACGATAAATATTTTTTAAAGTACTAATAGCTGCTTCATTACCAGGATTGATAGAAATAACTTTCTCTAAGTCATTCATCGCATCTTTATAAATAGCATGTTTTTCTTTTTGGTACTGCTCATATTTCTTATTATCAGCAGCAGACATACCTAAGCTATTCATTTTATTAGTCAACTCTTGGTCTGGTTGTAACTTAAGGAAAGCCATGTTTAAATAAGCATTCTCAGACTTAGGGTTGATACGGATAGCTTCTTCATAATATTTACGGGCATCTTCAAAACGTCCAGCATCAAAACTAGTAACTCCTAAGTTGTATAATAATACATCGTCATTAGGGTTTTTAGCTAAAGCTTGTTTTGCTAACTCCTCATATTTACCCATATTATTAGACTTTAAATAAAGATCCATATGAGTTAATAATAAGTTGATATCATCTGGGTTAGCTTCTCTAGCTGCTACGATAGCTTTCTCAGCCTCTTCTGTTTTACCTTCTTGGCTATAGATTAACACTAAGTTCTTAAGAATTTCTGGTCTTTTAGAATCCTCTTTTACAAACTTAGGGTCAGTATGAGTACCTTGTTTTACCATCAAGTCACGCATTTTAGAGTCTTTTCCAAAACTTTGTACTTGACCAGAAGCTTTCTCTATAGCTGTATAGTAAGACTCACTTCCATTATATCCTAGATCAACTAATTGCTTATAGTTCTCTACAGCAGTAGCATAATCTTTAGAGTTAATAGCCGTAGAAGCAGCATAGTATAAATACACTGTATCTTTAGGGCTTAACTGATAAGCTTGAGTAAAACGTCTAGTCGCTCCCTTATAATTAGCGGAACCATTATCTTCAATAGCTTGTCCTACAACTTTAGTTGCAACACTTGCTATCTCTTCATCAGCCTGTTTAACGATTTTACTTCCTTTATTTGTTTCAAACTCATTCAATTTTTTGTAAGAAGCAATAATAGCATCAACGTTATTATCTACATCTACATCTTTTTGAATTTGAGAATATGCTAATGTACCTTGTAGAGCATAATATTGTGCTTTCTCAGCGTTAGAAGCATTTCCTAATACTGCCTCAACTGCTTTTAACGCAGCAGTTGCTTCAGTTACATTTCCTTTTTTTACAGCTTTCTCAGCGTCTTTAAGCTCTTTCTTTTGAGCCATTGTCAACCCTGATAACATTAAAGCTGACAATAAGTAAACATATCTTTTATTCATAATATATTGGTATGTGTTTTATTCTAAATTATCACTCCCTTGATCATCAATATCAATGATTGTATCAACATCTCCTTCTAAGATATCTTCATCATCCTCTGCCATAACTTTACATACAGCTGCGATAGAGTCGTTTCCTTTAATATTAATTAAACGAACTCCTTGAGTTGCACGTCCCATTACGCGAAGATCAGAAACCTTCATACGAATAGTTAAACCTGATTTGTTAATAATCATTAAGTCATCTGCATCAGTAACAGAATTAATAGACACTAACAATCCTGTCTTATCAGTAATGTTCATTGTCTTAACTCCTTTACCTCCACGGTTAGTCTCACGGTATTCATCTAAAGAAGAACGCTTACCATAACCATTCTCTGATACTACAAGAATCTCACTATTTAAATCACTTACAGACACCATACCGATTACTTCATCTTTGTCATCTGCTAATGTAATACCTCTAACTCCTGAAGCTGTTCTACCCATAGGACGAGTTTTCTCTTCATCAAAACGAACTAACTTACCAGAACGAAGTGCTAATAACACCTTACTCTTACCATCAGTTAATTTTGCTTCTAGTAATTCGTCATCCTCTTTAATCGTAATCGCATTAATACCATTTTGACGAGGTCTAGAATATTGCTCTAATGGAGTTTTCTTCACCTGACCTTGTTTTGTAGCCATGATAACGAAGTGCTCATTGATGTACTCTTCATCTTTAAGATCTTGAGTACAGATAAACGCTTTCACTTTATCATCATTCTCGATATTGATCAAGTTCTGAATAGCACGTCCTTTACTTGTCTTAGTACCTTCTGGAATTTCATAAACTCTCATCCAGAAACACTTACCTTTTTGAGTGAAGAACAACATGTACTGGTGATTAGTAGCCACATACATATGCTCTAAGAAATCTTGATCTCTTGTACCAGCAGACTTCTGTCCTACTCCTCCTCTATTCTGAGTTTTGTACTCAGTCAGTGGAGTACGTTTAATATATCCTGCATGAGAAATAGTAATTACTACTTGCTCATCAGCAATTAAATCAGTGATACTAACATCTCCTCCTGCATATTCTATAACAGAACGACGCTCATCACCATATTTTTCTTTTATCTCAATTAATTCCTCTTTAATCAAGTTCATTCTTAGCTCTACGCTAGCTAATAACTCTCTTAAATGATTAATTAACTTCATGATCTCTTCATACTCAGCACGTAGTTTATCCTGCTCTAGTCCAGTTAACTGACGTAAACGCATTTCTACAATTGCACGAGCTTGAATCTCTGATAAGTTAAAGCGCTCTATTAATTTAGCTCTAGCCTCATCAGCATTACTAGAAGAACGAATAAGAGCAATTACTTCATCGATATTATCAGATGCAATAATTAATCCTTCTAAAATATGCGCTCTTTCTTCTGCTTTTCTTAACTCAAACTGAGTTCTACGAGTCACCACATCCAAACGGTGATCAACGAAATGAGAGATTAACTCTTTTAAATCTAATAATTGAGGTCTTCCGTTTACTAATGCGATATTATTCACACTAAAAGAAGACTGCAATTGAGTATATTTATAAAGTGTATTTAAAACAATATTTGGAACTGCGTCACGCTTTAATACGTATACAATACGCATTCCTTTTCTATCAGATTCATCGCGAATAGTAGCAATACCTTCGATCTTTTTCTCGTTAATAGCTTCAGCAGTTTTCTTAATCATTTCTGCTTTATTAACTTGGAAAGGAATCTCAGTCACTACGATAGACTCTCTACCATCTACTTCTTCAAAATTAGCTTTAGCACGCATTACTACACGTCCACGACCAGTTTTAAAAGCTTCGCGTACTCCTTCATATCCATAGATAATACCACCAGTAGGGAAATCAGGAGCTTTAATATAATTGATTAATTCATCGATTTCAATATCATTATTATCGATATAAGCTAATGTACCATCTATAACCTCTGATAAGTTATGAGGTGCCATATTCGTTGCCATACCTACCGCGATACCCGATGCCCCATTCACTAATAACGTAGGGATTCTAGTCGGCATTACTTTAGGTTCTTCTAAAGTATCATCGAAGTTTAATTGAAAATCTACAGTCTCTTTGTCAATATCAGCAAGAATCTCTTCAGACATCTTTTTCATTCTTGCCTCTGTGTAACGCATCGCTGCAGGACTATCTCCATCTACAGATCCAAAGTTACCTTGTCCGTCCACTAGTAGATAACGCATACTCCAATCCTGTGCCATACGTACCATAGCGTCGTACACTGAACTATCTCCATGTGGGTGATATTTACCTAAAACCTCTCCTACAATTCTCGCAGACTTTTTATGTGCTCTATTAGACATGATGCCTAATTCATACATTCCAAATAATACTCTTCGATGAACAGGTTTTAAGCCATCTCTAACATCAGGAAGCGCTCTAGAAACAATAACTGACATCGAGTAGTCGATATAAGCAGATTTCATTTGCTCTTCTATGTTAATAGGAATTAACTTTTCTCCTTCAGACATAAGTATATAAAATTAAAAATTGTCAAATTATTAAACGCGCTAATATACAGTTTTTATAGGTTTTCTCCACGTTTTTATACAAGTATTTCATTTGATTATCTAACAAATTGATTTTTTCTAAAAAAAACACATTCTTCCTTTTTTATTAAAGTTTTTTTTTGTCAATTAGCTATTGTCAGCTTTATACTATAGGTACACTTTTTGTATCTTTAAAGATTAAAATGAATATTCACCTAATTTGAATTGAAAAATGGATGATAATTTCTCACAAGAAGTAAAAGATGTTATTTCATATAGCAAAGACGAAGCTATTAGGCTTAGTCATGACTCTATCGGTACTGAACATCTATTACTAGGACTATTAAAAGTGGAACAAGGTGAAGCGTCTAATATTTTAAATAACCTGGACATAGATGTTGATTTTCTACGTCATAAAATAGAAACATTAAACCCTGCTTCTCATAATAAAGAACTGCTGAGTAATAAACTACAATTGCACCTCACAAAACAGGCTGAGCGTGCATTAAGACTTACATACTTAGAAGTAAAACTATTCAAAAGTACAGAGATAAACACTGTTCACTTGCTGCTTTGTATTCTAAAAAATAGCGATGATCCTACTACACAAATCTTAAATAAGATGAAGGTGGATTATGAAGCTGTGAAACAAGCGTATTTAAATACTAGCGAGGCTCAAAAAGACTCTTCTGATGATTTATTTGAAAGTCCAAAAGCACAAACTTTTGATGATGCAAGTCAAGATGACAGTAAAAGTACTGACAGCAATGACAATGTTACAGCTAAAACATCTAAGAGAAGTAAAACTCCAGTATTAGATAATTTTGGTAGAGATTTAACCGAAATGGCTGAGAATGGCAAGCTAGATCCTGTAGTTGGGCGTGAAAAAGAAATAGAACGCGTATCTCAAATTCTAAGTAGACGCAAGAAGAACAACCCTCTACTAATCGGTGAACCTGGTGTAGGTAAATCTGCTATAGCGGAAGGATTAGCTCTGCGCATTGTTCAGAAAAAAGTATCTCGTATCTTATATAACAAGAGAGTCGTAACTCTTGACTTAGCTAGTCTTGTAGCGGGTACTAAATACAGAGGACAGTTTGAAGAGAGAATGAAGGCTGTAATGAATGAACTAGAGAAGAATGATGATATTATCTTATTTATTGATGAGATACATACTATCGTAGGAGCTGGTGGAGCTACGGGTTCACTAGACGCATCTAATATGTTCAAACCTGCATTAGCTCGAGGTGAAATCCAATGTATCGGTGCTACAACATTAGATGAGTTTAGACAGCATATCGAGAAAGATGGAGCTTTAGAACGTCGTTTCCAAAAAGTAATCGTAGAACCTACTACTGTAGACGAAACAATTACGATCTTAAACAATATTAAAGACAAGTACGAAAGCCACCATAATGTTACTTATACTGATGAAGCTATCGAAGCATGTGTTAAGCTAACGAACAGATATATGAGTGATCGTTTCTTACCAGACAAAGCTATCGATGCTATGGATGAAGTAGGTTCTCGTGTTCATATCACTAATATCAATGTACCAGATAATATCCTTGAACTAGAACAAAAACTAGAACATACTAAGGAGCAAAAGAATGAAATGGTACAAAAACAGAAGTATGAAGAGGCTGCTCGTTTAAGAGATGATGAAAAACAACTAGAAAAAGACTTAGCTGTAGCTCAAGAAAACTGGGAACAAGAAGTAAAAGAAAACAGAATAGTGGTTACTGAAGAGAATGTTGCTGACGTTGTTTCAATGATGACAGGCATTCCTGTAAATAGAATTGCAGAAAAAGAAATCACTAAACTTGCTAATCTTCCTCAGTTAATCAAAGGTAAGGTTATTGGTCAAGACGAAGCCGTTAGTAAAATAGCGAAAGCAATCCAAAGAAATAGAGCTGGATTAAAAGACCCTAATAGACCTATTGGTTCCTTTATTTTCTTAGGACAGACAGGAGTTGGTAAGACACAATTAGCTAAAGTAATCGCTAAAGAAATGTTTGACTCTGAAGATGCTCTTATCCGTATCGACATGAGTGAATACATGGAGAAGTTCGCTATCTCTAGATTAGTAGGAGCGCCTCCAGGATATGTTGGTTATGAAGAAGGTGGTCAGTTAACAGAGAAAATCAGAAGAAAACCTTATAGCGTGATTCTTTTTGATGAAATCGAAAAAGCACATCCAGATGTATTTAATATGCTTCTACAAGTACTTGACGATGGACATCTAACAGATAGTTTAGGACGAAAAGTTGATTTTAGAAACACGATTATCATCATGACTTCTAATATCGGAGCACGTCAGTTAAAAGATTTTGGACAAGGAGTAGGTTTTGGCACCACTGCTAGACAGGAACAAACGGATCAACATTCTAAATCTGTGATAGAAAATGCGCTGAAAAAAGCCTTTGCACCTGAGTTTTTAAATAGAATAGATGATATCATTGTATTTAACGCTTTAGAAAGAAATCATATAGACTTAATCATAAATATAGAGCTTCAGAAGTTATTTAGAAGAATTACTGACCTTGGTTATGAATTAACATTAAGTCCAGACGCAAAAGACTTTATTGCCGAAAAAGGTTTCGATAAACAATATGGAGCAAGACCTCTTAAAAGAGCGATTCAGAAGTATATAGAAGATCCTCTAGCAGAGGAGATTGTAAATTCAAAAATAACGTTAGGTGACAGTATCGAGATGAAACTTAACGAAGCTAAGGATGCATTAGAAATAGCAATTATAGCAAAATAATAAACATTCTTCTCTCAAGAAGAAGTCAATAAAAAGAGGATATCCTTAAAGGATATCCTCTTTTTTTATTCCCTCACATCTCCTATTCTTCTTCCCTTCTACACCCTACTTTTCTTTATTTTGCTCTAAGTTGCTTTAGGGTTTCTAGGAGTATTCTAGGACATTCCTTCGACAAAACCCGCTTTTTGCCTAGTAAACCCCAAGGATACCCCTAGCAAACCTCAAGAAAGTGCAAGCTAAGTCCTTATATTTTATCTTCTTAAATCCAAGCTATTACACTACAACACACCTACTCTTTTACCTTTTGATTGGATTATTTTATTCCACTCTTAGCACCTTACAACTCTAACTACGATCCATATTTTATTATAAAACATAAACAATCAAACACTTAACAAGCTTTTTTGTCACATATTCTCTCTAAACCAGCATCAATATGTTGTAAAATCATTAAATTTTACTTTTTTTTCTATCTCGTGTAAAAGCATTATCTTTAATACACTACATTCGCATTAGATTATTATTAATATATGTTAGACAAAGTTATTGTTGGTAGTGAAGAATGGTGTTCTTTTTCTACTTTAAATATCCCTGCTATTAAAGCGCGTGTTGACTCGGGTGCTAAGACATCTGCGTTACATGCTATAAACATTGTTCCTTTTGAAAAAGAGGGAGAAAAGTGGGTCAAATTTGATGTCAATCCTCTGCAAAACAATGGAAAAACTGTTATCCACTGTGAATCTAAGGTAATAGATAAAAGAATCGTGAAGAGCTCTAGTGGCTCTAGAGAATCTAGATACGTAATCCAAACAGAAATATCCATTGCGGATACAAACTGGGTGATAGAACTGACTTTGACTAATAGAGATTCTATGGGATATAGAATGCTACTAGGAAGAGAAGCTATGGGAGGACGTGTGTTAGTAGATCCTGAAAAGCACTTCTTACTAGGTCAACCAACAACAGAAAAACTAGAAGAATACTATACTAAACCAAAAACAGAGAAGAAAGGTCTGCGTATAGGATTATTAGCTAGTAACCCAGAACTATACAGCAATAAAAGAATTATAGAAGCAGGAGAATTAAGAGGTCACGAAATGCACTTCTTAAATCTGAAATACTGTTATATGAAACTAGATGCTAACCAACCAGAGATACACTATCGAGGTGGGCGAGTTCTAAATGATTTTGACGCAGTGATACCTCGTATACGACCAAGTATGACCTATTATGGATGTGCGTTAACTAGACATTTCGAATCTCTTAAAGTATATAGTTTAAATAGTGCTGCAGCGATAGCACAATCAAGAGACAAACTGTTTTCTCTTCAGTTATTATTAAATAACGGTGTAGACATTCCTACTACTGGTTTTGCTAACTCGCCTTTAGACACTAATGATTTAATAAAGATGGTGGGAGGAAGTCCTCTTATTGTCAAATTATTAGAAGGAACACAAGGTAAAGGTGTAGTACTAGCAGAAACGAAAAAAGCAGCAGAAAGTGTGATCAATGCATTCAAAAGTCTTAATGCAAACATCTTAGTTCAAGAGTTTATTAAAGAGGCGAATGGTAAGGATATACGTTGCTTCGTGGTAGACGGAAAAGTTGTAGCAGCTATACAACGCGAAGCCCTACCTGGTGAGTTTAGAGCTAATATTCACTTAGGTGGTACAGCATCTGTAATCAAAGTAACACCAGAAGAGAAAAAGATAGCAATCAAAGCTGCTAAAGCTATGAACCTAAAAGTAGCTGGAGTAGATATTATTCGCTCTGCTAAAGGCCCTCTTCTACTAGAAGTAAACTCTTCTCCTGGATTAGAAGGAATAGAAGGTGCTACAAATAAAGATATTGCTTCAGAGATGATTAAAGCGATAGAAAAACAAGTAAAATGGTAATATTATAAAAAAGTGGTGATCTAACCATCACCACTTTTATTCTTTTAAATCAATACAAGCTATGAACCCATCTACTAACGGCTGGATCAAAAAATACTTTACAGAACACCTAGACTATCAAATCTTCTCTACTCAGAATTGTCATGAGATTTCAACACAGATTAGAAGAATAGGATTCAGTTATGGAATAATTGATATTGATGAATTACCAAGTATTTATAAAAACTTTAAATACACACAAGAAGAACTTTCTAAGATCTGCTACTTACAGCTTTTAGAAAAGATTTATTATATATATAACAATGGGGATAATCAACAGAATTTCATCGATAAGCTCATAGAGTTTTACGAAGTATTCATTCCTCATAAGAGCAATATATTCTCTTCATTCTTTGAAGAAAAAAACCCTTATAACAAACTAGAAAATATCTTTTCTATCAGATGTAAAGAACATTTCTTTTCTCAATCAAAAAACAATGATTTTGTACTAAATATGATTCTATTATTCATTGATATACTAGCATTCGAGGCTTATATCAATGAAAAAACAGATCCGACAATCTTTATACAACACACGGTAGAACAATTAAAAGAAATAACATTATCTGTTAAAAGAAATAAAGAGGAGTTAAGCAAAAAAGACCTACAACTAATAGACTTTTTAGACAAAACTAATAACAGCGCAGCTATTGATTCTATAAAACCGAATACTCCTATCAGTAGCTTCGAGGCAAACTTTATGATAGACTACATCGTATGTAACTCATGGAAAAACGATGTACAAGAAATTATACTACCTAACTTCGAGGAAGAGCCATTCTTGTCTATTCCTTATTCACAGACGATGATAGAAGAGAGTATATTTTACTTTTCGATAGTATTGGTTAAAAATAAATATGATTACCATTATTACAAATCAAGCAACTTATTTGATAATGTAATCAAAAACTCTACAAGCTATATCGAGCTATTACTAACGCGAAACAAAACTAGGCTAGTAAATGAATTACAGAAGAACACCCAACTAATGAAGTTATTAGTGGATTCTACACATAGAGATTTAAATAAAGAAGAAAAAAAGATGGTCAAAAAACAAACTATAGAAGTTATTAAAACCATCCCTTCTCTTGCTATCTTTATTTTACCTGGAGGAGGCATATTATTACCTATTTTATTAAAGTTTATCCCATCATTACTCCCCTCTTCATTTAATGAAAATACAGAGCAGTAACGAATATAAACTATATCTTTCTAAATCGAAGTTGGTATACTTCGTCTAGATCTTGATTACTCATCAAGTTTACATTTAAATCTGTTACATAACCAGAGTTAAGACCGTATACCCATCCGTGTATTCCAAGTTCTTGATTGCGAGACCAAGCTTCTTGTACGATTGATGTTTTTGCTAAATCATACACTTGCTCTTGTACATTTAGCTCTACAAAACGATTAAATCGTTGTACTTCATCATCTATCTGATCTAACTCTACATTGTGTAATCTATAGACAGTCTTGATATGTCTAATCCAGTTATCGATCAGACCGTAAGACTCATTCTTCATTGCAGCTAGTACCCCACCGCATCCATAGTGACCACAAACAATGATATCTTTAATCTTCAGAATATTAACAGCGTAATCTAGAACACTCAACATATTCATGTCAGAGTGTATTACCATATTCGCAATATTACGATGTACAAAAACATCACCTGGTTCTGCTCCTATAATTTCGTTAGCTGGTACTCTACTATCAGAACACCCTATCCATAATACAGGGGGTGTTTGTTTTTCGCTAAGTCTTTTGAAGTAATTAGGATTTACAGTTAGTCTCTCCTCTACCCATTGCTTATTGCGCTCTAGAATCTTCTTATAAAAATCACTATGTGCCATAGTCTTATTTTTTCTCTACAAACATTTCTTTTACAATGTTCACTTCACCTGTTTCTACTTTATAAAAAGCCCCTACGATTCCTATCTCACCTGCTTGATACATTTCACTCAGAACAGTACTTTTACTTAAGATATGGTCAATAGTATGATCTACGTTGTGATAAGCAACTAAATCAACTGCTTCTTTCGATTCTATATCAAGGTTATTATTATTCTCTTTTACATACTCTATTGAAGGTTCTACTTTAGCTAATAAATTAGTTAAATGCCCTAATTTTGCACCTTTACAAGCTCCAGTAATAGCTCCACAATGTGAATGTCCTAAAACCATGATAAGTTTACTACCTGCTAATTTACATGCAAATTCCATAGAACCAATAATATCTTCATTCAATACATTACCAGCAATACGAGCACTAAAGATATCACCTAATCCTTGGTCAAAGATTAACTCAGCAGATGTACGGCTGTCAATACAACTCAATATAATAGCGAATGGAAACTGTCCTTCTTTAGTAGAGTTTACTTGTTCTAACAGATTACTATGTGCTTTTAAGTTTTCTACAAAACGCTTATTTCCTTCCACTAAGAAATCTAAAGCTAATTTTGGTGTAACTAATTTTTGGTCTTCTATGTTGTGTAGTCTCATTCGATTGTTGTTTATTTAAGTTGTAAACTGATAGCAAAAATACAAAACAATCAATAAAATATAACGTATTATTATTTTTTGAAGTAATTTTTATTAATACTATAATTCATAAACAATAATTAACAATTAATATCTCAACCTTTATCTTACTCTTCAATGTAAAAGAGTTAAAAAGAGATGAACCATACAGAGATATAAAATTAGTAGGTCTTCAAATCAGTTCTTATCGATAAGCATTTAAATTTCATCTATTTACAAACACCATCAATCGTTAACATAAATATAAATTACAAAAATATTTGTTTGATTACCAAAATAGTTAATACATTTGCACCATAAATAACAGGAGGAAAAATTTGTACTGATTGCAACCTCGGTAAAAAATGCTAAAGCAGAAATTCATACTTCCCCTTTAGCCATTTCCTCTATTTTTAAAATCTTAAAAAAACAATTATTATGGCTTATTACTTTACATCTGAATCAGTTAGTGAAGGACATCCAGATAAAATTGCTGATCAAATCTCTGATGCTTTAATCGATAACTTTTTAGCGTTCGATCAAGATTCTAAAGTGGCTTGTGAAACTTTAGTAACAACAGGACAAGTAGTTTTAGCTGGTGAAGTTAAATCTAAAACATACTTAGACGTACAACAAATCGCTAGAGAGGTAATCAAACGTATTGGTTACACTAAGAGTGAATATATGTTTGACGCTAACTCATGTGGTATCTTATCTGCTATCCACGAACAGTCTGCTGACATCAACCAAGGAGTAGACAGAAAGAGTCCAGAAGAACAAGGAGCTGGTGACCAAGGGATGATGTTTGGTTATGCAACTAAAGAGACTGAAGACTATATGCCTCTAGCATTAGACCTTTCTCATAAATTGCTACAAGAATTAGCAGCTATCCGTAGAGAAAATACGGAAGTTACTTATTTAAGACCAGATGCGAAAAGTCAAGTTACATTAGAATATGATGATAACAATACTCCTATCAGAATTGTTACTATCGTACTTTCTACTCAACATGATGATTTCGTTCAACCAACGGATAACTCTGCTCAAGCTAAAGAAGTTGCTGAGAAAGCAATGCAAGCACGAATAGAGAAAGACATCAAAGAGATCTTAATTACTCGTCTTTTAAATAAATATCCTCAATACAAATATTTATTTGAGAATAATGAAGAAATAGAGTACTTAATCAATCCAACAGGTGTATTCGTTATTGGAGGTCCTCATGGAGATACAGGATTGACAGGTCGTAAGATTATCGTAGATACTTATGGTGGTAAAGGTGCTCACGGTGGAGGTGCTTTCTCTGGTAAAGACCCTAGTAAAGTAGACCGTAGTGCAGCTTACGCAACTAGACATATCGCTAAGAACCTAGTGGCGGCAGGTGTTGCTGATGAAGTATTAGTTCAAGTTTCTTATGCTATTGGAGTTGCTAAACCAACAGGTTTATACATCAATACTTACGGAACAAGCAATGTTAATCTAACTGATGGTGAAATCGCTAAAAAAGTTAGTGAGTTATTTGACCTAAGACCATACTTCATTGAAACTAGTCTTAAACTAAGAAACCCTATCTATAGCGAGACTGCTGCTTATGGACATATGGGACGCAAACCTCAAGTAGTAAAAAAAGTATTCACTAGACCTGGTGGAGAAACTAAAGAAGTAGAAGTAGAATTATTCACTTGGGAAAAATTAGACAGAGTAGAAGATATCAAAGCTAAATTTAGCTTGTAATATTCTTATCCAATTCATATAAAGAGACTGCTGTTGGTAGTCTCTTTTTTTTATATTTTCCTATAAGAAGAATCCTCTCTTATACACATTACTAGAATTGGTTTATATTTACTTAACTAAACCAAAATTATGAACTGGATTCTAGGTGTATTTATATTACTGATACTATATATTCTTTTTGATAAAAAAAGAAATAGAAACAAAAGGAATGCTCAACTTCAAAAATTAAAAGAAAGCTGGGGACATCCAAAAGGATTAACTGATTTTAATTTTGACAAAATAGCATCATACCATCACGCATTAGGTCATAATACATCGTATCAAACAATTAGCAAAACTATTAATCAAGATCTTGATTTAGACGATACGTTTACTTATCTAGACAGAACACACTCCTTAATAGGACAACAATACTTATATCACAAACTGCACACGATTAAGTCACCAGAAGAAGTAAGAGACCTTGATCAAACAATTAATTTCTTCAGAACTGACAGTGATGAAAGATTAAAAGTACAAATGCTACTAAGTACCTTAACGAATAGAAGTATATACTACTATCACACTCTATTCACCCATAACATCACAATAAACCGTTTCAAACTAAAACTAGCTTATGTATTGAATATCATTACAATTAGTTCTTTACTATTAAGTTTACATAGTTTAATCTGGATACTAGTATTACTTCCGGTATTTAGTGTCAACTTGGTCTTACATTATAAAAATAAATAAGCGCAATATGATCAGCTAAGTGCTACACAAAACTTTAAACATATTCTTAATTCAACTAGTCAGTTACTAAAGATGCAAAAGTTATCTACAGCATATAATTTTACCGAAACAAAAAAAGCTATACCTACACTGCGCAAATTAAATACACTAACCTATTTTTTCACATCAGACAGCGCTATTAAAGATGAGATAACTACATTAGTAATGTTCCCTATAGAACTACTAAAAATAATGCTTAATATCGAAGTTATAACCTTCGAATCTTTTCTTTTAAGAGCACAACATGCTAAAGAAGAGCTAAAAACTTCTTTTGAAACAATTGCAAAGATAGATACAGCAATCTCAATAGCTTCTCTACAAACAAATAATCGACTATGTCAACCTGTATTCCACAATAGCAAAGAAATACAAATAGAAAACCTAATCCATCCATTAATCGAAAATTGTGTAAGTAATACAATACATTTAGAAAATAAAAGCCTGCTACTAACAGGTTCTAATATGGCAGGTAAAACTACATTCATAAGAGCATTGACCTTAAATACAATATTAGCTCAAACAATAGGGTATGTATTCGCTACATCATATAAAGCTAACTTTTACCAAATCAACAGTTCTATCCGAATAACAGATGACTTACATAATGACACTAGTTATTACCTACAAGAAGTAAAACAAATAAAGCACTTCATAATACAATCAAATACTACAAATCCACAATTATATGTATTAGACGAAATACTAAAAGGAACTAATACAAAAGAAAGAATCTCCGCTGCGTATGCTATACTTAAATATCTAAATAAAGAGAAAGATATAGTTATAGTATCTACACATGATATCGAACTCATTGAGCTACTAGAAAAAGAAGGTTATCAATGTCAATACTTACAAGAAAGTATTGTCAACAATGAGTTACATTTTGACTACAAATTAAAGCTAGGTCAACCACAAACAACTAATGCAATCAAAATATTAGAATTAAATGATTTTCCTACTGAGATTACAGATTTAGCATATAACACAAAAAAAATGTTCAGTTAGCTAACTGAACATTTTTCTATTTCTTCATCTAAGCATTCAAATCTTGAATTCTGAGATTTAAATTCTGGAACGATTATCTTTAATTGTTTCACTAAGTACTCTACATCATCCTGTCCCTCATTCTCACACACATAGTTACACATCATCTCTAGATTCGCTTTTACCACATCTAAATCTTGATTACGTACTTTTGCAATCATTATCTTTTCATGATGTGTCTTCACCGTATTCTCATCATTAGCGAGTAACTCTTCGAAGATCTTCTCTCCTGGTCTCAGACCTGTAATCTTAATGTCGATGTCTTCAGGATAACTATAACCACTCAGTCGTATCATACGTTTAGCCAAGTCAAATATCTTCATAGATTTTCCCATATCGAAAACAAAGATTTCTCCTCCATTCCCCATAATTGAAGCTTCTAATACTAATTGACAAGCTTCAG
Source organism: Myroides sp. C4067 (assembly GCF_038039665.1). Lineage (NCBI taxonomy): Bacteria > Pseudomonadati > Bacteroidota > Flavobacteriia > Flavobacteriales > Flavobacteriaceae > Myroides > Myroides sp. C4067. The sequence continues at coordinate 114,804 of NZ_JBBPHJ010000013.1, forward strand.
GAATTGTCATAAAGAAACGAGTAATATCTTGATGCGTTACTGTTAATGGTCCTCCAGCATCTATCTGACGTTTAAACAATGGAATCACAGATCCATTAGAACCAAGAACATTCCCAAAACGAGTTACTATAAAACTTGTAATACCATTATCTTTTAATGTAGATACATATAGTTCAGCAGCACGCTTAGTTGCTCCCATAACGTTAGTAGGATTTACAGCTTTATCTGTAGAAACCATTACAAACTTTGATACTCCAAATTGAACTGATAAGTCTGCAATCACTTTAGTCCCCTTTACATTGGTATGAATAGCTTCATAAGGGAATGATTCCATTAGAGGAACATGCTTATAAGCCGCTGCGTGATATACTAAATTAGGTCTATAAAGTTCAAATAAAGATTCCATCTTCTTTGTATCCCTAATATTCCCAACAACATAGATAATGTCATTACATTTATTAGAAACCATAGTCTGTTGCACATCATATAAAGGAGATTCAGCATGATCTACTAATATAAGTTTCTTAAAATTAAATCGAGCTACTTGTCTAGCTATTTCACTACCTATAGACCCAGCTGCTCCAGTAATCAATACTACTTTATCATCAATCTCTTTACCAATAATAGGGTTATCTAATTGTATTGCTTTACGTCCAAGTAAATCATCAATCTTTAACTCTTTAATTTGCTTATTTGTATATGAACCATCTAACCAATCTGTTGCTGGTGGAATTATTTTAATCTTTACAGGAAGTTTCTCTAATACCTCTGATATATCATTTAATCTTTCTCTAGTGATATTTTGAATTGAGATAATAATTTCATCTATACGATTACTAGTAACATAAGTCTCATCAAGAATAGAAGGATTATAAATTCTGTAACCTCCTAGTCTATTTCCAGATTTACTATTATTGTCATCCACAAAAGCTACTATATGTGTTCTAACTTTTGTATCTCCTTGCAGTGCACCAACAGTAATAATACCAGAATCTCCAGCACCATAGATAATCACGCGTTTATGATTTCTAACATCTAATACATAACTACGATAAAATTGACTATAAAACAAACGAGCCAAAATAAGCATCGCAGATGTAAAGAATAAATGGAGTAATACAAAAGAATAGGAATATCTTAAATAAGGCTCAAAACTAGTCCCTAGAAACTCATTACGTTGCAATGAACTAACAATCATCATGATTGCTCCTGAAAACAGACAAGAAGTAAAAATAGTCTCAATATCTTTTATACTTGTTTGTCTAATAACCCCTTTAAAAGGTTTAAATATCAAAAAACTAACAATATAACAAACTAATAATACAGGTATTCTCTTTAACATTAATTCGATAGAGAAATTACCAAAAAAATTAGTTAACAAAAGGTTAGATATAAAATAGGTAAACAAGACAATCAACAAGTCTATTACAAATATGATACCCCTAGGTGTATCACGCTTTAACTGTCTTTTCAGCGCATTATTCATACGATTTTCTTTAGGTAGCTATTATTACAATTTTTCTAAATGCAAATATAATGCATAAAATGTCACATTTATTACTCTTCACTAGAAAATACAGTGTCTTCACCCTTTTCCTAGATTATTTAATCTTTATGAACATATTAACAACTAACACTACACTAAAATTAACAAATAGTAAATATATACAGATGATCCCTTCGAAAACCTAAAGGATTAGCACAATTATAAAACACATATAAACAAAAAAATCCCCAACCTCATACGAGATTGGGGATTCTATAAAGAAAGGCGGCGACATACTCTCCCACTGGTTAGCAGTACCATCTGCGCTAGC
>NZ_JBBPHJ010000014.1:0-115774 GCF_038039665.1 Myroides sp. C4067
TTTACAGTTGATGGTTTACAGTTGATGGTTTACAGTTGATGGTTTACAGTTGATGGTTTACAGTTGATGATTTACGGTTTACAGTTTACGATTTACAGTTGATGGTTTACAGTTTACGGTTTACAGTTGATGGTTTACAGTTTACGGTTTACAGTTGATGGTTTACAACCTTGATCTATGGTCATAATGTACTTAGAAGACGAGATAGACTAACAATAGATAAAGTAGACTAAACGACTTTACACCTTCACGATTTCACGGTTTCACAGAAAAACGATTTCACAAAAAAACAAAATGTAGTATGAATATGCCAAAGAAAAAAGTTTTAATCATAAGTTATTATTGGCCTCCAGCAGGAGGACCAGGAGTACAACGTTGGTTAAAGTTTGTCAAATATTTACCAAGCTTTGATATTGAACCTATAGTATATATACCTGAAAATCCAAGTTATCCATTATTAGATTCTAGTAATGAGCAGGAGGTAAGCTCTGAAATAACGATTCTTAGACAGCCTATTAGTGAACCTTATAGCAAGGCTAAATTAGTAAGTGGTAAGAATACAGATACTTTAAGTGCGGGAATTATTCCAGATAAGAAGAAACAATCATTCACGGATAAACTATTGCTTTGGGTGAGAGGAAACTTTTTTATTCCTGATGCTAGAGTGAGCTGGGTGAAACCTTCTGTGGCTTATTTGTCTAAGTACTTAAAGGAAAACAAGGATATAGAGACCATTATTACGACAGGGCCTCCTCATAGTATGCATTTGATAGGAATGGCTCTTAAAGAGCAATTAAACATCCAATGGATAGCTGATTTTAGAGATCCATGGACGACTATAGGGTATCATAAAGAATTAAAACTAAATCAGTCTAGTGCAACTAAGCATTTAGAATTAGAGAAAGAAGTTCTAAATAAAGCAGATCAAATTATCGTCACTAGTAAAACAACTAAAAAGGAGTTCCAGACTAAAACGGATAAACCTATAACAGTGATTACAAACGGTTATGATATTACGAACCTTGGAAAAGTACCTCTAGACGAGAAATTTACTTTAGCACATATTGGCTCGTTTTTATCTGATAGAAATCCTAGAATTTTATGGAAAGCTATCTCAGAATTGCGAAAAGAGAATAAGGCATTTAAAGATGCTTTTCAACTAAAACTAGTAGGAAAGGTAAGTAGTGAAGTATTAGATACCATAAAAGAGTTTAGACTAGAGGATTGTGTTGTTAATCATGGTTATGTAGATAATGTAGAGGCATTGAGACAAATGCGTGCTTCACAAGTACTGTTATTAGTAGAAATAGATTCAGAAGATACTAAAGCGATTATTCCTGGTAAGTTATTTGAGTATATGGCATCAGAACGCCCAATATTAGGGATAGGGCCTGAGGATTCTGATTTCTTCGATATTATCAAAGAAACAAATACTGGAAAAGTAGTGTTGTATTCTGAAAAAGATAAGGTGAGAGATATTCTATTAGAATACTTCGAACAGTATCAACAGAATCAATTAAAAGTATTCGCTATGGGACTGCAGTATTTCAGTAGAAAAAGATTGACTGAGAAACTAGTTAAAGTAATTAAGAATTAAAAAATAGGAGTGATTAACCTTCAATATGAGGGGCTTATATCACATGATATTATAATTATGACAAAGGTAATTTTGAATTTCGAGGTTACCTTTTTTATTGCACGTTGTTAGCGGAACCTGAGCTGAAACAATTAAAAAAGGCTGTATCATTATTTGATACAGCCTTTTTCTTATGAGGTATATAGTCGTAATTCGTAATTATCCAATGGATTACTTAAGTTTTTCTTTTAGGTACTTTCCTGTTAGTGAAGCTTTGTTTTTTACAATTTCTTCAGGTGTTCCAAAAGCAACTAATTGCCCTCCATTTTCTCCTCCTTCAGGCCCGATATCTATGATGTAATCAGCACATTTGATTAAATCAAGGTTGTGCTCAATCACAATAATAGAATGCCCTTTTTCAATTAAAGCTTCAAATGACTTTAATAGCTTTTGAATATCGTGGAAGTGCAATCCTGTTGTAGGCTCATCAAAAACAAATAATACCTTGTCTCTGGTTGTACCGGCTAATAAGAAAGAAGCAAGTTTGATTCGCTGTGCTTCTCCACCTGATAGGGTAGAAGAAGACTGCCCTAACTGCACATAGCCTAGTCCTACATCGTGTAGGGGTTGTAGTTTTTGTGCAATCTTAGTTTGCTTATGTTGTTGGAAGAACATTAAGGCATCATCTATCGTCATGGTCAGTAAGTCATCGATATTCTTCCCTTCAAAATTAACTTCTAATATTTCTTTTTTAAAGCGCTTGCCATGACAAGTTTCACATTCTAAGTGAACGTCTGCCATAAACTGCATCTCTACTGTTACAGTTCCTTCTCCTTTACAAGTTTCACATCTCCCACCATCTACGTTAAACGAGAAATGCTTAGGTTGGTAACCTCTTAGCTTTGATAACTGTTGTTTAGAGTATAAATCTCTAATATCATCGTAGGCTTTGATATAGGTTACAGGATTAGATCTAGAACTTCTTCCGATTGGATTCTGATCTACATATTCTATTGATTTAATACCACCAAATTCCCCTTTCATCTCTGTAAACTGACCAGGTTTATCGCTAAGTCCTGTTAGTTTTTTCTGTAGTGCAGGGAATAATATTTTTTTGACTAAGGTACTCTTACCACTACCAGATACTCCAGTGATCACTGTTAGACAGTCTAGTGGGAATGTAACGTCTATATTTTTTAGATTGTTTTCTCTAGCGCCTACTATTTCGATAAAGTGTTTGTACCCTCTGCGTTTTTTAGGAACAGCTATTTCAAGAGCACCACTAAGGTATTTCCCTGTTAGAGAGTTTGCTTTTAAAATAGTATTGTAATCTCCTTGAGCTACCAGTTGTCCTCCATAGCTACCAGCTTCAGGACCGATGTCTATAATCTGATCAGCTGATTTCATGATGTCTTCATCGTGTTCTACCACGATAACTGTATTCCCTAGTTGTTTAAGGTTATTCAGTACATCGATTAACTTTTCTGTATCCTTAGGGTGCAATCCTATACTTGGTTCGTCTAAGATATACATTGACCCCACTAAACTACTTCCTAATGAAGTAGCTAAGTTAATACGCTGAGATTCTCCACCAGATAGCGTAGCAGAGTTTCTATTTAATGTTAGGTAATCAAGTCCTACATTACTTAGAAAGCCAAGTCTGTTGTTGATTTCGATTAATAAGCGTTGTGCTACTTTGGCTTCGTATTCATTTAGTTTTAAATCTTTAAAGAAGGTAATCAAATGCTTGATCGGTAAGTCTACCAGCTCGCTTACTGTTCTGTTACCTACTTTTACATAGCTCGCTTCTTTGCGCAGTCTTTTTCCTTTACATGTAGGACATTTTGTTTTTCCTCTATAACGAGATAAAAGGACGCGATTCTGAATTTTATAGTTTTTGTCTTCTAATTCTTTAAAGAAGTCATTAAGTCCTGTAAAGAACGAGTTTCCTTCCCATACCAATGCTTTTTGCTCTTCTGTTAACTCAAAGTAAGGTTTGTGAATAGGGAAGTCAAATTTATAAGCATTGTTAACCAGTTGATCTCTATACCAGCTCATCGACTCTCCTCTCCAAGGGAAGACCGCATTCTCATATATAGAAAGCCCTGTATTAGGAATGACTAGTTCTTCGTCAATACCGATGATATTACCATATCCATCACAGGATGGACAAGCTCCATAAGGATTGTTAAAGCTAAATAAGTGTACATTAGGTTCAAGAAAAACTTCCCCATCTAAGGCAAAGTTGTTGCTGAATTCTTTGCGTTTTTTATCTTTAAGATCCTCTATATAGCAGTATCCTTTTCCTTCGAAGAAAGCTGTTTCTACAGAGTCTCCTAGGCGGTTAAAGAAATCTTCATCATCACTGACTACGATACGGTCTACAACTAGATAAACCTGAGTGGCATCTACTTGATTAACGATATCTTCTGTATTGTCATTTATATATTGATCTAAACGCAAAGTCTCTCCATGCACTAATATTCTAGCATATCCCTGCTGAAGAAGGACATTAAGGTGCTCATAAAGCTCTCTGTCTTCTCCTAAATCAATAGGAGCAAGCAATAATAATTTGGCTCCAATAGCTAAGCTCTTAACATAGTCTAATACATCACTTACAGTATCCTTCTTTACTTCCTCTCCTGAGATAGGCGAGAAGGTCTTTCCGATACGTGCGTACAGTAATTTGATGTAATCATATACCTCAGTAGAGGTACCTACTGTAGAACGAGCATTGCTAGTGTTTACTTTTTGTTCAATCGCAATCGCAGGAGCAATTCCTTTTATGTATTCTACTTTAGGTTTGTTAATACGTCCTAAGAATTGTCTAGCATAAGAAGATAAGCTCTCTACATAACGTCTTTGTCCTTCTGCATATAAGGTGTCAAAGGCTAAACTGGACTTACCAGAACCAGACAACCCTGTTATAACAACAAGATTATTACGAGGGATGACAACGTCTAAATCTTTTAGATTGTGTAGCTGAGCGCCCTTGATGATAATATTCTTTTTTGGATCTATATTGGAGAAATCTATTTTTTTCATGTAGCCTATAAAGGTTTAATAAACAAAGATAATGCTTTCTTTAATTCCACTAAAACTCTGCAAGGTATAATCTTGTGCAAAATGCTGAATATGCTATAATATTTCGCATTATCACCTTGTATAAAGAGTAGGATGGAAGAACGATCAGAGGTCTAAATATAGAAAGAACTAGAAAGTGGATATAATAGAAAGTCAAAAAGTGGAGTAAATAGGAGTAAATGGGGGTAGAAGGGAGTAGTTGTTTTAAAGAGAAAGCTAGTGTTGATCTAACGTGCCTCTTGTTTGGACGCTGTGGTTATCCTATTTTGTTTTCGAGTTGTTCCCAAAAAGTCGCTTCTAGGGTATCTCTTGGGAACACGACACAAACGAGATTAAGAGCTGACAGGAATAAGGATGAAATACCACATGGGAGCAAAAGGGAGGCCGTATTATAAAAATGTAAAGGTTCGATACATAAATATAATTGTGTTTTCTACATCTATTCCAGCCTAATATTGTGATTATTTCATTTAGATAAATTTAAGAGATGTGAATTTTATTGTTTTCCGGCTAAATGATGAGATATGATAACGTTTGTTGATTGAGGTTCTAAAAAAAACTTTTATTTTTTATTTATTTTAACAAATATAATTTTATATATTTGTCTCGTTAAACGATAAAAATCAAAGCCTATAATACAAAATTACTTTATAAAAATCTATTTACAGTTTTAAAAAAGAAATTTGGTATGGTATATATAAATATGCCTGATGCAACCCTTGTAACATTATATATTGCAGGTGGTGAAGAGGCGTTAGAGGTTTTGATCAAAAGACACCAGTCTAAGATCTATGGTTTTATCTTTTCTAAAGTATCAGATGCTGAGTTAGCAAATGACATTTTCCAAGATACATTCATAAAAGTAATTAATACCCTTAAATCGGGTCGATATAATGAAGAAGGTAAGTTTCTACCTTGGGTTATCCGTATTGCTCATAATTTAGTAATGGATCATTACCGAAGAGAGAAGCGTGTACAGTTTCAATATGATTCTGAGGAATTGCCTATCTTTTCATTTCTAAAAGATGATTCTAATACAGTAGAAGGAGATATCATCCAACAACAGATAGAGTCAGATCTACATTTATTGTTAAAAGAATTACCAGAAGATCAACGTCAAGTGATCACGATGCGTATGTATCAAGACTTGAGCTTCAAGGAGATAGCAGAGTTGACAGATGTAAGTATTAATACTGCTCTGGGAAGAATGCGATATGCACTGCTTAATTTAAGAAAATTAATTGACGAAAAAAATATTATTTTGACAGAGATATAATATGTAAAGCGTTTTGTCGTTATTATTGTATAAACAACAAAACGCGCCACATATGAAGAAAAATTACACAACGAAAACTAGTTCATTTAGTTTACCCAAAGAAGAAACCATTAAATTCCTTTTGAGTTACTCTAAAGGATTGAGCCTAGTTAGGCTAAACGGGTTAATCAATAATCTATCGCTTTACTCGAAAGAGAATTAAAAAAAAGAGGTTAAGTCATTATACTTAACCTCTTTTTTTGCTTTTTGATACCTCTCTATACTATCTTACACTGATGTGCTAGGATTAGAAGTGTTATTTCTTTTCTTTTTTTTCTTTCTTTTTATAGTATTCATTGATAACCGTTTTTCTACCTATCACACTCGTTATAATATCTAGTTCTAGATTCCAGCCACGTGCAGGAGAGTATTGTCTTCCATACCATACGAGTTGTAAATGAAGTAGATTCCATTTGTCCTCTGGAAATAAACGTTTAGCATCTCTTTCTGTCTGTTCTACACTTTTTCCATTAGAGAAATTCCAACGATACATTAATCTATGAATATGGGTATCTACAGGAAAAGCAGGTACTCCAAATGCCTGAGACATAACAACACTAGCTGTCTTATGACCTACAGCAGGCAATTCTTCTAATGCAGCCATATCTTGAGGAACTTCTCCATTATACTTATCAATTAAGATATGTGATAGTCCATAAATACCTTTAGACTTCATAGGAGATAATCCACAAGGCCTGATGATATCTTGTATTTCTTCTACCGTCATTTTGACCATATCATACGGATTATCAGCCTTAGCAAATAGTAGAGGAGTAATCTTATTTACGCGTTCGTCTGTACACTGTGCTGATAGAAGTACAGCGATCAGTAGAGTATATGGGTCTTTATGATCTAATGGAATAGGAACTTCTGGATAAAGAGCGTCTAAGGTCTCCATAGCGAATTTTACTTTTTCACTTTTGGTCATAGTCTTTCTGTTTTTATTTAGGGCGAATATACTTAAAAAAAAAGATAGGCTATTTTCTACTCAGATAGAGTTTCTTTATCTGAGAATAGGGGTATTGTATTTTTTGAAGGGAGCTGTGATTTGATGCTTTATATTGAGGTTGTTGTCTTATACTTAAAAGAAGTAAGAAATTCTTTATTTTTCTTTTATTCTTGTTAAAGGGAGATATTTATCGGATAATAACTGATATATTTATCCTTGCAAAATAAAATTAAGAAATGAAGAGATTAAGTATTTCCATAGCGATGTGTTTATTGATGAGTTTTGGTTCTTTCGCTCAAGAGAAAGAGTTTAAACCCTTAATAGATACTTTTGTAAAGGATTACAACACCAATGATTACGATGATATTTACAGTCACTTCGCACCATCTTTAAAAGAAGAGTTGCCTAGTGCTAAGGCTAAGTTATTCTTTGTAGAGATGAAAGAGAAACTTGGTAATATTAAGAGTATGGAGTTCTACGGCTTAGATAATAATCAATTAGCGTTGTTTAAAACTGAGTTTGAGAATAATGAAGTTGCTTTACTTAATCTAGCGATGAATGATACAGGGGAGGTAGTAGGATTTAGACTATTAGACATGCCTAAGCCTGTAGATGATTCATTTAAGAAGTCTAGTGTAGAAGAAATTATCGCAAACGAAACGGTTAACCTACCTGATAAAGGACAGTATGCTATCGCTATCATTGATGATGATAAGGTAGAATATCACGGCTTTAAGAAAGTAGGGGATGGAGTGAAAGTAGAGAACAATACAGATAGTAAGTTTTCTATGGCTAATGTAATGACGATATTTACTTCTACTGTATTAGCGGATGCTGTACTAGAGCAAGGTCTGGATATGACTACGGATGTAAATAAGTATTATGATTTTAGCTTTAATAAGAATATTAAGCTTCCCTTCATCGCTTTAGCTAATCATTCTTCGTTAGTACCTATGCTGCCTGAGGTAAAGTCTAATGATCCAAAGGTAGAGGATGATTATTTGACTAATCTGACTAGTGCACAGCTAGAAGACTATTTGCAACATAATCTAGAGACAGATACGATAAGTCCAGAGAAGAGACAGAGTTTTTCTTTCTTAGGATATGCTATACTAGGTAATACCTTGAGTAAGGTGTATAACAAGCCTTTTAATCAATTAATCGAAGAGAAAGTATTCGCAAGATATGGTATGCATAACTCTACCGTATACATGCCTAAAAAGAAGCGTGAGGTAGTAAAAGGGATTAATGTCAATCTAAAGGAAGTATATCCAGTCAAAGTAGGTGCTTTATTACCATCTAGTGGGGGGATCTCTACAGCTGCAGATTTGACGAAGTTCATTCAAGCGCAATTTAATAGTGAAGATAAGGTACTACAGCTAACACAGAAGCCTACTCTTATTGTAAGTCCTAATTACTGGGTTAGTTTAGGATGGAAGATAGGGTATCCTTTTGGTTCTGGAGAGCCTCTTTACTTCACAAGAGGTATAGATGCTGGATATTCTAACTATGTCGCTTTTGACCCAGTAAGAAAGAAAGGTCTAATCGTTCTTTCTAATAGCTCTTCTGAAGGAGCACTTAATGGACTAGATTCTTTAAGTTATAAATTAGTCGTTAAGCTTTTTGAAGATAAATAATACTAAAAACTCCTTATTAGGAGTTTTTTTGTTTTTAGAAGACAGCGAATCGGTTAAGGGAGTATAGGACTGATACTTAGTTTTTTATTCTACAGCTATGCTATGAAGTAGGAGCTTCATTGAAAAAACTTTCAATTATTTTATCTCGAAAGTTTGGAGGTTTGGATATTTGTGTTACATTTGCACTCGCAATACGGAAGTAATGCAGACCACTGGAGAAATGGCAGAGTGGTCGAATGCGGCGGTCTTGAAAACCGTTGACTGTAACAGGTCCGGGGGTTCGAATCCCTCTTTCTCCGCTGAAAAGCCCGATAACACTCGTTATCGGGCTTTTTTTATGTGCTTGTGCACCGAAAGTGCACCTTCCATAAATAGGTTACCTGATAACTTTGTGCAAGACAATACTAACACATAGATATGGATATGTATTAAATAATCCGTTACTTTATGCAGGTCCAAATGGAGAGGTTATTTCTGTTTTAATTGGTATAAGTGTTGGAGTTGTAATCAATGGAATTATGAATTCTATTAATAGATTTCCATTCTCTTATGGTGCTGAAAAGCTTTACCATGAAAGATTATATCTGAGTATAGTTATTCTGCAGAAGTGGCAGTAGGACTTATAAAATATCATTATAAAAACCTTTAAATATGAATATGAAATTTGAAACTAAGTATAACCGTATACTATTATTGATAATCTATACTATTTTGTTTTTTGTTATAGCTATTTATGGTGCAGGTTTTGTTTTTAAAGTTATAGATGTTTTTACAATTAGTATTCTTACTCTATTTATATTTAAGTATAAGGATTATAATAGCTTTTTAAAAATAAGGTGCTCTTTATTGAATTGTACTTTACTTATAGTAACGGCAATCTCTTTGGCTTTTTTAGGTAATGCTATTTATGCTAGAGGAGATGAATTTAATTATGTAATGCAACAACGTTATGAATATTCTGCATTTAGTTTGTTTGGTTTATTTGTACTAAGTCCCGTTATTGAAGAACTTTTGTATAGAAAATATTGGTTTAGATTTTTGACAGAGAAACATAAGAGAGTTGTTTCTATTATTCTCATTTCTCTTGTGTTTAGTTTAACACATATTTTTGGTGAAATACCTTTAATTATACCATTTATCTCAAGTATATTTTTATTCTGGATATATAATAAAACTCAAAACATAAGTTTATGTGTTTTATGGCACATGGTTTTTAATATTACATCATTTTATTCACCTGCTTTCTTTACAATAGATAATATAGGAAATCTGAAAATGCTTAGTTTAGTAGTTAGTTTATTATCTTTATTACTACTTTTCTTCTCTTTTAAAAGAAATGAATAATACTCCATACAGAAGTGGTTTTTAGTATATTATTATTTCTCGTAGGTATAGAAAAATTAGAAGAACTCTTTCTAAGCTGTACGCAGCACACCATTGAAATAGCTCTAAATACAACAAGCTCATTACAACTTTATAAATAGGTAAACGAAGTACAAGTTTTGAATTTAGAAGAACCCTCGCTACTTTGTAAAGCTCTTGTTACTGGCTCGCGTTCTTGTCAGTTCGTTTATTCTGTTCATTTTTTCGCAGTGTTGGGTTCTACGCTTGTCACTAGCGTGTCTGGGCTTTGCTCTAATTGAATAAAATTAAGAATAAAAGTCAATATAGTTAGCTTTAGAGGAATAGAAAAAGTTAACCTTAATTCACCATTAGATCAATCCCATGTTAATACCAGGTGTTTTGTGATTTGATTTCATTTTTTGTTTTTATTAATGTTGTCATAAAAGCACTAAACTGATGTAATAAATCTACATCTGTATCTTGAAGATTATTGCTTTCTCCTAAATAAACAGCTTTAGCATTAAGGAGTAAAGGTTTAAACTCATCAGGTGCAATAGGCAGTAAATAATCTATTGCTTTGTCTTTTGAGATTACTTCCCCAGTTTGAACAGAATAATACATTCTACAAAGTGTAAGAATCACATTTATTTCATCATCTTCTATTTCTTTTATTAAATTAGGTAATGAGGATAAAATAGCCTTATTAAATACCGTATCGGAGATAGTAGGTATTACTTCGGTGGCTTCTTTTCCATATAGAGTTAAGCTATTTAGTCTTACTTTTCTAAGTAAGATAGTAAGGTCTTCATCCTTTACAGTCTCAGGAATGTATCCTTTTGTGTATTCTTCTCTTAGCCACTCACCATACTGAAATTCCCTATATAGAGGAAATTCTAAACTACTTAGTTCTGATTGGTTTATAATGGTTACTTCTAAATATCGTTTACCTTGGTTATTGTCAATTTCTCCTGATAGTACAAGTAATTGTTCTATGAGTACTTTCTTTATTTCTAGAGATAAAGTTTGATTAACAAGGACAAAAAGATCAATATCACTTTTATGCTGTAATCCTCCCATTACATAAGAACCATAAAGGTAAATCCCTTGAAGAGTTTCCCCTAAAGTATCGATAAGAAACTCTGTGGCTTGGGTAACTTGAAGAGGTAAAGATGGGGTATTCATTTTTAGATTAAAAAATTCTTGAGATAATGTATTTACTTAACAACAGACTTGTCATTAAGTAAAAGTAAGAAAAAATATAATAAGTCCTTTTAATCAATTGTTTATTGCATAAAAGCCATCTACAACTCCAAACTTCTACAGCACCTCATTCAGTCTATTTTCCAAAGACATTTACCAAAGTATCGGCAATTATCTTCATAAACATAAGAGAGAGTGATAAAGACAGACAAAAAGCAGCCTGTCAATATAGTGAAATGTAATGATGGAACAAGGATAGTAGTTTGATAGCATACTGTTCGCATCAAAAAGGCGCAAAATTATGCGACCAGTATGCGATAATTATGCGACCACTGCTAATAACGTTTGATAATCAATAGATTAATTAGTTGTGTCATAGCAATAAAAGTATAGAATTTTTAGGCACTTGAAGTTACATTCGTACCATCAAAATTACTTGCTCTTGCAGAGGGTAGGAAAACTACTCCGAAGTCATTAACTTTTTTGTTGAAATAGTAGATAGACTCAAAATATTGAGGGGTTTACGGATTTCCGTAATAGGATTAAAGAAAGTTTTAATATGTTTGAATCTGAAATATCACTATAGATCTTTTCATAAAATAGATAGTTGTATTTCATGAGAAAAGATGTTAGCCGCCAAAACAACATATTTTTTTCCCAACACAAAAGCTAACTCAAAAAAACAAAAGAGATGTTTTTTACCAAAGTTCGAAATAAATAATTAATATGAGTAGACTGCAAACAATAGAAAATCGACTGAAAGAAATTAACGGAACTGTCTTTCAAGAACTTTGCGATAGTTATTTAACTATTAGAAATAATAATTACTTAGCTATTTCTAGGACAGGCAGTCAAATAGGGAAACAAAAGACAACAAAAGGAACCCCTGATACATTCTTCCAATTACCTAACGGAAATTTTTTGTACTCTGAAATAACAACTGATACAAGTACAAAAAACAAGCTTGCCAATGATATAGAAGCTTGTTTTGATCCAATCAAGACAAAAATTCCTGTTGAAAAAATTCAAGAAATCATTCTTTGTTTCAATTGGAACATAGACCAAAATCAAATAACTGAATTAAATACACTTGCTCAGGCCTATAAAGCTGATATTAAAATTCGTTATTTGATGCTACAAGAACTAGCTTTAGAACTTCACTTGAATCATAGAGATTTAGCTCATCATTATTTAGGACTACCTTTAGATACTGGTCAAATAGTTTCAATAGAAAACTTCATCAAGGAGTATGATAGAGCTTCAAAAGGTATTGCAACGCCATTAAACAACACATTTTTACATAGAGAAACAGAACTCGAAGAATTAAATAATGCAATAGATAGTCACGACTTTATAATTCTTACAGGATCGCCAGGAGTTGGAAAAACAAAGTTAGCACTTGAAGCTATAAATAATTATTTATCAAAAAACGATCCTTTTCAGGCTTACTGTGTTTCTTACAAAAGTCATACTCTACTTGACGATTTGTACCAATATTTTGACGTAGACAAGAATTATATACTTTTTGTGGATGATGCAAACAGAATTGATGCATTTGAACAAATAACAGGTTTTTTCAAAGCCAATAGAAAGGGAAAACTTAAGATAATAATTACAGTTAGGGATTATGCGTTTCAAGAAATTGGTAGAAAATGTCAAGAATTTTCAACTCAACGAATAGACTTGTATAAACTATCAGATGAACAAATTATTGACATAATAAAAGCTGAACCATTTGAAATATTAAACCCTGATTACCACAAAGAAATAGTTAGAATTTCTGATGGAAATCCAAGATTAGCTATAATGACATCATTTTTAGCTAAACAAGAACAAAATTTATATGCCCTTCATAATGTATCTGATTTATTTGAAAAGTATTTTTCAACTTTCATCAAAGATGATGGCGAGTTTGAAAAACCATTAAACATAAAATGTCTTGGACTAATTGCTTTTTTTTATACCATTCCATATAAAAATAGAGAAGTAACGGAATTAATTTTAAAAGAGTTCGATGTTTCATATAATGATTTTATTGATATAATTGATACTCTCGACAAATTAGAGTTGGTGGAAATTCAATTTGAGCACGTGAAAGTGCCAGAGCAAAATCTTGCGACTTTTTTCTTTTATAAGGCATTTATCAAAGATAATTTACTTTCATTCAGTAATCTCTTAAACAACTACTTTGAGAATTATAAACATAGATTTACAGATACTATAATTCCTGCCAATAATACTTTCGGCCCACAAAATGTAATGGACAAAATTAAACCTGACTTGGTAAATTATTGGCAACACATTAGTTCTGATAGCAATAAATCTTTTGATTTTCTCAATTCATTTTGGTTTTATTTACAAGACCAAACTTTAGAGTTTACATATCAGCAAATAGAAACATTTCCAAAAGCAGAAGAAACTATATATGATACTTTTTATAAAACAAATCAGTTCAATTATAACAAAGATGAAATCATTGAATTACTAGGGAATTTTTTTCGTCTTAATAGTAAGAATTTAAAGGATTCAATTGAATTGTTATTTGAGTATGTATCACGTAAATCAGATAAATTACCCGAATTAATACATAAAATTAGAGAATTGTTGATTTTTGATAGAGATGATGAATACACCAACTTTTATAGACAAAGAACTCTTTTTGACATTCTAATAAAAGGTGTTGAAAATAATGATGAGTTACTTTCTATATCCTTTTACGAACTTGCTAAGACTTTTCTTTCTCATGAATTTCAGCAATTTAAGGGAGGAAGAAATAATAGTTTTGTTCACTATCAATATCCCATTCCAAACAATAAGACTATTCAGGAATTCCGAACTAAAATTTGGAATACTTTAGAAAGTAGTTTTGACTCTCGACCAGGTTTGGCTTTTAGTCTTTTAAAAAATTATTCAAGAATTCATCCAGATGTTAATAAAGAGATTATGTTATTCGATATTCCATTTGTAGTTAATATAATTGATAAACATTTAATTAATGAAAATTTTGAACATTGTAAATATGTTCAAAACCAAATAAGATGGTTTAGAAGAAACGATTTAGATTTACCTGAATTTTCAAATTTAACAAACAAATTTGTTAATGGAACATATTTAGCTTTTTTGAAAATTGATTGGGGCAGATTTAGAGATAAGGAAATGTATGAATTTGAAGATTTTCGTGAATATGACCGATTAAAAGAGGCGGACATAAGAAGTTCATTCATTTTATCCTGCGAGGACGAAATCAACGATTTTTATAATACTTTCATTTTACTTAAGAATTCAACAGAAAATAATTGGAGTTATAATAATGCACTAGATTTTGTTATTGATGAAAATTGCTCAAAAGACCTAAAAATAGGCCTATTTTTGTTAAAAAAAGTAATTGAAAATGATAATCAAGTTAACTATGTTCCAAGAGTTACCTTTAGAAATCATTTGAAAGTTAAAGATTCTGTAAATCAAATTTGGGAACTTATTCAGAAATCACAATTTGAAAATAAAGAGCTTTGGGAATTATCATTTTATGATTATATAGATGATCCTTTAATTACTAATGAACTAGCCGATTCATTAATTAATACAATTTCAAAAATGAATAAACCCAATACAATTCATTTTGACAGTCTTGTTCGATTTTTAAAAGTTAGACCAAACCTATTTCAGTTAATTTTAAAATTAATTACTGAAAAGAACGAGAGGGAAGGTTCAAGATTACAAGTTTGGATGGATTTGTTCAGTAAACATTTTGAAAATCTTGGAGAAGATTTTGAATTGATTAAAAAGGCTTATATCCAACAAAATCTTATTCAACATCATTTTGATTATCAAGGACAAGGATTTTTGCAAATATTAAGAGTTGATAAAAATTTCTTAATTGAGTTTGTTGAAAGCCTATATTCTTCCACTGAAAGACATAGCCTCAGTGGCGACCATAGTAATATGAGTTATGTATGGAATATAGATAATATAGAAGATACGCTTATCCAAGTATTTGACTTAGTTATTGAGAAAGATTTATACTTTGGTATTTTGGAGCATTACTGCAATGTTTTCTTTACAAATCTTAAAGAAGAACATACATTGAGAGCAGATAATTTCATTAGACAATATGTAATCAATAATAATAACAATTACAAAAAGATGCAAATTGTTGTTGATCTAATCAGACACACAAGAAAAGAATTGTTTGAAGAAATTTTTCTATTATTCATATCATTAAATCAAGATAAAGGAACTTTTAGCAGGTTAATGTGGAGAGGAAATGGCGGAATTTATTCTGGAGATGTAATTATTGGAGACATTCAAGCTTCAGAATGGAGAAACTTATTGGAAATCACAAATAAATCAGATGTGGGAATAAAGTTGATTCCTATAAAAACCTATATAAATGAACAAATTGAATCGTGCTTAAGAAGTGGAGATAGGGAAAGACAAAGAAAGTTTTTGAGCAATAATTATTAAAATGGTATTGCAGAAAAGCTATATGTATTTCCAATTTATAACGCCTGACAAACTATTAAAAAAGTGAGCATCCTTATTTATAAAACATATGGTATAAAGAGGCTAACCCTCTTTCTCCGCTGAAAAGCCCGATAACACTCGTTATCGGGCTTTTTTTATGTGCTGGTGTACCTCATCCTTTTAAAAATACGCATAAAGAATTATTTCGTTTATAGCACCCATAGAGTAATTGTTTTATCCTCAATCTCATTACTTGGTCTATGTTATTATCTCTAATCTGTACCATCTCTTTAATGAGGGAGCACAATACCTTTGCTTTAGATAATAAATACTAAACACATGGTTTGCCAACACAATTATCTATAAACTAGGTGTATGGTTTACTTACTTAATAATACTCATAATGAAAATACTGTCTTTTGCTCCGTGGTCTATTTTTATAAGTTTTCTACTTTTTATGCATCCAACAGCGATTTGGGCTAACAATATGGAGCCTTTAAAGTTTAGGGTTAACAACCAAGATATCTTTATTGTTATCGCTCTGATTCTAATAGTGCTACTGAGTGCTTTTTTTAGATCATTATATTTAAAGGCATCTTATCTTGATAAGTTGTATAATTTAAACAAAGAATTAGATTCAAATTTAGTAAAGATATCTATCACAAGCCTTACAAAACGTCAAATCCGTGTTTTATTAAAAAGTACAAAGTTAAAATACCTGATCGGGTTTATTTTCTTTATTTCTGCATCAAATCTTTTTGCACAGAGTAATATCAAAACAACAGAACCATCTCTTTTAACAGAGCCAGGGATTATCATTATTTTGATTCTAATCGCAATTCCTATTCTATTGGGCGTAGTAATTATGCTTATTAAAATTTCCAATATTATTAGTGTGCAAAAAAATAAGCTAGAGGATCAGCATACAAAACAATTTAAAGAATATTTAGAGCATTTGTCTGAAGAGGAGTCAGACTCTTTAAAAAAACGAGAGATTGCCCTAGGGTTTTCATTGACCAATAAAGAACTCTCAGGAGAAAGTTTAATTCAAGATCAAAAGGGATTGATTTCGTTGTCAAAGACTGAACTAGCACCCGTTGTTGCTAATAAGAAAAGAAACTCTGTCAAGGTAGATATAGATTCAGGTTTGGCTAAACTTATTTTATGGTTTTTAGGAACAGCTAGCTTTTGGTTAATTGTAGGTACTACTATTGGAGAGTATTTAGGGATTAAATTTATAGCACCAGATATAGATCATAGTAGTTGGCTTAGCTTTGGAAGACTAAGACCGGTTCATACTAATGCTGTATTCTGGGGATGGGCTTCTTTAGGGATGATTGGATTGGGGTATTATATCGTACCTAGAGTTAGTAATACAAACTTGGTCAATATTAAATGGGGATGGTATTCACTTGTTTTAATTAATGCTTCCGTTTTTATCGGGTCTATTAGTTTAATGGCTGGTGTAAACAATGGAGGAGGAGAGTATAGAGAGTATATATGGCCTATTATGTTATTGTTTGCTTTAGGGTTGTACTTTACGCTTAGATGCTATTTAAAGACTATAGCCAATAGAACGGATAAGGATATTTATATCTCTAATTGGTATATCGTTGCTGCTGTTATCTTTATTACTATAGTAGCTGTTGTTGGATATTTACCTTTTTGGCAAGATGGTTTAGGAGAGACAATCGTGCAGGGGTATTATATGCATCAAGCAGTAGGGATGTGGTTTATGCTTTTTACTCTAGGGATAGTATATTACTTTCTGCCACAACAACTTAATAAACCAATATATTCATACAGTTTAGGAATATTAGCTTTTTGGAGCCAGATATTGTTTTATACATTAATTGGAACCCATCACTTTGTTTTTAGTGCTATACCATGGTGGTTACAGACTGTTGCTATTGTAGCTAGTGTTGGAATGGTTATTCCTGTAGTAGCGGGTACAACTAATTTTTTCTTAACCTTTAAAGGAGTCTGGTATAAAATCAAGGATAGTTACACCATTCCGTTTTTTGTAATAGGTATTATGTTCTATTTTACGGGTTCTTTGCAAGGTACAGCAGAATCCTTTCGATTTACAAATCTGCTTTGGCACTTTACAGACTTTACAGTGGCTCACTCTCATCTGACGATGTATGGAATTATCACTTTTCTTTTATGGGGATCTATATATGCATTAGTACCACAAATAACGGGTAAAGAAGCGCCACAGATTACAATCGGAGCTCATTTTTGGTTAGCCTTAATAGGATTGTTGTTTTATTCAATCCCTTTAATGTACGGGGGAACATTAAGAGGCTTAATGTGGATGGAAGACTCTGCCTTTATAGAGAGTGTCAAGTTTATGATGCCTTATTGGCTATGGAGAGCTATTGGAGGAAGTCTAATGTGGTTATCTCATTTATTCTTTGTCTATAATTTTTATAAGATGATTCAAAAAGACGAATCCGGTTCTTTAGATAGGGTAGACTTAACCTTTGAGAAACTAGCTGATGATAGCGTAGATAATGACAAAATATTTAATAATTAGTAGACATGGATATATTTAGCAACCATAAAAAACTTTATGTAATAGCAACTATTTTATTTTTGATTCTAACACTATTTGTAGCTATTCTACCAGCCCTAGATAATCAGTCTAAAATACATCCTTTACCTGATGCGATCCCTCTAACACAATCAGAGAAAAGAGGAAAAGATATATTTATAGCTAATGGATGTGTAGCTTGTCATAGTCAGCAAGTTAGAAATGTAGAAATGGATAGAAAATGGGGGAGTAGACCTTCTATATCTGCAGATTATGCGGGTAATAAAAGAGTTGATTTTTGGACTAATACTGCTACGCTGATGGGAACAGAAAGAACAGGTCCTGATCTTATAGATATAGGTACACGTCAACC
Organism: Myroides sp. C4067; assembly: GCF_038039665.1. Taxonomy (NCBI): domain Bacteria; kingdom Pseudomonadati; phylum Bacteroidota; class Flavobacteriia; order Flavobacteriales; family Flavobacteriaceae; genus Myroides; species Myroides sp. C4067. Next base: position 18,479 of record NZ_JBBPHJ010000014.1, read on the forward strand.
TAGTCTAGACTGGCATTTAGTTCATCTTTATAATCCTCGTATTGTCGTTAAAGAATCCATTATGCCTTCGTATTCTTTTCTGTTTACATCTAAAGAGCATCCTGATAAAGAGGATGTTGTAGTCAGTGTACCAGAAACATTCTTAAGGGATAAAAAATTAAAGATTGTAGCTACTCAAGACGCTTTAGATTTAGTTGCATATCTACAAGCTTTAAAGCAGACTCCATTGCCTGGAACGATTATGACTCCTGAGTTTTTATATCCTAAAGAACAAGATGTAACGCAAGGAGTAACTACAGGACAGACTAAAACGGCTTTGGATGGTAAAAACCTTTATATGAATAATTGTGCAGCCTGTCATCAGGCCAATGGAGAAGGACTCTCTGGTGCGTTTCCTCCTTTAAAAAACAGTGCTATTGTTACTGGAGATAACCTCCAACTATTTGTCGATATTATAATGAATGGATATGATGCTAGAGAGGAGTATGGAGTAATGCCTGCAGTAGGTACTAATGCGAATTGGACGGAGGAAGAAGTTACTGCAATAGTTAACTACGAGCGCAATAATTGGGGAAATAAAGCTCCCTTGGTAACAGTAGAAGAAGTAAAACAGATCATGGATTATATCAACCAAATAAAGGATAAATAATGAAAGTAAATTGTAAAAGGATTCTTACTATAATAGGACTATTACTTGCCAATGTAATCTATGCTTGTCCTGTTTGTGAACGCAATCAACCTAAATTACTAAAAGGAGTTGTACATGGTGTAGGACCTGATAGTAAATGGGATTACACTATTATAGTGGTGATTGCTATTCTGGTTTTAGCTACGTTAATCTTCTCTATTAAATGGTTAGTAAAACCAGGAGAAGAATCTAAAGAACACATTAAAAGAACTGTATTAAACGACCTATTAGATGGAGCAGAGAAGTAGAGTATTCATTTTTATTGATGATGAACATCAACCTATTGCAGAGCTCGAAACACCTGTAAATTTCGAACTCAATACGCATAAATTAGTGGATGGGGATCATACCTTAAAAATTGTAAGTAAAGATCACACTGGAAAAGAGGGGATTAGAATTATTCCGTTTACAGTAAAGAATGGCCCGGCTATAGATATAGAAGGAATAAAGGAAAAGGCTGTGGTAGATGGTTTATTGTCTATACGCATTAATGCTTATGGAAAAGGTGATCAAAAGACTTTTTTAGTTGTAGGTAGTGAAACTCCTCAGAGTATTCCCTTTTGGGTATGGACAACCATTATTGTAATCTTTGCTTGGGGGATGTATTATCTTGTGCGTTATTTATAAAGTGTAAGCCACAATAAGCGTCATTAGGAACTGGATCACCTATCATAGGTAGAGACAATATTAAAAGAAGGAATAAAAATGCTGAATTAGAAAAACACAATAGAGTTAGGAATGTAGCTCTTGATTTTAACCCAGATTAAGCGATAGACATATAAACGAAAAGTAATTATACAAAATAGCTCTGAATTCAAGAAAAAAGCATACTGTAGTATGGTTTTAGAAGAAATGAAAGAGATATGAAGTAGAATTGCTTTGCAGTATTTGGCTAATGCTTAATCTGGGTTAAACATTCTGCAATGATTTTTATTCCTTTTTCTAAATCTTCTTTAGTTAATCTACCGAAGCTAATTCTTAATCCGTTACTAGAGTGGTCTAGGTAATACTCATTAGGGTTTACTATATCAACGCCTTTGCTGGTTAATAAAGCACAGAAATTCTTAAAATCTATAGTCCTATTGAGTTTAATCCAAAAAGCAAGTCCTCCTTCTGGCAAGGTGAAATGGGTGGATTGGTCTAAATAATGCTTTAATAAGCTATAGGTGTAATCTCTTTTCTCTTTGTAATGAATTGTTGCTTTTTTGATATGTTTTTTAATAATTCCTTCTTTGATTAACTCTAGTATAGCTAGCTCCATTATTCTATCACCTTGAATATCAATTATCTTTCTTAGTTTACTTACTTTCTTTATTAAAGAGGTCTTACTAGTCACTAAGTAACCTATTCTAAGAGAAGGAGCGACTACCTTACTTAAAGTTCCTATGTATATATAATTTTCTAGGTTAATATGGCTACAAAGGGGTAAAATGGGTCTTGTATTATAATGAAATTCATTATCATAGTCATCTTCAATGACAGTAAACCCGTATTGGTTAGAAAGTTCGATTATTTCTAATCTTCTTTTAAGACTAAGGGTAACTGTTGTTGGAAATTGATGATGAGGGGTTAGGTAAATGGCTTTAATTCTTTTATTCGTTTTTAGCTGTTCTATAATCTCACTAGTCACTATTCCTTGGTCATCTACATGAATAGGAATAAGATTAGCACCAGCATGTTTAAAAGCTTCCCAAGCAGAATTATACCCAGGGTTTTCTACTAGTATATAGTCTCCTTTAGTCAAGAGGGAATGAGCGATCATAAAGATAGCCATCTGTCCTCCACGTGTAATACAAATGTTTTTTTCGGCTACATTCATCCCTCTTTGATGATTGAGCATATTAGCAATATGAGTAATGAATTTAGAATCGCCTAGTTCACTTCCATATCCCATCATTTGCCATTTAGCACTTCTATTAAAGATTTGTCTATAAGCGCGTGCCAGTTCTGCTATTGGAACTATTTTACTATCAGGATAGCCATTGTCAAAGACAATATTATTGTTCAGTAATAGGTCTGTTTCTTGTCTTTCTAATAAAGGCTCTATTGATTTTACAGGACTATCTTGCGAAATAGTATGAGCTACAAAAATTCCTTTCCTTTCTACCGATACCAGCCATTGTTCGGTAATTAAGATAGTCAGTGCGCGTACTACGGTGTTTCTATTGACATTTAGTAGAGTAGAGAGTGTACGCGTACTAGGTAGTAAATCTCCTTTTTTTAGCCTTCCTTTCTTGATGTCATCAATGATGGCGTCAGCTATTTGTAAATACAAAGCTTTATTAGATGTATTCTCTAATCTAATTTCTAATTTCCATAATCTCTTCATCTGGATTACTTGATATAGTTAACTCTTATAAAATGCAATACTCCAAATGTAGTAAATTAAACTTTATAAAGAGTTGTAAAAACAGCTTTAAGCTAGAGAACTCTGATTATATTATTACAATTGATTTAAGTGTGTAGTAATCAGATGAGCAGTTTGTTTGGGGTGAGAAATAAGTCCTCCATGACCTGCGCCTTGAATAGTCTGTAATTCTATTGAATTAACTTTCTGTTTTATTGTTTTTGCAACAGCTGTATATACTAAGATAGAATCTGATCCTGTAATAAGTGTTATTTTACCATTAAATTGATTAAGGTTTTCTGGTTTTATATTTAACCTTTCAGGATCATTAGCTTGATCAAGCCAAGTAGTGTAACTAGCTGTCATTGTATTTCTGGCTCTTTGATCAAAAACAGAATACCAACTACCTTTTCCAAAGGCTACTTTTTCAATAAAATTAAAGGTTCCCTGTTCAATGTGTCCTTGTTCAAGTAAAGTTTTACTTTTTTGCATTTCATTCTGTACCTCTGATAGAATTTGTTTGTATTCAGTTTGTCCTTTAAGCATCCCAAAAATAGGAGGTTCATATAAAACAATACTCTCAACTCTATCAGCGTGATTATTGGCTAGTTCAATTGTGATATTTGCTCCATAAGAATGTCCTATAAAATGAGCTTTCTTAATCTGTAAAGCATCGAGTAGGGAAACGGCATCTTGGACATCCATTGATATTGTACCTTGTTCTTTATCTGGAGAAGAAGCACTATGTCCTCTTCTATCATATAAAATGATGGGATTAGTAGTAGTTTTAATTAACTCTTCTGCCACTGGTAACCAAGAATTATGATCATCCCATGAACCGTGTATAAATACAATAGGTATACCTTGCCCTTTTTTATAGCGTATAGCTAAATCAATATCATTAGTATTGATAATATAAAGAGGGGTATTTTCAATTGTAAAATATTCTAGTTCTATTTTTGAAGGTGTTTGTGCAAATACTTCAATTAAAGATAATTGAAATAGTAATAAGAATATTATCCCTGTTTTTTTATATGAAAACTGTTTCATGTCTATTTAGTTTAATAAGGTTAAATGTACTTAAAATGATTTGAGATAAAAAAACATAACTAAGTAATGGCACTGTTTTTAGGAATAAAAAATATTAAACTCTTTAATTGTTAAAAGGATCAATCTGGATGCCTAAGAATAAAAAATCTGTCTCCAAATTATTAGGCTACTAACTGTTATTTTTGCTTTTTAAATTTAATAAGACACTAGTTTATAGGCTTTTTAATCTAGATTATAAACTAGTAATCATAGCTAAACTAATTTATACAACTATGCACAACAACAACAGCATTTTATTTGAATTAATCAAAAGAGAAGAAAGAAGACAAAGGGAGGGCTTAGAATTAATTGCTTCAGAGAACTTTGTTAGCGAGGATGTTTTAAGGGCCAATGGATCTATATTAACTAATAAGTATGCAGAAGGATATCCTGATAAACGATATTATGGAGGGTGTGAATATGTTGACTTTGTAGAGAATATGGCTATTGCATCTTTAAAAGAGATTTATGGCGCAGAATATGCTAATGTTCAACCACATTCTGGATCACAAGCTAATGTTGCTGTTTTTTCAGTTTGCTTAAAACCTGGAGATAAAATATTAGGATTTGACCTAACGCATGGAGGGCACTTGACTCATGGTTCTTCTGTGAATTTTTCAGGCAGATTATATGTTCCTTCATTCTATGGAGTAGATCAAGAAACAGGGGTACTTAATTATGATAAAATTGAAGAGATAGCTATCAAAGAAAAGCCTAAGATGATTATAGCTGGTGGAAGTGCATATTCTAGAGATATTAATTATAGTCGTTTTAGGGAAATAGCGGATAAGGTAGGAGCTATATTATTAGCAGATATGGCACATCCTGCAGGGTTAATAGCCAAAGGATTATTAAGTAATCCTATACCGCATTGTCACATTGTTACAACAACAACACATAAAACATTGCGAGGTCCACGAGGAGGAGTTATTTTAATGGGAAAAGATTTTGAAAATCCCTTTGGATATAAGACCTTAAAAGGAGAGCTAAGAATGATGTCTAGTCTTCTAGATGCATCTGTATTTCCTGGTAATCAAGGTGGTCCACTAATGCATACTATTGCAGCCAAAGCGGTGGCTTTTAATGAAGTATTGACAGATGATTTTAAGGTATATGCTAATCAGATTCAAAAAAACATGAAAGTAATGGCAGATGCTTTTTTGTTGCGCGGATATAATATTGTCTCTGGAGGAACGGATAACCATTTGGTATTAATTGATTTAAGAAATAAAGATATATCTGGTAAGGAGGCTGAAAGTATTTTAGAACACGCTGGGATTACAGTGAATAAGAATATGGTTCCTTATGATGATAAATCGAATTTCATTACTTCTGGTATTAGGGTGGGAGCTGCGGCAGTAACTACCAGAGGGTTAAAAGAAGCAGATATGAAAAAAATAGTTCACTTTATTGATGAAGTATTAATATATAAAGATAATGCAACGAAACATAAACAGATAAAGCAAGAAATTCAAAATATGATGAAAGATTATCCTATGTTTTCTAGATAATATTAGATATAATAGCAGTCATTGTTTATCAATATAGAATCATTAATTCTAGAGATCGTGTGTTGTGAGTAGAAAATGTAGTCTCTATATTTAACTTTAACTATGCTATAAATGGAATACCTCGTGTGCAACTTCTCACGAGGTATTGCATTTATTGATGTTTGATAAAATGATCTTTCAGAATATGAATAGCTTGAAGGATTTCTTTCTCGTTTAAAGAAGCAAATCCAAATCTAAAAGCATTCTCTTCTTTACTAATATGTTTAATCCTTAATTTGGATAGGTTTTGTATTGCTGATATTGGATATTGTTTATCTACTTTTATCCATACTGCCATCCCTCCTGTAGGCAAAGTGTAAGAAATATACTTGTTCAGTTCCTTTTTTAATAGTTGATCTAATAACTCTAGTCTTTCCTGATAAAACTTTTTAGCTTTTTTAAAATACCTTGTAAATTCTCCTTCTTTAATCAAGCTAGCTAAAGAGTTTTGCATATACGCATCATTTCCTACATCAATTGTTTTTCTTAGTTCAACACATTGTTGAATGAAGTTTTTTGGAGCGACCATAAAACCTATACGAATGGATGGTCCTAATATTTTAGAAAATGAACCGATGTAAATAACATTACCATTATGCCCGCCACTAGCTAATGGAAGGTATGGAGGAGTTGTATAGTGATAATCAAAGTCATAATCATCTTCTATGATAGCGAAGTGATATTGCTTAGAAAGTTCTAAGAGGTGCACACGTCTGTCAACACTTAAAGTGACAGTAGTAGGGTAGTGATGATGAGAAATAACATAAACAGCTGTTATTGTTGTTGTTTTACAAAGTGACTCTAGTTCGTCTGTTTTTAGTCCTTTTTCATCTATTCCTATTTCTAACACTTTCGCTCCAGTATTGCTGAATGTTTGACTAGCTTTTGGGTAATTAGGCTTAGCTACAACAATTTTTACCTTTTTATTGAGTAATAATTGTGCTGAAAGATAAATACTCATTTGTGCTCCATGAGTAATAAGAATATTCTCTTTAGAGAAAATAAGCCCTCTAGTTTCGGATAGGTAATTGACAAGTTGTTCTCTTAGAGCGAGGGTTCCCTGTGGGTTTTCAAGATTAGCATTTTTAATTGAATAGGTTCTTGTAACATAAGAACGATAGGTCTTTAATAATGCACTTATTGGAGAAAGCCTAATATCTGGAAAACCATCATCGATAATAATATCTGGAATAACTGTGTTTTCTTCTACAGAGTAATCTACATCATGATATTGATTAAATGGTAAATTAAAGTCAATATCATAGGAGTGTATACTAGAGAACTCTTCCCACTTTGACGCTTTGAGATTAGGAATGGACTCTGATATAGTTGCTCTTTTTCGAGGTGACATAGAAATCCAGTCTTGTGTATACAGTTCTTCGTAAGCTGCAATTATAGTTTTTCTGTGAAGGTTTAAAGAGTCTGCTAAATCTCTACTTCCTGGGAGTTGATCTCCTGCTTTTAGGTATCCATTTTTTATTGCATTGATAATTGATATAGCAATTTGTCTATAGATAGGCATTTTGCTTTTTTTATCGATACGAATGATATGTTCTATTGGGTACATATGAACTATAAGTTGATTTATAACGGATGCATAAATATAGAGTAAATAACGAGAAAGAATTGTTGTTTTTGTTGAATAATCGGTAAGGGAAAAAATGTCTTTTTCTTACCGATTATTCAACTCTAATGTTGGCCAATAAGACAACTTATTATTTTTATATCAATTAGTGTCTAATGTAATTTTAGCTTTTGGAGTTAGTTAGATGTAATTGAAGAAAACCATTTGTTATTTTATGAGTTACAATGTCAAATTTAGTGTTTAGTTTATCATACACTCCTAAAAGATCACCATTCCCTATAATGATTGGGTTGATATTAAAGTAAATATCAGTTACGAGTTCTTTCTCTATAAAGGCGTTGTAAGTACCCGTTCCACCACCAATAGCTAGTTCTGTAATTCCTTTTGTAGCCATATAGGTTATCGCTTCTTCAGGACTATTAACAAAGGTATAACCTTCTATAGAGGAATGTGTATTATTAGAGAGTACAATTATTTCTATCCCCATAAAAAGATCTTTAACCTTTTGAGGTGACTTTTGAAAGTTTTGAAAAGTTTTCATGCCAATAACTAAGTTTCCAATCTGATGTGCAAGTTCAAGGTAGAAACTTAAGGCCTCTGGAGGCAATTGGTAAGCAGGGTTGTCTGATAGAAATATTCTTCCATTGATAGAAATATTTGCGATTAAGGATACTTTCATTTGATTGTTTTTTAGAATTTCAACAAATCTAAGACGTGCTTCCTTTATATTTGCTATGACTTACCTCAAGGATAGTAACTAAAACAATGGCAACAAGAAAAAGCGATACAGTATCTAAACAAACAATTTTGGCACTAAGAGATGCTATTGAATTACTTAGTGGCAAGTGGAAATTTTGTATTCTTAATCATCTACGTACTAATGGGGTAATGCGATTTAAAGACTTGCAAGAACACGCAAAGGGAATTTCTCCTAAGGTATTGTCTAAAGAACTGCAGGAGTTGGAGGATAATTTACTAATTACTAGAACGGTTAATTCAACCAAACCAATTACAGTATCTTATAGTCTTACTGAGCACGCTCTAGAGAGTTATCCTGTTTTAGAATCTTTAATAGAGTTTGGCCAAAAGCATAGAGATAAAATTAAAGATAAATAGTGTAAGTAATGTGATTAACGATACATTAAATAGTGAAGGATAAAGGTACTTGTCATCAAAAGGAGGGAGGTACTTCTTTTTTGAAGATTTAAAAATATGTGTGAATATGGCTGTATTTATAACCCTTGATAATGTTTATAAACTATATGATCTTGATGCGGCAAGGAAGATAGATGGTATTGTTGTTTTTCATCAATACAGTAAGACAAATCAAAACTATAAGAAACATAGTCGTCTATTTGAAGGACTGTTGTTAGGTGTTGTATTAAAAGGATCAATGAAAGCTCAGATACACTTTTCTGAGTATGAAGTCAAAGAGGGAGATGTCGCTGTTATACCTCCACAGGTTATGATAGAGACAAAGTCTTTAAGTGAAGATGCAGAAATAGTAACTATTGGTCTTTCATTGGATTTTATTTCAACTTTTCCCTTATTAAGAGAATTTGTAATGAATGAGCAGATTCGTTGGCAACCGATTATAAGATTAGATCCAGAAGAGCTTCCTTTACAACAGGAGTTAATCAGGCTTATTGAGAAAGTATACAATAAGGAGCAAAGCTCTAATAAAATAGAAATGCTCAAACATCTTGTTATGGCATTGATTAATTTGATTATCGAAAAGTATCAGGATGTGCCTAATACTAAAAACCGAACGAAGAATCGAACACACGAAATCATCGATAACTTTTACTCTTTGGTATCTACATATGCTCACAAGCAACGAAATGTACAGTTTTATGCAGATAAACTACATTTAAGTACACAGTATCTCTCGTCGTTTCTAAAACAGAATACGGGTAAATCTACTTTGCAATGGATTGACCATGTACTCATATTACATGCTAAAACACTGCTTAAATCATCAAGTTTATCAATAAAAGAGATTAGCAATGAATTAGAGTTCACAGACACTAGCGTGTTCTGTAGATACTTTAAACGAAATACAGGAATGTCTCCTAAGTTATATCGAGAGGAAGAGTAATATCAAGAGCTTAGAAATAGTACTTAAAACCTCTTAAATCGTCAATAACCCGTTTTGTCACTCTGTTTACTTTTACCACATGAAAAAAACAGATAAAAAAGCAGCAGTAGGGTTTATATTTATTACCCTATTGCTAGATATAACAGGATGGGGTATCATACTTCCTGTCGTTCCGAAACTGATTGGTGAGCTTATTCAAGGTGATATTAGTGAAGCCGCTAAGTACGGTGGATGGCTTGGTTTCGCCTATGCATTTACACAGTTTGTGTTTTCACCTTTAGTAGGTAATCTTAGTGATAAGTATGGTAGACGACCTATTTTACTGATTTCTCTTTTTGGTTTTTCGATAGATTATATCTTATTAGCTCTCGCACCTTCTATAGGATGGTTATTTGTAGGTCGTATTATAGCAGGACTGACAGGAGCTAGTATTTCTACGGCAAGTGCATACATTGCTGATATATCCACTGATGAGAACAGAACAAAGAACTTCGGGGTAATAGGAGCTGCTTTTGGTTTAGGGTTTATAATAGGGCCTGTTTTAGGAGGTTTATTAGGACATTATGGAGCGCGAGTGCCTTTTTATGTAGCAGCTGTATTATGTCTTCTGAATTTCCTTTACGGGTATTTTATGCTTCCAGAGAGCCTAGATAAGAGTAAGAGAAGGTCATTTGAGTGGAAACGTGCTAATCCGATTGGTTCTTTTCAGTTTTTATTTAAACATCCTAAAATTTCTAATCTAGTATTCGCTTTAGTTCTTGTCTATATTGGGTTACATGCAGTTCAGAGTAATTGGCATTTCTTTACGATGTATAAGTTTAGTTGGACAGAAAGGCTAGTGGGTATCTCATTAGGGATATTAGGATTGTTAATTGGATTGGTACAAGGAGTATTGATTAGATGGAGTGCGCCTAAATTAGGAGAGCAAAAAAGTATCTATTTAGGGCTTTTATTTTATGCATTAGGACTATTATTGTTTGCTTTTGCAAATCAAGGATGGATGATGTTAGTCTTTTTAATACCGTATTCTTTAGGGGGTATTTGTGGTCCTTCTCTTCAGTCTATAATTAGTAAAAGTGTACCTTCTGATCAACAAGGTGAATTACAAGGAGCCTTAACAAGTTTAGTGAGTGTTACTTCTATAATAGGTCCACCTGTTATGACTAACTTATTCTATTATTTCACTCACGAGAGTGCACCTTTTGAGTTTTCGGGAGCTCCATTTTTATTGGCGTCGCTATTGATGTTTATCAGTGCAGTGTTTATCTATTATAGTTTTAAAAAATAAGCGTGGGGTATTGTGAAAAATATTTTAGATAGTAATCATGATTTTAAGACAATTTAATAATAAGCAGCCCAAGCAATACACTGACTACTAGGATACCACTTATGATAAGTACTCCTTGTCCTATATGCTTCATATATCTTTTTCCATCAAAGGTGAAGTCTTGAGGATGAATACTAAACTCTTTAAATATAGAAGGGTCTATTTTTAAATCAGGTCTAAAGCGAACAATACCTTCTATAAACTTTGCTCTTAACGCTCTTGCATTTTTGATTTGATATACGCTCCCAACATCTGCGCCGTCAAATACAACTTCAGTTTGAACGCCGTCTATTCCTACAGCTAGCCTCCATGTCTTATTTACAGGTACTAAGTATACGTCATAGTACTCTGAACGGTAAGAATGCCCTAATTGATCATAAAGAATTTCAGCAGTACTTCCATCTTTTTTAGAAAAGTGGATACCTTGATCATCTATTTTTATATTTCTTATGGCTACAGCCATTTTACTTTTTATATAACGATAAAAGCGATATAATACTATAGCCCATATAGGGTAGTAGAATAGACCTATAATGACCAATGTCTTGATCTGCGTTGATACCAATAAGGGCAACAAAGCCAGTAAGATAAATAAGCTCACTAACAGCGCACCTCCAGAAATATTGAAGATCCAAGTAAGTAGTACATTATCCTTAGAGTATAGTGGTAAAAAATCTTTTTGACAATTCTTTTGCATTCGTCGAATATACAAAAAAAGCATAAAAGGAGACTTTTTGAAGTGCTTTTTGTTGAATAATTTAAGTGGTCAGTAGTAATAACTATTGGATAAATTCCTCGGATTATTTCAGTGATAACTATTCCTAAGTATATAAGAGAGAAGAATTACTTTTTGTTAGATAAAATCTCTTTTGATTGTATACAAGAATATAATAACGAGAGGATAGTTATTTTAATAATGATAAAATTATGCTAATAAAAAAAGTTGTATATATTTGATGTTTAAATGTTTTATATTTATTTGATTAAATAAGTGTGTTTATTTCTTATTTTATAAGAATTTTGTATTTAAAAATAGGTGCAATAAAAAAGAGTGGGTGATTAGAAAAAAAGAACTAATGAATAAGCTAGGTTTAGAAGAAAAACGAAATATTAGACAAGAAAGAAACTTTTCAGAATCCTATAGGTATAGGATTGAAGAAGTAAATATGGTTCAAAAAATCTACTCTGATATGAGAGGTCGTAAAATGATTTTGAAAAGCACATTATTGTTCTTTCTTTTTTTATCACCTTTCTTTTTGTTTTCACAAACTAAAATAAAAGGACAAGTTCTAACTACAGACAGTAATTCTATTGAATTTGCAACAGTATTATTACTAACTAAAGAGGGGAAGCTATTAAAATCCGATATTTCTGATGAGAATGGATTCTTTCAAATAGAAGAAGAACAAGGGGAATACCTATTTAAAATAGCCTATTTAGGAAATGAACTTTTTGAAAAAGAAATTAACATAAAAGAGAATGTTGATTTAGGAGTGATTAGAATCGACTATGGAACTGAATTGAAAGAAATAATGATAGAGTCGAAGCTTAAAATGAAAAAGAACTTCGATAAATATGAAGTGACCAATATTTCTAATTCAATATTAGCTAAAAATAAATCAACATTAGAGTTTCTAAATACTGTTCCTATTGTAAATGTTGCTCCAGATGGTAAATCAGTTAAAATTAAAAATAGCAAGAGCGTATCGATTCTGATCAATGGTCGAAATGTAGGAGGGAATGATGTTGCGTTGAGTATGTTACAGTCTATCCCTGCAGTAGATATAAAGAAAATTGAAGTGATAGAGAATCCTGGGAGTAGTTATAGGGCTGGTGATAATGGAATCATCAATGTGATTGTAAACAAAACAAAGGAACAGCCTTTTAAAGTAGTTTTAAATGCTAAGTCTACACAATCATTCTATAATACACAAGACGGTTCAGCATACCTTGCTTTCTCTAAAAATAAATGGGCAGTCACTTCTGGAGTCAAATTAGAAAATTCTAAAAATAAAGCATATAGATATGATTCTTATATTGACTTTAAAAGTAATGACGAAACTCAAATAGAAAATAATGCTATTACAAAAGGAACAAATTATACTCCTTATGTAAATATTGATTACACTCTTAGCAAAAATCAGACTATAGGTATGAGTTTTAGCTCTAGGTTCAGTAATAACGAAACCAATAGAGACATTGTTAGTTCTTATTACAATGTAACAAACAACCAATTAGATTCCTTGAATATTGCAAAAAATAAAGATAAAATAAGTAATTATCATGTAGTATATTATAATTTGAATCATAAGATTGTATTAGATACTTTAGATAGTAATATAAGTTCAGATTTTAACTATTATAATTCTAGGAATAATAGAGATATGTTTAATACGTTCTCTTACGCGAATGACATAGAAAAGAGGTTTCTACAAAATCCTGACAATACTACTGAGTTAATAGAGTTTAAGACAGATTATGAGAAAAACTTCAAAGATAGTAGTAAGCTGACTACGGGGATTAATTATTCTAAGAGTAATATTCAAAGTGACAATTTTTTTGGGAATTACAATGGTGTTGAATATGTATCTGATGATAGGCAAACTAATGTGTTTAAATATAAAGAAGACTACTTTGCTTTATTCGCGAATTACCGTAAGTTGTTTTCAGAATCTTTTGGTTTGCTTATTGGTTTGCGCTACGAATATTTATCAGCAAAAGGTACTTTAAAATCAGATTCTGAAACTGTAAAAATAAGTAATTCAAACTTGTTTCCATCTTTAGCCCTTTTGTATGGAATAAATGACGAGCACCAATTGACTCTAAATTTTGCTAGTTCTATAACTCGTACTCCTTATAGCAATCTCAATCCGTTTATATATATAAACTCACCGAATTCAATTAGGGTGAATAACCCTTACCTTAAAAATACTAAAAAATCATTTGTAGGCTTGACTTATACCTTTTTTGATGATTATAATTTAGAATTAGGTTATGCGAAGACCCATAATCTATTTAATAATTTTGATGCTGTAATTGATAATGTCATTGTGAATACGATAGATAATTTTGGAAACGGAGACGGGTATGGAGGTAATTTCTATTTTAATAAGAATCTCTTTAAGAACCATTGGAGTTTTTCGTTTAGTATGTCTTTAGAGATGTATAAAGTTAGAGGAGAGTATAATAATATTCCAGTAAAAATTGACAATACAAACTTTTATTTCAACATTAAAAACAACCTGTTTTTTGACAAGAAAAAGAACACTGTTTTAACCTTAACTTACGGTTATGACAATGGCTTCGAGGATATATTCGGTAAAGTGAATGCTCAACACTCTCTTAACCTTGATTTAGGAAGATCGTTTAATGATTTTTACGTAAGTATCGGAGCGTATGACTTATTGAAGCCAGATACTAATATGAGGTTTAGTAATTCTGCTTATAGCTTTAATAAAAAGCAAGAATATTTTAAGAGCTATTTTATAAGTATGAGATATACATTAGGTAATAAGAGAATAAAGAATGTAATTTCAAAAGAACAAAATGAACGATTAAATTAATAATAGAAGATAGTCTAGGTATTGATTAATTTATATTGAGACTTGAGATAAGATGATATTTATATGAAAGAAGCTGCTTCAATAGATCTATTGAAGCAGCTTCTTTATATATTCACTTTCCTACACAAAATAGAGTAGAGGTAGATGGTATTCTCCTTGTGTATAGTACATTATTCTTAGATTAAAATATTTTCATATCACCATCTTTTATCCACTGTTTCTTTTTCATGATATAGTAGATTAGGTATGATAAAATCATAGGTAATATAATCTGTAAACCTAGTATAGCCAATATAATATAGGAAGTAGAGTAGGCCTCTTTCATGGTATTAAAGGTTCCTATCTGACCGACTAATCCACAGCTTCCCATACCTGATTCTAATGCCGTATTTTGCATATCAAAGAACAAAATAGCTATTGGACCTAAAATAGCAGAGGCTAAGGTTGGTGGAATCCATATCTTCCAATTCTTATAAATATTAGGGACTTGTAACATACTAGTACCGATACCCTGTGCTAGTACGCCCTTTATACCATTATCTCTATAACTGATGGTTGCAAAACCTATCATTTGAGCACAGCAACCTATGGTCGCTGCTCCTGCTGCCAGCCCATCTAGTTGTAACATGAGACATAAAGCAGCTGAAGAGATTGGTAAGGTTAGAACCATACCCACTACCACAGCGATAACCATACCCATGATTAGAGGGTTAGCCTCTGTAGAAAAGATGATAACCTGCCCAATCCATTGCATCAACTGATTAACACTAGGGCCAATCCATTGTGCTAAAGCTACTCCTACTAAAACCGTGACTATTGGTGTTATCACTATATCTATCCTTGTTTCACCTGCTACAGCTTTCCCGATTTCTACCGCAATAATAGTCGCGATAAACACACCTAATGGGCCTCCTAATTGATACGCTGCTACACCTACCACTGCAGATGAGAATAACACTAGCTGTGGCGCTCTTAAGCTATAGGCAACGGCTAATGCGATTACAGGGCCTGTCGCCTGGTTCGCAAATGGCCAAACGACCTCCTTTAAAAACGAAATACCAAATTCTTCTCCTATCGTCTTTAGAATAGTTCCTACTAGTAGAGTAGCGAATAACCCGTAGGCCATAGCCCCCATAGCATCGATAAAGTATCGTTTGCTTGAAATCTGTATATCTTTTCTTTGAAGAAATTGTTTCATTAAGTCTTTAATTTAATAAAGTACCTATTATAAGGTACTATAATCGATGCGAAAGTATTAATAATTATAGTAGTAATGTTAATGTTATTCTTAAATTAGTGTCTTCATTAACAAATTAAAGAAATGAATATTTTCAATACTTCTATTAAATCAATATTATTGCTATTCATCTTCCTTTTTCCTTCTTTTATAACGGCTCAGTCACCCGTTATACTAGATAAGATTACATCATTAGATAGTTATAAGAAACTGTATGAAACGAATACTTTTGATCATAATAACAGTTACTTTAAGTCTAATGATAAAGGGCAGTGGAATAATATACCTATTAAGGAGGTATATTTTTATGAAGATTATTTAATGTGTTCTATTGATACTTCAGTTAAAAATACAACTACTAAATTAATTGACTATTTAGAAAAAGTATATCCAAATAACTTAACAGTTGAGGAAATGTATTAT
The DNA here is from genome assembly GCF_038039665.1 of Myroides sp. C4067. Taxonomy (NCBI): domain Bacteria; kingdom Pseudomonadati; phylum Bacteroidota; class Flavobacteriia; order Flavobacteriales; family Flavobacteriaceae; genus Myroides; species Myroides sp. C4067. Next base: position 34,386 of record NZ_JBBPHJ010000014.1, read on the forward strand.
GAGCTTATTTATAAGGTTGCTACTCGTAACTTTACTATTGAGCTTACAGTAAAAGCAAAAACGAAAGAAGAAATAACGGAGGATACCAAGGGAAGAATGCAAATCACTTTCTCAAGAGTAGTTGATAACCCTATTGCTAATTTATCAGATGAATTAATGATAAATAAAGAGGGGCTTATTTGTCAGTTGTATGTAAACTGTAATAATGTTGTACCTAGTGTTTTAGTAAATGGTATCCCTATATTGTCAAAAAACGAGAAAGATAAGTATTCGTGTTATGAAACTATTGTACTTAACCCATATATCCTAAATCCAGAGACACCTATTGACTTGTCCTTTGCCTTCACACCTGGTATTGATGATAAAGGTAATATCATGACGCATATTCCTAAAAAATCAAATGCTAGTGTAGCTATCGAATATGTCAATAGAAAAGGTGATATTATAGAAACTATAGATCTGTTTAATAATCAAGTTTATCTAATAGATACCATTGTAGAAAATCGCCAAATACAATACCATCATTATTATGGTACAAATGATTATACAAAGAAAGATATTAGATTTAATCATCAACTAAAACCTTTAGTAGATTATAAAGTTACAGGATGGTCTAAGGGAAAAAACCTTCGCAAAGAAAAGAATCTCGAAAAGCGAATCAAACAGTTCTATGCAGAGTACGCAGCCCTGATATTAGATAAAAATCTTAATCAGATTACCCAACTACTATATGATTCGTTCTTAGAAAAATATACGTATAACTATAATAGTACTGAACAAAAATCATATCATGACTATGACAATATGGAATATATGCTAGAACAATCTTTGAAGGTTGTAACCGCACAACAAACCAAACTGCATATCAGTAATGATGGAAAATTAGCTTACTTAGAAGCGCTAGATAAAACTTCATATTTAAAAGCAGTTGGTCTAAGTTATATAGAGAATATATCCTTTATGTTTTACATAGATCAGAATACAGACGAATTAAAAATTATCCGATGAAAACATACCTAAATATATGTATACTTTTTTTAATCACGCAGGTAGCAACAGCACAAGTTGATATAAAAAAGTATAAGGCTACTGCTACCAATCAAGAGTATATTGATTTACTTAAAAGTGATTTAGAAGACCTTAATCGGTTTGTAAGATTATTTAGCAAAAGCAATGATAAACCAAGTAAACCTACTGTAGTCGCTCCCTTAAAACTAGCTTTTAATCAACAGGAGTATGATGCTAATATCGATCTATTAATCCAAGCTAATATTCAGTTTATAGATTTTATAGCAGGAGACGCTGTGACAATACAACTTATAAAAGACCCTGCCATCTATAAGTCTCTAGATGATATTAAGGCTCCTGTCTATGTAGAAAAGGTGTATTATTACGATGGTACAACACAGAATATGGAGGTGAAGAAGGATGTGAATACACATTTCACTACTGAGCTAGGACTTACTAAGGCTGTAGATAAGATAGATATTAGGATTCCTTTTTCTACCATGAAAAAACTAGATAGTATCGTACTTCCTGCTACAGTTCATCAAAAAGTGAAATATGATGGAGTAGATATAGAGGTAGTGGAAGTATCAGATAAAAGTGTACTGCTTAAGACTTCCTCTAATCAATTAGAGTTTGATGATATTCAAGCAATCTTAAAAGATAAAAGACGTGTAAAGAGCTATAGATCTCAGCGATCTGGTATGCATCCAGATCAGTTTGATCTTTTTTTACAGCTATGTATAAAGAAAATTGGAGAGATTCTAGTACTTTCTGAAGCGAATATCAATATGGAACATTCTCAATTTAAAAAGGATATAGGTGCTAAAATGGACGCATTAGAGAAGCAATTATCAACTGATTATAAAAAATCAGTGCAGGTTACTTATCTATATTATGAGTTTGGAGAGCCTATAGATAAAATAGTTCTTTATAAGGGGAGTGAAACTTATCAAAGAGATATAACCATGACATTGAGTAATAGTATGCCTAGTGCTCGCTTTATTGACTATAAAGATGATAAAACATTGATATACAATAAAGATCTAAAACTAGTAAAAGAATTTTTAGGCACTTATACTTTTATTAATGATTGTTATTTTAGAACAAACAGACAATACTTTTATTTGAATGATAAATTAGAGATGCACCCCCTTACTTATTATAAAGTGGATAATCTAGTCAATAAGTTTATAGTTATAAAAGAGGATGATGAATCTCCATGGGAATTAGTAGATCCAACGAATAAAAAAATAATGAAAGTAGATAACTACGAAATGAATAGTAAGTATGATTTTACTTTAATCGAAGCAAATAATACATATTATTTACTAAATAAGAACACCCTAGCACCACAGAAAATCGATAACGTAGATAAAGTTCGAACTGCTGAAAAAGGATATTTCGTTGTAGAGAAGAATAATAAATTTGGTTTTATGAATACAGAGGGAAAGATTGTTGTACCTATTCAATATGATGATGTACATGCTTTTGACGATATGACTGATTTATTGCCAAGTGATTTATTATTTGCTGTCAAGCAGAATGAGAAGTGGGGCTTTGTAGATATACATAATAAGACTGTTATTCCATTTATGTATGATGATGTTAAAGGACCTTTTTCTTATGGAATAGCACCTGTATACTTAAATGATGCTTTAGGATTAATTAATTTAAAAAATGAGAAAGTATCTAAGTTTATGGACAGAAATTATTTTGGTTCTAGTAATTTTGGTAAGAGAACGATGGGCTTAAGTGACGGTACTTATAATCATAAAGGAGAGAAAGAAAAGAAATAAGGAACAGTATTCGATAGATATTATACTTCCGTAAGTTATTAGAGACACCCCTCCATTGATAGAAATCAATGGAGGGGTGTCTGTTTAGTGTAATGTGGTTTTATATATTATCTCTTAATTTTCACTATTAGGTAGCTATCTTTTTTTAGACTATTGATGAGAACTTTTTTTCGGTTTTCTGTTGCTTTGCTTGAGGATTGCTAGGGGTATTCTTGCAGGTTTCTTCGACAAAACAGCCTTCTAGGCAAGGAAACCCCAAGGAAACTGCAAGCAAACTCCTAGAAAGTGCAAGGAAAATAGATTATTAACCTCTTATAGCTATAATAGACTAAATTATCACAAGAGTATATTATACTTCAAATATATCTAATTTTATTCTATTTTAATCAGAATAGAGATGGTATTCATCTCATTTATATTTTGGATATCTCCTTTAAGTGACAGTATTATACCTAAAAAGAATCGGGAAGATGATATCTGATTTTGAAGAATTAGTTCTCTTGGGGCGAGATTTAAAAATTGTGTAGGGGTTAATTTATTATATATTTTAATATGCTCTTAACATATATGGAATGAAAACACTCATATTTATTAAACTTAGCATTCTTATTAGAGAATAAAAGTTATTTAGTACTAGATTTAGTATTAGATATAAACAAGCAAGGTAGTTGATAATATACAAATCATTATCACTATGGATAAACTTTAAATCTCAAATTAGATGATAAAGAAAACTTTTTTAAAAGTATTATTACTTATAACTCCTATAACGTGTTTTTCTCAAGTAGAGCAGACAGTACGCTTTCAAAACTTGTATGAGAAGGAATCTTTAGAGAGTAACTGGTATATAGAAAAAGGAGCTACTGAGTATAGTATAGTAGTAGATAGCTTAAATAAAAAAGAGAGGTCTCTGTATATAAAATCTTCTGGTGATAATCATTCCTATTGTAGTGTGTTAAGCAAAATACCGAATGGGTATCAGGGAGATACTCTTGTACTATCAGCGTTTATTAGAAGTAAAGATATTGAAAAGGGAGATGCTAAGATTATGATTAATCTTTTAAAGAGAGGAAGTTCTATAAAATATGCTATGCTAGAACATAATGAGATAGTAGGAACGACAAATTGGAAAAGGTATAGTGTAAAGCTTCCTCTCGATACAGCTACAGATACGATTTTTATTGTTGGAGGATTACAAGGAAAAGGAGAGGTATGGTTTAAAGACTTTGAGGTGACACTAGATGGTAAGAATCTAAAAGAGCTAGAAAATGTTAAAAAGTTACCTCCTAAAGCAGAACTAGATAATGAGTTTGATACAGGTTCTAAGTTTACAGTGGATAAAGTGAATGAGACGAGTGTAAAGAGGTTAGCAGAATTATGTAAGGTGTGGGGGAGACTTAAGTATACTCATCCAGATATCGCAAAGGGTAATTACAATTGGGATTATGAACTCTTTAGGATATTACCAATAGTAAAAAGAAATGACTTCCAAGAACAATTAGTACTATGGAAAAATCGTTTTGGAGAAGAGTCCTTGACAATTCCTAGCAACCACTATTATGTGGATTTTTTTCCAAATGTAGGTAATGCAATTTTTGAGAATGAGAAGAGTTATAAAGATATTAGTTTTGATGATCACGGTTATCGTTTATTAGCGCTATTTCGTTATTGGAATGTGATAGAATACTTTTATCCTTATAAAAATTTGATTTCTAAAGATTGGGATACAGTATTAGAAGAATATATTTTCAAGTTATTGTCTAGTAGAGATGAGTTAGAATATAAGATGGACCTGATGAAATTGACTAAAGAACTAGGGGATGGACATTCTTTCTTTAATGCAAAAGGAGATAGGCTGATGGGGGAGTATTTAGGTCTAAAGATTATACCTCTTAAAGTTAGGTTTATAGAAGACAGATTAGTGGTCACAGAACTAATCAAGGGAAGAGAAGATGAGTTCAAAGTTCGCATTGGTGATGAAATAAAAACAATCGGAGGAAGAAGTGTTAAAGAAATAATGCAGGAAAGAGAAGGGTTCTATCCTTATTCTAATAATAACGCTAAGCTATATAATTTAGCAAGTTTTATGTTGAGAACGAATAAAGCAGAGTTAGAATTAGGATTGCGTAGTGAACAAGGCGATTTTAAAGAATCATTACCTACTGTTGATTTACATGACTTTGCTTTTTTTACTGATCCTTTAATTTCGCATCAGGACTTAGATAATAATCTAGGTTATCTCAATATTGGAGCTTTGAAGAGTGGAGAGTTGACTGATATTATGTCGCGTTTTAAATCTAAAAAGGGGATTATCTTAGATTTTCGTTCTTATCCGATTATTAGTTTAGGAGAGTTAATGAAATATTTTACCCAATCAGGAGTACCTTTTGTTAAATATAAAATGCCAAGCAAGAATGAATTAGGTAAATTAAATGACGATGAAAGTAAGACGTATGGTGATCCTAATCATTACTATCCAGGGAAAGTGTCTATTCTAGTAGATGAAAGTACAATGAGTGCATCAGAATTTAATGTGATGGGATTACAGACATCACCTAATGTAAAAGTAATAGGTACACAGACAGCTGGTGCAGATGGTAATATCAGTATTCTAATACTACCAGGGAATATACAAGTTATTTTCTCAGGTATCGGGATATATTATCCTGATAGCTCTGAGACTCAGAAAGTAGGAGTGAGAATAGATGAAGAAGTTATCCCTACTGTACAAGCTCTAAAAGAAAAGAGAGATTTAATACTAGAAAAAGGAATTGAGAATTTGCTTTAAAAAAAAGAATATTTATGATTAGAGAATTTATAGCTACATTATTTGTCTGTTTTGGTCTTTCTGTATCCTTTGGACAAGTACAAGAATTAAGTAAAGAAGATTTTATCAATTCTAATTTTGAATCTTTAACTACGTTGAAGTCAGATTTAAAAGATGTCAGTATTGTTGGACTAGGAGAGTCTTCTCATTTTATGGGAGAAACTTATAGAGCTAAAGTAAAGATGGTGAAATATCTTCATGAAGAATGTGGTTTTGACGTATTGGCGATAGAGTCACCATTATATGATGCGAAGGAGTATTATAATGATAGTATTAGCCAAGGAAAAGTAACAGGCGATGATTTTCTAAGAAGTGGAGCAATAAGTGGAGTATGGCTTTCGGACGATATGCTTGAGCTATTTAATTATATCGTTGAAACACAAAAAACAGATAGACCATTAATTTATGCAGGTTTTGATAATAGCTTCTTCCATTTGGACAGTCAAATTGAAGAAAATTTCACAAAGTTTATAACAAAGCTAAATGAAGCAACTATCTCTGAAATTACAACAGATAGCATTTTTATTTCTTCTTTAAATCATGCAGTAAGAAAATCATATTCAATTAAGACACTACCAGTTTCTGATACTTTAGTGCTTTACAGTAAATTTGAAGAAATAAAAAAATCATTAGATAAATTAGAGGTTAAAGATAAATACTTTAAATACTGGGAACAGATTTTAGTTAATCTAGAGTCTAGATACCGTATGAATTATAAGCTATATGACAGGGATTACATGATGGCTAAAAATGTTGACTACTTAGTTAACAATGAATATCCTAATAAAAAAATGATTTTATGGGCTGCAACAGTCCACTTATTGGCAGATAAAAACTCTACTAAAGACACTAAAAAGAGGGACAAGCAGTTTATGGGATATTTTTTAAAAGAGAAGTATAAAGAGAAGTACTACCATATTGCTTTTGTACCAGGTAGCGGCGTTACTGGTCTTAAAGGGTATTTAGGTATAGGAAAGAAAAGAGCTGTTGCCACTAAAGGCAGCATAGAAAGATATATTAAAGAATCAATAAAGGAGGAGTACGCCTTTATGTCTACTAGAACTGATTTGAGTAAAGAGATAGTTAATAACCATAAGATTAATAAGTCATTATTAATAGGTTTAACCCCATATAAGACCGATATATCTACTGTAGTGGATGGTTTTTTCTATATGAGACAAGAGTATTTACCAGAATTTAAAGAAAGGAAAAGAGTGTGGACTGAATTTAACGAAAGTAATTCTATCCCTTTATAGAATGAAAATAGTTTTAATAACACAAAAGTATGTACTTTTAGTATTGATCATTTGTTGTTAATTTAGGCAAGCCTTAAGTAACTCTTAAGGCTTGTTTTTTTTATGATTATCCCAAAATATGCAATAGACATATAAACGGTAAGTAATTGTACAAAATAGATCTAAATGTGTGATACAAACATACAATAGTATAGTTTTACAACTGATAGAGGAGTTATGAAGTAGAATTGCTTAGCAGTATTTGGTTAATGGGATTTTGGAATTATACCTTATTCCTCCGAAAATAGGGGATGTCTATTTACATTTTTAGGCTATTGATTTACATAAACAATCCTAGATTTTGTAGATTGAAAAAATAGTCTGAATTTTGTACTCGTGAAATTTGCAATCGTCATATTATCCCTATTCATGTTATTCAAACCAGTACTTCCGGTTGTTGAATATGTGGTGCTATATGATTATATCAAGGATGAACTTTGTGTGAACAGAGATAAGCCAGAGTTAGAATGTAATGGAATGTGTCATCTATCTAAAGAGATGGCTAATGCTTCTGATACAGGTAAAGATAAAAGTAAAAGCAATTTTGCTTCGGCAGAAATACAGCTGGTTTATTTTCAAGATATTGTAAATAACACATCTATTCATTTATTTAAGAATTATACGTTTAAGGCGTTCTTTAGCCTTGATAGTGTATATACTTATACTTTCAACGATTTCCTTTTTAGACCTCCTGTCTAATAAACTATTAACTTTTAGTAGATTATTTGTTTCTGTACCTAACGTGATGGCTGGTCTAGATAGTAAGTAATTATATCCCATTTCATGTATAGTGGATCAGACATTGGTACAGTACATTGATTTGTAGGTACCAATATAATCAGTTGTATCTTTTGTAGTATGTACTGCATGGTGCTAAGTGATTTTATAGGAGAGTTTCTGTATCTCTTTGATGATAAGCATCTACTGTATGCTTTTGGGGTAAAATAAGTAAAATAGTTTAACCGATGATATTGTCAATATACTTGATGATGTCCTTAATGCTGTACACTGATTTTGGGTTAAAAGATCAGGTGTATGATTTGATCTATAAAAAAGAATCATACAGATTCGCCTAGTCATGTACACACTTTTATGTAACAATGAGAATCTTAACGTGGATAGTAGTACTGTTTCTGTTTACTACAGCTTGTACTATTGATAAAACAGATTATGAATCAGAAAGTAATATTACTAATCCTGAGCATAATGAATTTAAGGAAGTGGTCTCAATCCAAAAAGACAACTATACAATAAGCTTAGAAGCCCTTAATGGACATCTGTACAAAGGGTATAATGAAGTAAGATTAAAAATCACTGATGTAACTACAAAGCAAGTCGTAGAGAATGCAAAAGTAACATTCTTACCTATCTATACTACTGCAGAAGGGAAGATAGAGTCATGCCCTAATCAATATGATATGGTGTATGATAAAGGAGAGAAAGTCTATAAAGGTTTTTCTGTTTTTACGCAAGAGAATACTCAAGGAGACTGGAAAGTGGAAATCACATTTAAGGATAAGAATCAAAGTGTAACAGCGAGTCAGCTTGTTTTCGTTGAAAAGCAAAACAATAAGAATCTGAATATGACTTCTTTTAGAGGGATTGACAATGAGGATTATATTATAGCATTAGTAGCACCTATAAAACCAAAGGTAGCAGAAAATGAACTTGTAGCTGGGATATATAAACTTAATGCTGAAAACAGTAGTTTAAAAGATGCTTATACGGTAGTTGATAATTATACCTTATTACTAGATCCTAGAATGCCTGAGCCTTCGATGGGAAATCACTCTTCTCCTAATAATAAAGATCTAGTACAACGTGAGGATAAGTTCTATTATGGTGTAGTGAACTATACAATGACAGGTAACTGGACATTGAACTTTATTATGCTAAACCAACATGGTCGTATTCTAAAGGGAACGAATGTACCTAGCGACTTTACACCAGGTGTAGAAGGCAAGAAAAGTGAACTACATATAGATACCTTATTTTAATTATTATGAAACCTTTTATTACCATATTAGTCTTAGGGGTTACAACAGTGAGTGTAGCACAAGATAATAAAGGCCTACAAGATAGTATACCAACTGTATTAGACGAAATCTCTATGCTAGTTCAAGCGAAGAAGAGAATAGAGACAGAGATGAAAATGGCTGTGTCTGTCGATGAGTTTTTGGCTTCTTCTGAACAAATAAGTTTTATCAAAAGAGGGGCTTACGCATGGGAGCCTATGCTGAATAATATGAGTACAGAACGCTCTACCTTGACTATTGATGGGATGCATATTTTTGGTGCATGTACAGATAAGATGGACCCTGTTACTTCTTATGTAGAGAGTAATAATCTATCTACTATAGATATTAAATCTGGTCAAGAAGGAGGAATGCACGGAGCTACTGTGGCTGGGAGTATTGATCTTAAACGAAAAACTACAGCCTTTGGGATAGGGCAGGTATGGACTGGAGCCTATCAAAGTGGGTTCGAGTTTAATAATAAACAATTCTTTAATCTTGGTAATATTTCGTTTTCGAGTGAAAAACTAGCTGGTGATGCTAGTATTGCTTATCGAGAGGCGAGTAATTATAAAGATGGAAATAACGATGAAGTAAAGCACTCACAGTACAAAAAATTTAATACAGCTTTAGGGTTGGCATATAAGACAGGTGGATTATCTTCATTGCGAGCAGATGTTATTTTTGACGTTGCTAAAGATGTTGGTTTCCCTGCTTTACCAATGGACTTATGGCTTTCTCGTGCATTGATTACTTCTGTATCCTATAAACAGTTATTTGAGGACAAATTTATACGTGTTTGGGATACCAAGGCTTATTTTAATGCGATAGAGCATTATATGGATGATACTACACGTCCAGAGAATTTGGTACACATGGATATGCCAGGGTGGAGTACTACTTACGGGTTACTGTCTAAAGCAAACTTTAAAAGTGGAAAGTATTCTTCTGAATTACAATTGAACGCTTATAATAATCTCTCTATTGCAGAAATGCGTATGTACCCACAGGATCGCTCTAAACAAACAATGTTTGCATATAGTTGGCCATGGGTAACGACGACTTATGCAGGGGTATCATTGAACAATACGATAGAGTTCTCAGATGATCATAGACTGAATTTCGGAGGATCAGCAGGAATAAACTATAATTACTCAAAGTATATAGAGTTTAACTGGATTTTTCATCCAGGTAGCCCACAAGAGAAGACAAGGTTCTTACCAAGTCTACACACTAGCTATGAAATGGATATTAATCGATTTAATTTCTCTGTTGGTGTAGGATATGGGCATAGAGCACCTTCTGTGTCGGAAGCTTATGGATATTATATCTACAATAGTTATGATCGCTATGACTACATCGGAAATCCTAATTTGAAAAATGAGATTTCTAATGAGTTAAATGCAAGTGTTGGGTATAAAGGAGATAAATTTTCACTACAAGCTAAGGTGAATTACTTCTATATCAAGAATTATGTTATCGGAAGAATATTGAGCTTAGGTAGTCCGATGAATTATCAGTCAGTTGGTGTAAAAGGATATACCTCTTTAGACTACGCTACGCTATTTAACTTCGCTCTTAATGCAGACTATCACATCATGGATGATTTGCATTGGAAAGGTGGTGTGACGTATGCTAGAGGTCAAGATAACGAGAAGGGAAACTTGCCTTTCATTAGACCATTTAGTTATCAAACATCTTTACACTATCTATTCAGAGATTTTAGTATACAGACTTCTATCAATGGTGATGCGAAACAACGAGATTTTAGTCCAGAATACGGAGAGAGTTTGACTCCATCATACACGATTTGGAATGCTTCAGTTGATTACACTTTTTATATCAAAAACTTTAAAACAGTGTTTCAAGTAGGAGCAGAGAATTTACTGAATGAGTACTATAGTACTTATGCAGATTGGGGTAATATCCCTAGAATGGGACGTAATGTATTCACGTCTCTAAAAATAAACTTTTAAAAATAAAACCTAATAAATAAGACAAATGAAAAATTTAACAAAGAGCTTTTTACTATTTGCAGCTTCATTAGCTGTTGTTTCTTGTTCTAATGATGATAGTAATGCTGTTGCTAATAATGTGACTTTAGAGTTTACAAATACATTTAAGGATAAAGTAATTGTTCTAGGTGACGCTAGTTCTTCTTCTGCTACTGTTAATAAATCTGCAGAGGGGCAAGAACATCAATTTTCTGAATTAAAATATGTGATTAGTAATATTCGCCTAATTAAAAATGATGGAAAAGAGATTCCTTATCATGTGAATGACTTAGATAAAGGAGCGACTGTTGTTAATCAAGCGAAGACAGAGACATTAAATTACTTATTAACTAATATCCCTAGAGGAGAGTATAAACAAATCAAATTTGGTCTAGGGGTACGCAGTGATTTAAATGTCCTTGATCAAATTAAGTTTCCTGTTTTTTATGCTAACGCTGGAGCTAATGATACTGAAATGATGTGGGAATGGGGAACAGGATATCGTTTTACTAAAATAGAAGGATTCTATGATGCTGATAAAAAGCAGATGTCTATACACACAGGAAGTACTCTAGATGATGGAGATAATGGTGAGCTAATACAAGGTGTAGATGCGTATAGAGAGGTAGTCTTAAACTTACCAACGCATGCAGTGGTGGGAAGTTCTGCGCCAACGATTAAGATTAAAGCTGACTTTGATAAACTATTAACAGGGAAATCGAATACAATTAAATTAAGTACAGGTAAAGGACCAAATGACAATGCTACACCTAATATTCATACAGCAGTACAGATGGTGAAGTTTGTAGATAATTTAGGAGGAAATGGAACGAGTGATGTTACTGGAATGTTCTCTATTATCAGTGTAAAATAAGAAGTACAAGTATAGAAGAGCTGTTATCTACATAACAGCTCTTTGTCTTCTAAAGGGTTTTATATAATTGCTATTATAAATGAAAACAACAACAAAAATAAGTGTACTATTACTTCTACTGTGCTTAATCTCTTGTAATAAGGATGAGTATGAAGATATTGTGATTGACAATCCAGAGATAGAGTTAGGAATTCCTACTAGTTTTCCAGAGTGGAACTCCGCTGCTTTAAAAAATAAACCTACAAAATATGGAGTTGAATTAGGAGAAAAGCTGTTTACAGACCCAAGGTTGAGCAAGGATAATACAATCTCCTGTTCTAGCTGTCATATACAAGAATCTGCTTATGCAGATCATCACGCTCAAGCGATAGGTATAGAAGGAAGGGTAGGGCTTCGCAATGCGCCTCCTATTCAGAACTTACTCTTTATGAAATATTACAATTGGGATGGTAGTAAACTTCAATTAGAGAATCAACCTATCGTGCCTATTATTACACATGAAGAAATGAACTCTTCTATCGTAGAAGTACTAGATAAAATAGGAACTGATATAGAGTATAAAAAGCTGTTTAAAAAAGCTTATGGAGATGAGTCTATGACTCCAGAGAGAATATATAAGAGTATCGCTCAGTATGAGTATACGCTGATCTCTGCTGATAGTAAGTACGATCGTGTTCAGTTAGGACAAGAGAAATTTACTAGTCAAGAGGCTTATGGGTACAAGGTGTTTACTCAGAAGTGCAGTAGCTGCCATAGTGGAGCACTTTTTACAGATCAAAGTTTTAGAAATATTGGTTTTCCTATCAATCTCGATAGTAATGAAGCAGGGAGAGCTAGGGTAACGGGTGATTTAAAAGACTATATGAGCTTTAGGGTACCTTCTCTTCGAAATATTGAATATACTGCACCTTATGGAAGCTTTGGGCAGTTTAGCTCTTTAAAAGAGGTGTTGGATTACTTTGATAGAGGAGTATTAGATGCAGATAACTTAGACCCTATTTTCAAAGAGGCAAACAATCGTATCGCACTTAGTGAAGCAGAGAAAGAAGCTTTAATTGCTTTTATGTCTACTTTAAGTGATTCTAAGTTTATTGGTAAGTAATGTGTTAGTTATTGATATGGTGTGTTTTATTGGTTGTTATGTAAAGTGTTTGTTTGTAGTTAGGATATTCTTTTATAGATAGTTATTTTAATTGAATACTTTAAAAAGAGTGTAACAAATTATTATATTGAACTACTTATTAGCTAGATAAGATATTAAATACTAAAAAAGATGAATAAGGCAGATTACACAAATTACACTACTGAAGAATTAAAACAAAAAGAAAAACAGTCAAAAGTATTAGCTGGTTTATTGGTAGGGATGCTTCTTGTTCTCTTGGTGTTCTTGGGATATAGAGCTTTGACAAAAGGCTTCAATGCTTTAATAGCTGTTCCTTTTGCACTTTTGCCAATTGTGATAAACTTATTCACTACTGCTAAAAATATTAGAAAAGAGATAGAATCTAGACAAGAGAAATAACTTGCTATGTTTATTTAGTTTCTTCTTCAAGGTTTTTATGCTCAGCTCCCCATTTGCCTAGAGCTTTAATAATGGGAGCTAGTTTTAGACCTATAGGTGTAAGTTCGTATTCTACTCGTGGCGGTACTTCTGGATAAATAGTGCGGATAATAACCTTATTCTCTTCTAATTTGCGTAGTTGAAGAGTAAGCACTCTTTCTGTAATATTTGGTAATACCTTTTTAATCTCTCCAAAACGCATCTTCCCTTCAAGTAAATAACAACAAATAGCCATCGTCCATTGCCCTCCAATTATACTTGTGGCATATACCTCATTACATTCATTTTCAAGGGCTTTTTTGTTTTCGAAGTGAGTAGAAGTCTCCTTAATTTTGGTCATACTTACTTTTTTGATAGTATCTAACAATTGGGCGCTAAGGTACAAAAAGCTGTTTGAACTCCCTATTTTTGCGGTAGTAATAACGATTAATGCTAAGAAATGATGCGTACATTAGTGATCTTAATCCATCCTAATTTTGGAGAATCTATTGTAAATAAGTTATGGTTAAAGGAGTTAGAACAATCTCCTGAGCGATACTGTATTCATAATTTACACAGTGAATATCCTGACGGAATACTTGATATTCAAAAAGAACAGGAATTGATAGAATCCTATGACCATATTGTATTTCAATTTCCCTTTTACTGGTTTAATTGTCCTCCTTTGTTTAAAACGTGGTTAGATGAAGTACTGACTTATGGTTGGGCTTATGGTAGTCAGAGTGGTTATAAGATGAGTAATAAGAAAATAGGATTAGCTATAACAGCTGGGATTGATGAGCAGGAATATAGTGCAGATGGAAAGTATAAATATACTCTAGAACAACTGTTAGCCCCTTTTGAAGTAACCTTTAATTACATTAAGGCTGACTATCAAGGATTCTATGCATACTATGGTATAGAGCAGGATAGCTCAGTAGAAACCATCAAAAACAGTGTAATTCCTTACGTACAATTTATAGAAACAATATAATATTTTAAAAAGTAGATAATGACATTAGAATTATATCAAATAGATGCCTTTACAGAACATATTTTTCATGGAAACCCAGCTTGTGTTGTACCCTTAAAAAGTTGGTTACCTGACGAGGTATTATTTAAAATAACAAGAGAGAATGCGGTTGCAGAGACAGCATTCTTTATTGATAACGGAGATAGTATTCATTTGAGATGGTTTACTCCTGAGATAGAAATGGACTTATGTGGTCATGCTACATTGGCTACAGCACACTGTCTATCTAGTATATTAAACTATCCAAAGGACAGAATTGTATTTGACACCAAAAGTGGTGAGCTAATCGTAGAGGTTAAGGACGGAATGTACTATATGGATTTTCCTTCAAGAATGCCAGAGGCTTCATCATTACCTGATGTTATTGCTAAATCACTTAATATACAGCCTAAAGAAGTTTTTAAATCTAGAGATTATATCTTAGTCTATGAGTCAGAGGAAGAGATAAAGAATATTAAAGTGAATCAATCTGTATTAGATTTAATCAACCTAGACCCAGGGGGTGTGGTGGTAACATCAACAGGGGTAGAGAGTGATTTTGTTTCTAGATATTTCACACCTCAGTCTACTATTCTTGAGGATCCCGTAACTGGATCAGCACATTGTTCTCTTATTCCATTCTGGTCATCACGATTAGGCAAGCATATACTTTTTGCAAAGCAAATATCAGAAAGAGGTGGTGAGTTATACTGTGAGAATAAAGCCGAAAGGGTAATCGTAGCTGGTAAAGCAAGAGTTTATTCTAAGGGACAGTTTGGGATAGAATAATATAACTCAAAAGAGGATAAGTAAAGCTTATCCTCTTTTGTATTTTAGGGGGAGTTTACTGATTATTAACAGTCTATTTCTTAATGACAGATGGAGATTAGTTCTAGATTGTTATCAAGGCAATAAAATCAATATTAAATATTTAGGAGGTAATTAGAAGTTTTTTTATATGTTTACTAGTCTAGTAATAAACACTTAAAAAAACTAAATATTTATCATGAAAAAACTTTGTCTTATTTTAACCTTAGCATTGGTAGGTAACACTTTTGCACAAGAGTCTAATGATTCTATTGCTGTCAGTAGATTCTTTTATAGCACAAAAATCTTAAAGGATCCTCAAAAAACAGATCAGATAACGGAAGGGGTAGCTATTCTAGATATTAATCAAAGTAACTCTCGTTTTACTGATTATGGAAGCCTACAGCGAAGTGAGTTTATGACAATCTCGAAGACAGATAAATCATTGTCTAGAATGGATATAATGAATAAACTAAGGCAGTTTAAATCTGGTTTTGCTTGGTCTATATATAGTAATGCTGATGAAAATAAGTTTTATCTTGAACAAAATAGACAAAAGTATTATTATAAAGAGGATAAAAATAGTATCAAATGGACAATTGCTCCTGAAGTAACTCAATGGGAGGGATATAAGGTACAAGAGGCTACAACAAGCTACGGTGGACGTGTGTGGTATGCTTTATTTACAACAGACATTCCTGCCTTAAATGGCCCTTATAAGTTTAATAATCTACCGGGGTTTGTAGTTAAGGCATGGGATGCGGCAGGAGAGTACGCTTTTGAATTTACCAACAGCCAAAATATAAAATTAGCTAAGGATGCTTTAGATGGATTAGCTAATTATGAAGAGGTGTCTAAAAAACAAGCTAAGAAAGCAGATAAGGTTTTTTATAATAAAACAGCTGTAGATTTACTGATAGAGTTAAATCCTGGAAATGCAAAAAATATAGATCAATATCCAGCAGGGATGAAACAGAAACTGATCTTAAGTAGTAATCCTATAGAAAAAGATTTTTAATTAAATCATATTTATTAGTGATGGAAGTAATGCTGATTGATAGGAGTATGATAACTTTGCACTAAAGTATATAGTAATACAGATAACAATGGGAAGAAATACACCTGCCAATAGAAAGGCTGTCAAGGATAAAATAGACAAAAAGAAGAAGAAAGAACAGGAAGCAGCTGTTAAACGCAAAGCACTTCTAAAAGAGATAGTTAACCAAATGGCTAATAAGAAGTAGTTTTTGGACATAAAATATAAAGCCTATATCAAAGGGATTACTATTGATATAGGCTTTTTTATGCTTACTAGCTATAATTTTTATAAGAATAGATTATCTTAGATAAGGTATTAATAAAGAGTAATAATATGAAACAAGTTTTAACCTTACTTATCGCTTTGTTTAGCATGATGTCTGTTTATGCAAAATGTGGATCGTTTGGCTTAAGTGCTTTCCCTAATGGATCGACCATTAATCAGAACGCTATCTTTATGATAGAGGGCTATGCTGACAGTCAATCAATCATTAAAGCGCTTAATAAGGAATATCCCATATATCTTAAAAGTGGGGATAAGATAGTGCCTTTAATTGTGACAGAGACTTACGTAGGCAGTTTTAATTTGACACAAGCTATCTTAAAGCCTAAGACCGAGTTAGAGGCAGGCCTTGAATATACCTTAGTAATTGATAATCTACCTCAACATGACAAATTAGAAAGACGTAATACAGAGTCGGGTGAATATGAAGCCATAAAGTATAAGGTATTGCCTACTGTAGATACTGATAAACCTGTGGTTGCTTCTAAGCCTAAGATAGAAAAGAAAGAAAACGTTATGTATGGATGTGGTCCTTCTTCTAATGTGATATTTTCTAATCCTGCCAAAGATGATTCAGAGTTCTTAGTAAAGACTACAATGAAAAATGTAAAGACAAAAGAAGAAACTACTTATTATTTAGTTGCTTATAAAGATACTATTAGTGTAGGGCATGGTATGTGTTCAGGGGCTTTTAGTTTTAAAAGGGATAATGATTATGAAATAGAGTTTGCCTTTATGGATAGTTCTGGTAATATAACTGAATGGGAAGGAAAGCGAATTAAGTTTAGTCCTCCTACGTTTAAGGGAATATTTTAATGTATTAGAAATAGGTAATTGCATATTATGTTCTGTGTATACCACATGATACAAATATATAATATGATTTTAATACGATATTCAGATAGAACGACCTGCAGTATATCTGTTGGTGTTTTTTTTGACAATTAAAACAACATTTTATAGAGAGGTTTTCTTTTAAAGAGGTGTCTGTTCTCTTGAAGGTATTCGTCCATTGTACGAGGTTTTTCACCGATTAGGGCTGTGATGCTGTCTGTTTTAGGTTCGGGAACTTGTATCGCTAAGTTGTCTAACTCTACGATGTGGTTAGCGAGCCAAGTAGGTAGGTTTGCCCTTTTGGTCAATTGTTTGAATAGCTCTTCTGCTGTGATATCGATGTATTCTATTGTTCTATTGGTAGCTAATGATAGCTTAGTAGCCATTTCTTGATTGCTGATAGCTTGTGGTCCTGCCAAGGTTATCGAAAGTACGTTAACTTCTTCTTGTGTCAATAGATAGTGTACAGCTACAGTAGCCACATCTCTGCAATCTACATAGTTTCTTTTGGAAGTACCTAAGGCTCCGTATATCTTGCCAAAATGCTGAATGGTGAAGGTATTGCGTTCCCAGTTTTGCATAAAAGAATGAGGTCTTAAACAGCAATACTCATCCATCTGCTCAATTAAGTAATTGTCTATCTGATGATGCCATTGGCTAACCTCAACGTGTGCACTAGACTGAACAATAGGCGCAGATAGTTTTACGATTCTCTTTACTCCACAATATTTGGCAGCATCGATGATGTTTATTTCATATTCTACTTGCTGTGGCGAAGTTGCTGTAAGTAAAAATACAGCATTAGCACCTAAACAGGCATTGCGCAACTGTTCTTTATCAAGTAGGTTAGCACTGATGTAAGTGATATTAGATGGATAAGCACTTGCAGGGATAGGGTATGGGCGCTCTGGGGATCTTAAAACTCCTCTTGTATTGCAGTTTTGATGTTGTAACAGACGCATTACTTCTGTTCCGACAGTACCTGTACATCCAAAAATAACTATGGTTGGTTTTATGTTATTCATGTGTATAAATCGTTAGTTTTTGACGAATAGTGATAATTGTAGCGCCTATAAAGGCAGATAACATAATATTAAAGTACTCTGAAGGTAAGTGTAGTACATAAGCACTAAGTGCCCCTAAACCTACCATAAAAGGGATAATAAGCAAGGCTCTTAATGCCTTACTGTGTACTAAGATTTGTCTGCACTCAAATTGCCACAGAATAAAGAAACTCAAGATAGTAGCGAGAAGAGACGGAAGCCCAATGGTGCTATAGCTGGCATTCATTAATTCGTGATTATTAGTGATATATCCTGGTATGAATGACATCACAGTAGGGAAGAAGTAAGCTGGTAGCGCAGCTGCTATTAGACTTTTTGTGTTAAAAGCTGATGGCTGTATATTGGTTGTTATCATGGTGCTTAAATTGTTTGAAGGATTAGTTTATTTACTTGCGTCTAGTCTGATTAGGTTGACCACTGATGCGATAGCTCAAACTTATTTTGGTATAAGGCAAACTAGAGACAGAGTATTTGTTTATAGACTTTTGATTGCTGTCATATAACTCATAACTATTGATTAGCCCCATACCTGCTTGTACTTGCAGAGTAAGCCCTTTGAAGACTTGCTGATGCGCCTGTAGTCCAAAGTGTACAGTAGAGAATTGTGCATAGTCTACCTCTTTGTTCTCTTGCTTATGAGTATAGTTTTTTAGGTTGAATCGCGTCCAATCAATAGATCCTGCAAACCCCACTTGTGTTCTAGGTGTTATACTGTACAATACATTTAGTCTTGGCCAATAGAACTGAGCTAACCATTTGTCATCTGTACTGCGGTAGTCAATAGATATACCTGGCGTAACGATAGTCTCTCCATAAGAGTACATAACGTGTACCCCTAAACCAATCTCTAGATTAGAATGGGGACCAAAGCGTCTAGACACCCCTAGTATACCATCCATATAAAAATCGTCAAAAGAGATCTTAGTCTTTGTGTCAGAGGCTAATGTTGGCATAATAATCCCTAGTATAGACCATCTAGTAGTGACAGGTCTTCTGACTATGATAACCGACTTCGTCTCTTGTATCTTTTGGATGTGATTAGGATCGTCTGTACTATTATTATCGTAGTTAAAATCCATCAGACGATAGTTCAAATTGCTGAATATAGTCGTTTTGCCTATCGTAACAGGAGGTAGAGGTAGCCAAGCATCGTACGTGTTTAACTGAAACTTCGTATCTTGATTATCTCCAGAAGAGGGCATATCTTTAAAAGTAGCTTTGGCATGAGCCGTAAAAGATACTCCACCTACATCCTGAATAATCTGACTATAAGAATCGTGTGTGTAGAAGGCTGTGGCTAGGGTGACCATAGAGAGGTTCAGCCACTTTGTATTTGGTTTACTTTTACTGTGAAGAGTATTACAGTGTTTATTGCTTAGTTTATAGCTATTAGCGCTATTTGTTGTTTTCATTTTTCTTTGTATTTATTGATGCAAAGATGGTTTGAAAACAGCTCAACCATTAAAACTAAACCACGCTTTACTCGGACAAATCTTGCATGATAGAAGTTCTGTATTCGGATGGAGTTACTCCTGTTACCTTTTTAAACAGTCTGCCGAAGTAGCTCGGATCTCCATAATTAAGTTCAAAAGCAATCTCTGAAATGCTTTTAGTTAGGTCTTGTAGCAGTAGTTGACTTTGTAAGATACTTACCTTATTAATCCATTCTTTCGGACTTTCGCCTATGGTTTCTTTAATAGATCTGTGCAAGTAGTTTTCTGATACAGATAGGGCTGTAGCGTAAAAAGGAACTGACTTTTGATCTTGATAGTGCTTATAGACCAATTCTTTAAAGTGAAAGGTAATTTCGGCACTTCTATTCATAGTTGTATTTAATTCGGCAGTAGAAGAGAATACCTTTTGCAAGGCTGCTTGAAATAGAGAATAACAAATACCAAGGTTAGGAGTGCTTTGGTACAATTCTACATTGAGTAGTTCAAATAATGAGTTTAGCCAAGTGCTGGTTTCTTGTGGTAAGTTAATCACCATATTAACCGAGAAGAGTTTAATCAACTCTTGTTTAGACAAGATTTGATTGAGTATCTGATCTTCGAATAGTATGATATATCCTGCAGCATCAGGGCTTACGGCATTAAGAGCAGTTACATTGCCCTGTCTGACGAATAAGATCTCGTTTTCTTTTAAAGCGACTTGGTTTGCATCTACTTGTTGTACTGCTGTACCTTTAGTGATATGCACGATAAAGTTAAACTCTGGTCTGTGCAGTGGTGTAGGTACTTTGATAAACCCTGAGGTTTGTGCTATATTGTGTATTTGTATAGGCGTGCGCAAGACAGCAAAGTCTGCGGACATCTCTGACATAAACTCTCCTCTAAAGTCTAAGGGAGTTATTCTCTTTATCTTCGTCATAACACAAATAGTATTGATTATACCTCAGTGCAAATATCTGATTAATATTGTAAACAAAAAGCTATCTTGTGAGTAGCTTTTTGTAGATTATTTTATTCGAATTAATTCGACTCTTCTGTTCTTAGCCTTATTGCTATCAGAGTCATTAGCAACTAATGGATTCTCTGCACCCAAGCCTTTAGCGGATAGTTTCTCTTTAGCGATGCCTTGTTTTATTAGGGCATTCATCACTGCATTAGCTCTATCGGTAGATAGCTTTTTGTTATGAGATGCTTCGCCTGTATTGTCTGTATGTCCTTCAATTGAAATCTTTAAAGAAGAATCTTTCTTTAAGGCAACTGCTATTTCATCAACTGTTTTTTCTCCATCTTGAGTAAGTGTAGACTTATCGATATCAAAGTTGATATATAAGATAGATTTACCTTTCTCTGTTAGGTCTTTTACTATTTCGTCTGCTGTAATTTTAGTAATTGTCTGCTGTAGGGCTTCTTCTTGTAAGATATTAAGCTTACCACCTGCATTATTAGCAGTGTATTGGATATAAACGTTTCCTTGATTATGTGTACGGATAATATAAAGTTTAATTAATTCTCCAGTATATCCGATATCTCCTTCATCTCCTTTATTCGGATCTTGTTTATTATAACGTTCATATTCTTCCCCTGTGATTTCTCCTTCAAAAACTTTTACTGCTCCTATAGAATTTAAATAATCCTCTAAGCTTTTTTCAAAGTAGCGTTGAGAAAACTCTTCCCCTGCTACAGCAGTTACATTAGTTTTATACAGTTTTCCTTCAATAGGAATCATTACTCCATCAATAGGGAAGTAACATACATCAAAGTTTTTCTGAAATGGTTTGTTCATTTCTTTTAATCCTTTAGGTAAGGTAAAGAATGGGAAAGTACCTATATCTGCTTTGCTATAAGCTATATCTTCAATATTAAATCCAGCTTTAGGTGTGTCTATTTCTTCAACATTTGTTGAGGTTTGTTCAGTTGTTATTTCGGGGTTATTTTCTTCTTTGTTCTTTTGGTTACAAGACATAACGATTAATGCCATTGCTAATAAAAGTGTGGTTTTTTTCATGATCTGAGCTTTTGATTCGATTATTGTTGTTTTTTGACAATTCAAAAATCGGTAAAAAAATGATAGATAGGATATTAAATTTTAAAAAGGAATGAAAACTTAATATAGATAGACCTTTTTATTCAATAATAAATGTTGTTTAAAATAATTCTAAATAATATAGTTGTATTAAAAGTAGTTTTTTTATTTTTGATAAAACTCAAAATGTACTAATTATGAATTACTTTATCCGTTTCAGTTTATTATTCTTTTGTGCAACCTTCTTAATATCGTGTAATAATAGTGATATTCCAGAGAAAGCTACGCCAGTTACTAATTTTGATGTTGACCGTTATTTGGGAACGTGGTATGAGATAGCGCGTTTTGACTTTCGATTTGAAAAAGATTTGAATAATACTTCAGCTCAGTACAGTCTAGATAAAGATGGGAATGTAGAGGTTCTTAATAGTGGATATAATTACGTAGAGAAGGAGTGGTCTGTAGCAAAAGGAGTAGCAAAGTTTAGAAAAGATAAAGGAACAGCAGCTTTAAAAGTTAGTTTCTTTGGGCCTTTCTATTCTGGTTATAATGTCATTGCTTTAGATGAAGATTATCGATATGCTTTAATAGCAGGGAAGAATCTTGATTATTTATGGATTCTATCTAGAGAAAAAACTTTGCCTGAAGATGTGAAAGTAAAGTATTTAGAAATTGCTAAAGAAGTTGGATATAATACTAGCAAGCTTATATGGGTAGAGCATGATAAGAACAATAATCCCTATTTAAAATAATAAGAAGAGTATTCTCTAAAGAGACTTTATAGATATAGCTTAGGAATATGTAAGTTACGTTTATTATTAACACAGTTGTGAGTATCTAACCATTATTTACTGTAGGATATGTTTTTTTAAATATATATCGTTATATTACAGGTAGGGTACAAATGATAATGTAATAAAACGTTTAAATCTATGACTATATATAGTTATCACTTAGTGAAAGTATCTTTATGGATGAGACTAAAATTGCTATTTAATTTATATAGATTAAAGAGACAAAAAGGTTTATTACATATAGAAGTAATGTCTAGCATGGTGTTAGGTTCTCCTATTTTTTCCCTATCCAGATTAAAACTTAGGCATGTAGTTATATTTGCTCAATGGGAAGATGAACGTATATTAGATTATTTTTTAACCCATAATAAGGTTGGTAGAACACTTGCAAAAGGAGAGTATCTCAAGTTAAAATTAATCAGACAATGGGGAAATGTTTCAGGGTTTGTACCAGAGGAATTAGAGATTATTAGCGAAGACCAATCCGCTTCAGTTGTAGCAGTTACAGTGGCTAGGATGAAGTTCTTACAGATACCAAGGTTTATTAAATGGGGGAGACCAGTAGAGATGTTGGTTCGTGATCACCCAGGAGTACTATTTGCTACAGCTTCTATTGGTTTTCCACATACAGTCTGTACTTTCTCTCTATGGAATACACAGAAAGATATGTTAGAGATGGTCAGGGGACACAGCAAAGTAGATAAACCTAACCGTCATATAGACGCGATGAAAGAAAGAGAGCGAAAGGACTTTCATTATGAATTTACGACTCTTAGGTTTAGTGTTATTTCAGCATCTGAGATGTGGAGTAGTAAGGTTAAACAATAAAGGAGATATAAAAGCACTGTACAGCTACATGGATGTAGTTCAAGAATATATGGATTATAGTACAATATAAGATGTTACGATTGGTGATTTTAGAGATATACCCAAAGAAAAGCGAGGCAAAGAATACTTGTATAAAAGCTAGAATAGCATTAGGTAAAGGCATAATATAAAAGAAACCTAAGTGCGCAATAGTCATTAGTACAGCCGTGATGATGTTACCTGGACTGATACTCTTAGTAGAAGGTTTGATGTATTTATCAATGTAGTTTTGGATTAGCCCTCTGTATAAAACCTCTTCTCCTAAAGCCTTTATTGGAAAACATATCAGGATAAAGAACCAAATCTGATCTAAGTATTCATGATGTATATCTGATGAATCTGATAAGAATATCTGTAGACTATTAACTACTAAAAAAATAACAGCAAACAGACTAGTGTATTTGATTAGGTTTTTCTTAGACTTGCTGTCTATGTTTAGTTTTAAAGAAACGCGAATAGGTAATGTATGTTTCTTGATAAAAAGGATACTTAGAATAATTAAAGGCACAGAGGCTAGTACTGATTGATACTCTGTATTACCTATAAAGCTTAATGACAAATAGGTAACCGTACCCACAGCATATATTAAAAAATATAATAGAATCGGATAGATAAGTTTATTCTGTATCTTCATAACAATTGTTTAGTTAGTAGTGTTTTTCATTATCTTTACTAAGATAGAGATAGTTTTTTCTGTAAAGTAATGTAAATGAAAGAATTGTATGGCTATTTTTAATATGAGGGTTTGTTTTTTATTAATTTGGAATACTTTAAAAATCCCCTTAATGAAATCCCTTAAATATATATCGAAATGAGCAGGCAATTGTTTAATATAATTTTGTTCTTCTTGCCATTTTTTTGTTATGTACAATATACGACGGTACAGGAGTATTATGAATTCTTAGAAGAGTCAAAACAGTCCCCTAAAGATTATATTTTTGAACTATATATAGACGCGATGAAAGAAAGAGAGCGAAAGGACTTTCATTATGAATTTACTACTCTTAGGTTTAGTGTTATTTCAGCATCTGAGAAGTGGGGTAGTAAGGTTAAAGAATAAAGGAGATATAAAAGCACTGTACAACTACACGGATATAGTTAAAGAAAGTGTGAATTACAGTACAGTATAAGATGTTACGATTGGTGATTTTAGAAAGATACCCAAAGAAAAGCGAGGCAAAGAATACTAGTACAAAAGCTAGTATGGCATTAGGTAATGGCATAATATAAAAGAAGCCTAAGTGCGCAATAGTCATTAATACAGCGGTGATTATATTACCTGGACTGATACTTTTAGTAGAAGGTTTGATGTATTTATCAATGTAATTTTGGATTAACCCTCTGTATAAAACTTCTTCTCCTAAAGCCTTTATTGGTAAACATATTAAAATCAAGAACCAAATCTGATCTAAGTATTCATGATGTATATCTGATGAATCTGATAAGAATATCTGTAGACTATTAACTACTAAAAAAATAACAGCAAACAGACTAGTGTATTTGATTAGGTTTTTCTTAGACTTGCTGTCTATGTTTAGTTTTAAAGAAACGCGAATAGGTAATGTATGTTTCTTGATAAAAAAGATACTTAGAATAATTAAAGGAATAGAGGCTAGTACTGATTGATACTCTGTATTACCTATAAAGCTTAATGACAAATAGGTAGCTGTAATAACAGTATATAATAAAAAATATAATAGAATCGGATAGATAAGTTTATTCTGTATCTTCATAATAATTGTTTAGTTGGTAGTGTTTTTCATTATCTTTACTAAGATAGAGATAGTTTTTTCTATAAAGTAATGTAAATGAAAGAATTGTATGGCTATTTTTAATATGAGGGTTTGTTTTTTATTAATCTACTTATTATTTAGTAGTATAAACTGTTTAGGGCAATATAGTCCTAATGATCAATTAACGATGAAGGGACAAATCATATAAAATATTATACAATAAATAGGTTCAAAATGAATTATACTTATCTTTTATATGGTGTAGTAGTATGGTTGGTTATAAGTGTCGTGATTAGAACGATAAGTAGGACCTCTAATAAGGTAGTAGCCCCATCCATTAAACCTTCTCCCTTAGGAATCGAGTTAATAGAGAATGGTTTTCTTCAATATGCAAATCCTGAGTTAATCGATTCCTTGGAGTTAGATATTATCGAGTCATTCTATATTCACGATGATGAGACCTATAAGTTCGCTCATATTGATGCAGAGGAAATGGCAGAGTTTAACTTTGATTTCTTTCTTCCTCAATTAAATGCAATACTTGGAAAAAGGGCTCTTGAACTAGAGGTAAAAGTAGCAGATGATTATGAATATACTCATGATATTATTATTAACAATAAAAGAATTAACTTATATACACAGTATGATTTAGATAATGACTTGATCTGGGATACTTCAGTAAGAAATTTCTTTAAGGAAGTAAATGCTATACTAAAGTTTAACTTTATAAAAGAGAGATTTTACTTGATATCAGGAGGACACGACTTATCAACGTTGTTACTGACGGATAAAGAGTTTCTAATTATTATGGAATACTTTAAAGATAATCCTAATGAAATTCCTTATAGACCATAATAGAATAAAAACCACTTATTATGAAAGTAAGAGAATTACATATTGATTCAGAGGTAAAAGTATTTGTTATAGTTAATCAAGACAATGAAGATGTACTTGAGTGGGAGGTTGAAGCTACTAAATACGCTGTACTGCCAGATGCAGAAGGGGATTTTTTTGTCAAAGGATTAGAGATTTCGAATACTGGTATAGCTGAAGTATATGTAGGAATGATACTTCCTGAAAGAATAAGTGAAATAGTCCTTAAAAACAATGTATTAGGTCAATTGACAGTATTAGAATGTATTGAGACGAGTAGTAGTCAGTATCTTCCTTCGGTAGCTAGTGAGTGCTATGGAAATTATGAGTTGTACTATGTGCATACGAATCCTAAAATAGGAATAGATGTTTTAAAAGAAGGATTTCGACAGTCTAATCATTATGGAGCTATTGCTGAAGATTTAGGATATATTTATCGAGATGAACAATGTATTCATCAAGCCATAGAAGCTTTTAAAATTAGTGAAGAGATAGGAGTGTCTTCTTTTTATATTTACAAAGAGCTAGCAGATTTATATGAAGAGCTAGGTAATACTCCAATGAAAGAAGAGTATAACCTTAAGTATATTGAAAACGGAGGGCTATAGTATCTACCTCAACGCTATCCACATACTCATATTATCATAGTACCTATCATTGTCCTTAATAAAGTTAGGTATAATACTTAATTCTTTAAACCCTTGTTTTCGGTATAATGCTATTCCTGCTATATTCTCTGTATAGACATCTAATGTAAGTATCTCAAGTGTATTATTTCTTTTAGCCCATTCTACAGCACTACTTAATAATGCTGTTCCTAATCCTGTATTTCTCCATTCTAGTAATATTCCCATTCCTAATACAGCTGTATGTTGTAGTGTCTTTCTATGCTGCCCTGTTAGATCTAAATTCCCTATTAATTGTCCATTGTGTTCTGCCACTAACATTATAGAATTATCAGTACTATTGAGTTTCTCAATCCAAGCTTCTATTTCAGTTATAGTCTTATTAAAATCACTACTGTTAATAGGAATATACTCTGAGGTGTCTAAGTATTGTTTGATAAGATCTAATAATGCACTAGCATCATTTGAGCTTGCAAGGCGAATAGTTACTTGTTTATTGTTCTTTAAAGAAGTCGTTATAGGGGTAAATAGCATACTTAAGTCAGTTAGAATATAGATAACAATATAGCAATAAGTAGAATAAGACACAACGTTAAGATATTCTAATAATAGAACAGATATACTTTCCTTTTTTGTACTTTTCCTTTCGAAAAGAGAGTATATCTAATGGTTTTTCTACTCTTTTAAAAATAAATGATTTACAGTTTGTACACCTCATATAGGGTATGTGGAAGAGTCTAGTTATATATAATAAAAAAACGAATACCTTATAAGGTATCCGTTTTTACTCTAATAAGTCAGACTTATTGATGACGAAGTAGGTAAGTGGTCTACTTGGCATTTTTATTTTTTATCCGAAAACACCGTTGATATAATTCTTAGTCATTTCGTGTTTAGGATTCTCAAAGATATCTTGTGTCAAACCGCTTTCTTTTACTTCACCTAGATACATAAAGTAAGTTTGATCAGCGATACGCTGTGCTTGTTGCATATTATGTGTTACAATAGCGATTGTATATTTCTCTTTTAAATGAAGAATAAGTTCTTCTATTTTAATTGTACTTACAGGGTCAAGTGCAGAACACGGTTCATCCATTAAGATTACTTCTGGACGAAGCGCTACAGCTCTTGCTATACACAGACGTTGTTGTTGTCCTCCTGATAAGCGATGAGCTGGCATCTTTAAATCATCTTTTACTTCATCCCATAAGAAGGCTTCCGTTAATGCTTTTTCGATTACACTTTTATCATGAGGTAGATTATTAATCTTTAGACCATAAGCAATATTGTCATAGATGCTTTTCGGAAAGGGATTCGCTTTTTGGAATACCATCCCGATGCGCTTTCTAATCTCTGTTACAGGTATAGTCTTAGAATAGATATCCATATCTTCTAACTTGATAGTTCCATTTATTTTAGCATATGGAACTAAGTCGTGCATACGGTTAAAGCTTCTTAGTAAAGTACTCTTACCACAACCAGAAGGTCCGATAAGGGCAGTTATTTTATTTTCTTCGAATTCTACACTTACATTTTTTAAAACTTGTTTGCTTCCAAAGCTAATATTTAAGTTCTCAGCAGATAATTTAGTTTTCATTTTTTCTGAATTTATAACGGATATAAAATGCGCTTAAGTTTAATAGGAACACTACGATAATCAACACTAATGCTGTTCCATAAGCAATAGGTCTTACTTCTTCTATTGACTGATGTTGCGTCGATAGCATATATAAGTGATAAGGCAGAGCCATAAACTCCTGGTTTAGGTATCCATTCGTATCACTGATATAAAACGCAGCTCCTGTGAATAAGATGGGAGCTGTCTCTCCTGCTGCTCTTGATAGGGTTAATACTACACCTGTTAGAATACCTGGTACTGCAGAAGGAATCACTACATCTTTAATAGTCTCAAATTTAGTAGCTCCGACTGCTAGTGCTGCTTCTCTTGTACTATTTGGTATTTGCATTAATGCCTCTTCTGTAGTTGTGATAATATATGGAAGTGATAATAGTCCTAATGTTAATCCAGCAGCTAGTAAAGAAGTTCCTAGAGATAATGTTTGAACAAATAAGGCTAATCCGAATAGTCCATAGATAATAGAAGGAACACCTGATAAATTACGTATAGCTGCTCTAATCGTTCTAGTCAGCCAGTTGTTTTCTGCATATTCATTTAAGTAGATCGCACAGAATACACCGAATGGAATACTGAATAAAGCCGTGATAAGGGTAATAAGCACTGTACCTATAATCGGTGTAAGAATACCTCCTTTAGTCATTCCTTCTTTAGGAATAGTAGAGATAAACTCCCAAGACAAACTTCCTATTCCCTTTGTCACAATCTCTAGGATGATTACAACAAGGAAAAAGCACACGATAAGAGTAGTTCCTACTAATGTTCCCCATTCTACGATAGAGGATAGTTTTAGTTTATTATGCTGCATGGTATTTTCTTAATCTATTTATAAAATATTCTCCTACTAGGTTTGCGATAAGTGTCATGAAGAACAAGACTGTCGCTAGAGCGTATAACCCATAGTAGTGTGTAGTTTGATAAGGAACTTCTCCCATTTCGATAGCGATAGTCGCCGTCATTGTTTTTACAGAATCAAAGAATCCAGTAGGTATTAACGCCGCATTACCTGTTGCCATTAGTACAGTCATGGTCTCTCCGATGGCTCTACCTACTCCTAACATGACTGCCGAGATAATACCTGGAGCTGCTGCGGGAAGGATTACTTTGCGAAGAGTCTGCCATTTAGTAGCGCCTACACCATAGCTTGCTTCTTTATATGTTTTTGGTACTGCATGTATAGCATCTTCTGCAATCGTAATAATAGTAGGTAGTGCCATTATCGCTAGTAAGATAGCTCCATTTAGGGCATTAAGGCCATTAGGCAAACCTGCCATATCAGCTAAGCCAGGGCTTACCACTACGATTCCTAAGAAACCAATAACTACTGAAGGAACTGCAGCTAACATTTCTATAGCTGGTTTTAAAATATTCTTTAGTCGTGTACCAGCGTATTCAGATATAAATGCAGCTGTACCAATTCCTAGAGGAATAGCGATAAGCATCGCTCCTAAGGTTACTATGGTAGTACTTAGTATAAGAGGTAGCATTCCATATACAGGGTTCTTTGCTGTAGGATTCCATTCCATCCCTGTGATAAAATCAAGGGGCTTTACATCCATAAAGAAGGAAATAGAATTGTATATTAACATGGCTAATATTCCTCCTAATAAACAAAGCACTAAAAGACCAGTCGCTTTAAAGATGTATTTAAAAGTAACATCTAATCCTATTCTAACGTTATATTTCATATTATGGTCGTTCTATTATATAATAACCGTGTTCTTTGATCAGTTGTTTTCCGATCTCACCGTTTTCAAAGTCAATGAATGGTTTTACCTTTTCCCACGAATCTTCTAAGATGAACTGATACAGTGGTCTCTGGAAGAAGTATAGACTGTTATTGATTGCATTGGAGTCTATAGGAGAATAAGCTTGTGAAGTAGGAGTTTCTTTAATACTCAATATCTTTACAGTAGGATTAGTAGCTGTCTCGTGAGAGATATAACCTGCACCTACATAGCCTATCCCAGATTTGTCCGTTTTTATACCTTCTAAGATTTGAGCATTTCCTGTCATTTCTTTAGCTGCATTAGAAAACTCTATCTTTAGCTTCTTCTTAATAAAGGAGTGTGTACCTGAGCTACTCTGACGTCCATAGATATTAATAGGTAAGTCTACAGAAGTAAGTTCTTTCCAATTGGTGATTTCTCCTTTCATTATTTTAGCTAAAGTTTCAAGATCTATTTCTTCTATAGGTAGATCCTTATGTACTACAAAGGCAGTAGCATCTTCAGCAAATATGACAGTACGAAGCTTTATATTCTTGTTTTCGAACTGTGCAATCTCTTTGTCTGATAAAGGGCGAGAAGAATTAGCGATGTCAGCTTGACCATTTAGTAAAGAGGTAATACCAATACCTGAACCACCACCAGAAATAGCAATACTAAAGTCAGAATCTATTAGAGTGTATTTCTCTGCTAGGTTTACTGCTAAATTTACCTCTGTGTCAGAACCTTTCATCTTGATAGAATGATCCTTGTCTCCACAGGAAAGTAATAATAAAGAAGAAAAAATAACTAGACTTTTTCTCATAGATAAATAGTGTTTTTTCATTGAGACAAAGTACCTCTGTGATTGTGACCTATAGGTTACTGGTATGTTATCAAAGGGTTAAGGAGGGTTATTTATTAATAATATAACAGATGTGACAAAAAATCAGTTATCTCTTATTAATGATAGGGGTAAATATTGAAAGTTAATAATTTTTTAGGGACTTTCTCATTTTGCGCAATGAAATTGCAGTATTGATTAAACTTTTTAATGTTACTATAAGGTTAATATTTAAGGAAGGTTAAACATAGGTAAATAGAATCCCACTTTATTCCTTTACAAATCCTACACTATTACTTAAGAAAGCATCTTCAATAAAATAGAAGTAAAGTTCTAATTCTCTTTCATGACATAAGGTTTATCTATTTACTTAAAATGAGAACCATCTTTAACACAATAATTTACTTTATAAATACACTGATTTAATTAGTGAAAATACAACTATTTGTTAAAGTATAATGCTCTATTTGAATGTTATGTTTTTAAAGAGTTTAAAAGAAATAATCCTAAGGTGATATTTGATTTATTTAAGTTTATAGGCATTTTACTATTGTTATCTTATTGTTTTAAATAGATTAAGGGATTGTTGTTTTGTAGTAATTACTTAATGTTTATTTAATTCTTTACAATGCAAGCTAAAGAATGATTGGCAGTACGTTTAGAACATAAAAACTAAACATTTGTAATTATGAAGAAATTTAAGGTCTGTTGCTACATAGCATTCCTATTTTATTCAGGTTTTCTTGTCGCTCAAGAAAGTAAACCACCAGTAAGTTCTCCTCTTATTTCTATTGTCATAGAACAGGATGAGACTTTAGGAAAAGTAGTAACAGAATTAGCGAGCAAAGTTGCTGCTAAGGTGAACATTGAGGATTCTACTTTAAAAGAGACTCCTTTAATCGCCTATGAAGGCAAGGCTGCTAGACTTCAGGATATACTAGAAGTAATCGCTATGCAGACGGGGTATACAGTGAATTATGC
Source organism: Myroides sp. C4067 (assembly GCF_038039665.1). Classification (NCBI taxonomy): domain Bacteria; kingdom Pseudomonadati; phylum Bacteroidota; class Flavobacteriia; order Flavobacteriales; family Flavobacteriaceae; genus Myroides; species Myroides sp. C4067. The sequence continues at coordinate 66,307 of NZ_JBBPHJ010000014.1, forward strand.
CAATGGGGTAATTACAGTAAAGAATGACCAATTCAACACACATTTAGAAGACATCACTCTTGTGGCTATTGGTTATGGAGACAAAAAGAAGCAGAATATTACTACCTCTGTAACAGAAGTAGATACTAGAGCTTTAAAAAACAGGCCTCTTTCTAACGCTGTGTCTGCTTTACAAGGAACTACACCAGGTTTAAACATTACCAATTCAAGTGGTAAAGAAGATGCTGAAGCGAATATTAATATTAGGGGATTTAACTCTGTTAATGGAGGTGGACCGTTAGTATTAATTGATGGAGTAGAAGGAAGCCTTTCTAATATCAATCCAGATGATATCGAAAGCATAAGTGTATTAAAGGATGCTGGTGCCGCTGCAGTATATGGTGCTAGAGGTGCCTTTGGGGTAGTGCTTGTTAAAACAAAGAACCCAGGTGTAGGAGAAATAAAGGTAAGTGTTAACTCTACGATGAATATACTTTCTCAAACGCAAAATACGGACTTTGTAACTGATCCTTATTTAGCGGCTAAGATTGTTGACCAAGCTTTTATTACAGGTAGTGGGCGAAGTTATACAGGGTATAACGAATACGATTATGAACAATTAAAAGCAGTCTCAGAGAATCCTGCATTAGCTCGTGTTGAAATCCAAAATAGAAATGGTCGTGATCAATATGTACATTATGGTAGTACAGATTGGTGGAATTACTTCTGGAAGGATACGCGATATTCTTATATCAATGATATCAGTATTTCTGGAGGAAGCGAAAAGGTCAAAGGTTATTTTTCGTATAGAAACTATTCTGCGGATGGATTATTGAAAGTACAGGATGATAAGTATAAGAAAAATAACTTACGAGCTAAATTTGATATTAAAATTAATGATTGGATTAGTTTTAGTACGAACAATCAGTATTTTAAATCTTCTGATTTAGTACATGGAGGAACACAATATGGATGGAGAGATCCATGGACAAGTGAAATGTTGGTACACGCTTTGCCTTCTTATGTTCCAGTGAATCCTGATGGAGGAGCGCTATGGCGTACTGAGTTGAATAATTACACTATCGGAGATGGATATTTTGCGTCTTTACTACATGGTAAGTCAAATAGAACTGCTGTAAGAGATGAATTTTCTACGATTAATGCATTTCATTTTAAACCACTCAAAAACTTAGACGTTCACGCTAGTTATGCTTACAAGAAGAATACTAGAGATATTAACGAACGTTCTACTTTAATTCCATATTCTATTCTTCCAAATCAGATCCAATACTTTGGAGAGAATAAATTGAATGTAAATGAGACCATAGAGGATTACAATGCTCTAAATATTTATGGACAATATCGTTTAGACTTTGGAGATCATAATTTTGATTTCATGGCAGGATATAACCAAGAATATTTTAAAAATGATAATAGAATCATGAGTATTCAGAACCTAATTTCTGATGATTTAGATAATCTAGGTTTAGGATCTTCTAATCCTACTGTAGTTGGTAGTGCTTATGAATGGGCTTTAAGAGGGTATTTTTATCGATTCTCTTATGATTATGCAGGGAAGTATCTTTTAGAGCTTAATGGTCGATATGATGCGACGTCTAAATTCCCTAGTGAACAGAGATGGCAATTCTTTCCCTCTGTTTCTTTGGGATGGAATGTTGCGAATGAACCTTTCTTTAAACGCACATTCGGTTTTTGGAACCAATTTAAGATACGTGCTTCTTATGGAGAGTTAGGTAACCAAGCTATAGGTGCTTATGCTTATATTCCAACATTGAATAAAGCTATTGATAAGGGGTATGCATTAGATGGAGCATTGTTAGAGTATATGCAAGCACCTTCTTTAAACCCGAGAGACATTACTTGGGAGACAGTAGCTACTTCAGATATCGGTTTTGATCTAGGTTTTTTCCAAAATAAACTGAATGTTAGTTTTGATTATTTTCAAAAGGACATAGATGGGATGTTAACCAAAGGTAGAACACTACCAGGTGTATTAGGAACAGAATCTCCACGCGAAAATGCCGCTGATCTAAGAACTAAAGGATTTGAAGTCTCTTTGGGATATAATGATTCGTTTAAATTAGCAGGTAGTGATTTTAATTATTCTGTATCAGCAGGTTTATCTGATTCTAAGACCAAGATTACGCGCTTTGATAACCCTACAGGGTTACTGACAGATTATTATGTAGGTATGGAATTAGGAGAGATTTGGGGATATTCAGTAGAAGGATTGTTCTCTAGTCCAGAGCAAATCGCTAATCATGCAGATCAATCTCGTGTATCTGCTCATATCATAGCTAATGGAGGACTACAACCTGGAGATGTTATGTTTAAGGATTTAAATGGAGATGGTATAGTAAGTGAAGGAGCAAATACTTTAGAAAATCATGGAGATATGCGTAAGATCGGAAATACAGCTCCTAGGTATCAGTATAATTTCCGTTTAGCATTTGATTGGAAAGGAATTGATTTTTCTGCATTCTTCCAAGGAGTAGGAAAACAAGATTGGTATCCTGATACGGATAGTAGAATGTTCTGGGGACCTTATAACAGACCTTATAATTCATTTATTCGTCAAGATTTAGCGAATGATATTTGGACTCCAGAGAATACAGATGCCTATTTTCCACGTCTAGTAGGATATACATCATTAGGAAGTAATAGACAGTTAGGTGTACAGAATGATCGTTACTTACAAGATATTTCTTATTTACGTCTAAAGAATATTACATTAGGATATTCTCTTCCACAGGATCTAGTAAAGAGAGTAAAGATGGATAAAGTAAGAATTTATGTGAGTGGAGAGAACCTGTTTACATTTACTAATTTAACGGATTATATCGATCCTGAAGCAGCTAGTAATTCTTTTGACTTTAATAGTCCAAACTCTGCTCGTAAGCGCACTAATGCACAAAGTTTTCCATTCTCCAAAATTATCTCTTTTGGGGTACAACTTAATTTCTAAACAATTAATATGAAAAGATATAAAATACTTGCCATACTCTTGGCAGCAGGATTTTTGGGTTCTTGTAGTGAAGATTTCTTAGAGAGAGATCCGATATCGTCTGTGACAAGTGAGAACTTCTTTAAAAAAGAAAGTGACTTAATTCTTTTTACTAATTCTTTTTACAGAATGTTTCCAACTACCTCTATATATAATGGTGATTATAGAACCGATAATATTATTCAAAATATTTTATCTGATGAAATGAGAGGAGGGAGAGTCGTACCTCCATCTGGAGGCGGATGGTCATGGAATAATTTGAGAGATATTAACTATTTCCTAGTCAATTTTGAAAAGGTAGGAGACGAGGCTCTTATTAAACATTATGGAGGAGTAGCGAGATTCTTTAGAGCTTATTTTTACTTCGAAAAAGTGACGCGTTTTGGAGATGTGCCATGGTATGATTATTTATTAACGGCAGAGGATGAGGCCGCTTTACAAAAGCCACGTGATCCACGTAAGCTAGTGGTAGATAATATGTTGAAAGATTTAGATTACGCAATCGAGAATATGCGTTCTACTAAAGATGTATATAGAGTATCTAAATGGACTGCTCTTGCCTTAAAAGCGCGTATAGGCTTATATGAAGGAACCTATATGAAGTATAGAGGCTTACCTGGATATGAGACTTATTTAGAACAAGCTTATCAAGCAGCAGAAGTATTAATAAAAGAATCTGGTTATAAAGTTTTCTCTACAGGAAATCCAGATAAAGATTATCAGAATTTATTTGCTTCTCATAAGGCTATTGGTGATGAGATTATTCTTGCTAGAGAGTTTTCTACAGAACTGAATGTTCGTCATAATGTGAATTACTATACAGTAGCAGCTTCGTATGGTAGACCATCTATGCCAAAAGATTTGATTAATAGTTACTTAATGAAAGATGGTAGCCGTTTTACAGATCGTTCAGATTATAATAAGATGTTATTCCAAGAAGAAGTAAAAGATAGAGACTTGAGATTGAGTCAGACTATACGTACTCCTGGTTATACCAGAATTGGAAGCACTATTCAGCTAACACCTGATTTTTCTGCAGCTACTACAGGTTATCAGTTAATTAAATATGTCGCAGAAGCACAGTACGATACGAATAATGCATCTATTGTTGATTTGCCACTATTTAGATTTGCCGAGGTTTTATTAGTATATGCGGAAGCAAAAGCAGAATTAGGAATTATTGATCAGAGTGATTTAGATCTATCTATAAATATGCTTAGAAAGCGTGTCGGAATGCCTGATATGGTAATGGCAGAAGCAAATGCAAAACCGGATGCTTATTTAGCTAAACAATATGTAAATGTAAACGGAGCTAATAAAGGATTACTATTAGAATTAAGACGAGAGAGACGCATAGAGTTATTTATGGAAGATCATAGATGGGATGATATTGTACGTTGGAAAGAAGGACAAAAGTTAGTTCAGAATATTGAAGGAATGTATTTTAATGGCCCAGGTAAATATGATTTGGACAACAATGGTAAGACAGATATTTATCTATACGAAGGATCTAGACCAACAGAAAATGTACAAGGAGTCTATTATGCTAAACTAGGATCTGATATTCATTTAAATCAAAATAATAGTATAGATCCATTTCCTAATAATAAGAATAGAACATGGAATGAGAATAAAGACTATTTATACCCTCTACCTATACAAGAACTTCAGTTAAATACGAATTTAAAACAAAATCCAGGATGGTAAGATCTATATTACTAAGCGTCCTATTTATAGGGACTAGTATTTTTGCTCAAGAGAAAGAGCCTCAGACTTTAAAGGCAATGACTTTTAACATTAGGATGGATACTCCTAATGATGGTATAAATCAATGGAGCAATCGAAAAGAATGGGTTGCAGAAGTTGTCTTTTTTAATGATGTGGATATTGTTGGTATGCAAGAAGTACTTCATAACCAGTTAGTCGATTTAGAAAATTTACTTCCACAATATGACTATGTAGGAGAAGGAAGAGAAGGGGAAACGAAAGGAGAGTACAGTCCTATCTTTTACCTAAAGGATAGGTTTAAAGTTTTAGAAAATGGAACATTTTGGTTATCAGAAACACCTTATGAAAAGGGAGTTAAGTCTTGGGATTCTTCTTTACCTCGTATAGCTACATGGGCTCGTTTTGAAGATAAAAAGTCAGGAAAAACATTTATCCATCTAAACACCCATTTTGATCATAGGGGTAAAGAGGCTCGTCAACGAAGTGTTGAAGTTATTAATCAGGAATTAGCTAAAATCACTAAAGGAGAAACAGTGGTATTCACAGGTGATTTTAATTTACCTCCAACAGACTTACCTTATCAGAAGATAATAGAATCAAAGTTTGTCGATACTAGAGATGCAGCAATGTATCGTTCAGAATTAGGTTATACGCACAATGCTTGGAAAATAGAAGCTCCTAAATCAAGTAGAATTGATTATATTTTCTTGAGAGGGTTTGACTTAGCTCCTATTAAGTATAGAGAGCTAGATATTCAGCGAGGACCTTTATTTGCTTCTGACCATTATCCAGTCTTCACAGAGTTTAGATGGGTAGAATCAACTACCAAAGCATCAAAAAAAAAAGCGAAGTAAGAGTTCTTAATTACAATGTACATCATTTTGCAGCAGCTTATGATAGCTATCATAAGATAGATCTTAATTCATTAGCTGCTGTAATCTTAAGAGACGAAGTAGATATCGTTACTTTACAAGAAGTAGATGTACATACTATGCGCTCAGGTCAATATTTAAATCAAGTAAAAGTTTTAGCAGAAAAAACAGAAATGTTTTATGCTTTTGGTAAGACAATAGATTATGAAGGGGGCGATTACGGCATTGCTATCCTGTCTAAATTTCCTATTGTAGAACAACATTTCTATAAGTTACCTTTTGTAGATAACAAGGAAGAACAACGAGGTTTATTAGTATGTAAAATAGATTTAGGTGAAGCACAAATGATAAATATAGGAACAACTCATCTGTCTAGCTCTAATGAACAAAGTCGTCTATTACAAACGAAACGCATAGCAGAATTACAAAGAGAGTCTGCTTTTGATTTTCTGACAGGGGATCTTAATGCAGAAATAAATTCTAAATCAGTAGAACAACTTAAAACGACTTTTGATTTAGATAGCCGATTTATGAATCAGATGACTATTCCAGCTTATAAAAGCGATAAGAAAATAGATTTTATGATTAGATCAATTAATAGTACAATAAAAATCATTCGTCAAGATACTTATCAGATGAATGCATTATCAGATCATAACTTAATGATTAGTGATATTACTTTATAAAGAACTTTAGTATAATCACAAACAAAAACACTCCTTATAAGCATAAGGAGTGTTTTTTTATTAAATTAAGGTTGCTTAAATAAGTAATAACTTTGCTCGAACCAATTAGCTTAGCTTCCTTAATTTAGTCCAGAATCTGTCAGTAAACCTATCAGCAAAAAGTAAGTATACACAATAGGTATGAATTAGTGATAAAAACATATTAGAGTATTGTCTATGAACTAATGCAGAAGTGATTATATAGAATCTCCTTGTAGAATAAGCTACTGTAGAATCTAGATTAGTCTTTCCACCAATGATTTTTTGACAAGAAATACGTTATTATGGATAGAAAATAAGCAGTGTAAATACAGCAAATAATACTAAGTGCATAATACCCATGATAGGAGTAGTACGTTTGCCTAAGAAAGTCATTAAACTTAATAATAGGGTGATCACGAATAGAATAGTCTCTGTACTAGTCATTCCAAACAATACTGTTTTGCCCGTAATTAATCCAATGATTAGTACAGAAGGCACAGTTAATCCTACTGTAGAAACGAATGCACCATGGCACAGGTTGATAGCGCGTTGAAACTCATTGTTTAATGCTGCTTTTACAGCAGTCATTGACTCTGGGGTGAACACGATGATAGCAACTAACACACCTCCTAATAGAGTAGGGAGGTTAGCGGCTTTAATCCCGTAGTCTACTACCACAGCCATATTATGAGAAAGAAGCACGATAGGTAATATCATCCCGATTAGGATAATAGAACGTATCCATATTTCACCTTTATTTCCTGTAGAAGTTTGGTGCTCATCTGTAGACTGAATATCTGCAATGCCTCTATCTTTATATGGAATTTCCATTGACCCTTTTTGAGGTTGTACATAGAGATGTCTATATCCTTTCATCTGAAAGAATAAGAATACAGCATAGAGAATAATAATAAATACAGCCAAGACAATAGCCTGTGTATCACTAAACATCCCTCCACCAGCACCTTGAATGAAGTTAGGTAACATTAACCCGATACCTCCTAACATGATGATCATTGCTAGATAAGACATTGTTCCCTGTGCATTATACTCTTGCTCACCATACTTTAGCCCACCTAATAGAATACACAGTCCTATTACTAGATTCATAATGATCATCATTACAGAGAAGATCGAATCCTTTCCAATAGTTGGGTTTTCTCCAGGGCCTAACATTACGGCAGAAATTAAAATTACCTCTATTGATACAATCGAAAGAGTAAGAATCAATGTTCCGAAAGGCTCACCTAATTTATGAGCGAGTTCATCCGCTTCTTTTACAACACCAAAAGCTGCACCTACTATCGTAAACAGTAAGATCAAGAAAATACTAGTAGCTAATAGGGGGGATAGGCTATCTCCAGTAATAGAACTTCCGAATAACATAAATAAGATGACAATCAACCATACTACAGCTAATCTAATTCTTGTTTTCGTTGGAAAAATACTCGCTAAGGATAACCCTTTGTTTACATTGTCTTGTGTCATAATCAATCTCGTTTTTTAACAGGTCAAAATTATCATCTCTATAAATTTAATAATTTATCATTTGATAAAAAAAAGTAGTTGATATGTTAAACCCAGATTCCACATTAGCCAAATACTACAAAGCAATTCTACTTCACATCTCTTTCATTAGTTCTAAAACCATACTGTAGTATGCTTTACTCACTAATTCAGAGCTATTTTGTATAATTACTTTTCGTCTATATGTCTATCTCGGAATTTGGGTTAAAAGTGAAATGCTTTTAGAGTGTAAGGGTACTTCTTTTTTTGCTATGATGATATAGGTGTGGCTTCTTATAAAGCTTGTATGCTATATTAGTTAGTATCTATCAAATTTTGAAAATACTTTACTACTCATTGCAGATGAATGTTTGTTTACTAAAGGGTAAGTTCATAATCAGTCCGTTATTTTGTGCAAAAAAACGGACTCACTACGGACTCATAACGGACTCACTACGGACTCAAACCGATTCGTTAAAGTAATTTATTGAAAGAAATGGTTATAGTAAATAGGCTAGAAGAAGATAAATAATTTATATAAAACGATCTTACTATCTGTGAAATAGATCGAATTATAAAGTAGTTACGAGAAGGTAGCTACTTTATAATTTCTATGCTTAGTACACATTATAAAAGGTAAATGGTGTTAACTACGATACTAGTAGTTAAAATAAGGTAGTACTTCCTTAGCCAATTCATCAAGAGTTTCTCCTATATCTCGTTTTCCAAACTGTATACCTATAGCAGCATGATTTACACCTATTTCTTGCCATTTATGTAAAAGCTCTATAAGTCCTAATCTACCTGTTTTGAGAACAAAACCTCCTCTTAATGGAGTTCTAGGATAGTGAGGATCTTCATCTAGCTCTATCCATTCATTTGTCATATGCGGTTTAAATTTTCCAATGGGAATTAAATCTCTAAAAGCTTTTATTTTTTGTTCTAGATGTAAGGTATCTTCATTCGTGGTAGTAGGCCCTGGATAAGTAATCCAACCATCAGCATGAGTAGCAATCCAATCTAATGACTGTTGACTAGCACCTGTTACTAATGTAGGAATATGCTTATGCAGAGGTTTAGGGACTAAGTCTAGGTTTTGCATTTGTGTAATACTAGAGTTTATTTTAGGAGAGTCTGTAGTATGTAAGGTTTGCATATCCTGAAGAACTTCTCGGAATAATTCTCCCCTTCTTTCAAAAGATTTATTAAAAGCAGGAAACTCAGCATAGCGATCGCCAGATCCAACACCTAGCAATAAGCGACCATTAGAAAGCTGATCTATAGATGCTGTCGTCTTTGCCAATGAAATAGGGTGGTGTAAGGGCAATACTATACTCGCTGTACCAAGGGCAATATTTGTAGTCTGACCTGCTATATATGCTAGATAAGAAAGAGGATCATATACTTGTCCTACATCTCTAAAACTGGGATCATACACAGGTATGTCTCTAACCCATAAAGCTGCGAAACCGCTAGTGTCTATCTGCTGTATATACTTTAGGTGTTGATTAAAAATATTGATATTATTATCATATACCTGTAAAGGTAAAAATATACCCAAGGATAGTTTTCCTGGTGTGAAGACCTTATTGAAAGTCTTGTGTTTTTTAAAAATGCTATTCATTGTTATAGGTATTTAGATATCTAGAATTATAGATATGTTGTAATATAATACTTTAATGATTGAATTGTATAGTATTGTTATAGAGTGTTTTGAATATAATTGGCTAACTCAGCAATTTTATCTTCATTGCGTTTATAGTAAGTCCATTGTCCATTTCTAGTAGAAGTAAGTAGTCCAATATTTACCATATTCGTTAAATAAGCTGAGGTGGTAGATTGAGAAAGACCTGCTTTTTTTTGGATAACACTCATGCATACCCCAAACTCGTGTACTTCAGGTTCGATGTCTTCTAGTTCAAAGAAATCGTGTGGAGTCTTAAGCCATTTTAGGATTTGTACTCTGTGTTCGTTTGATAAAGCTTTAAATAGTTCAGTCATTTCTATATATCGGGAATTTACGATACAAAGGAAATGAAAATATTTGAATTAATAAAGTATTTGTTTGCACTATATCTTAATGAATTGATTTGTATTGTGATAAATAGGATTATTTTTGTACAAAATGAGATGTAATGACCACCAAACTATTTACTTTCTTTCTATTTCTATTTCTATTTCTATTTATAGTTGCTTGTACAGACACTAAGCATTTAGATAATCAGCAATACGACATTTTAATCAATGAGTACTATAAGACAGGTACTGTTGAGGTAGACGATATTGGAAATATTGCAGAGCGCAAGGTGATTGGAAATATTCTTAAGGGATTATCCCATTTAGAGGTAACTGATAGTATTAATGATATTACTACTTCACTTTTTTTAGAAAGTGTATCTATGGTAGAAAAGTCTTCTAATGTAGCATTGAAGGAATGGGTGTATAGTGAGGTTGGGTTCTATTATTATTCTTATAACTATTATTACGAAGCTTCTCCTTATTTTATCAAGATTGCTAAAACTTTAGAGAATAAAAGTGTTGTATTAGATGTACAAGCAAAAAATATTTTGTTGCGTACAGCTTATTTCTTTGAGACTATGAATATGAATGAGAGCGCTCTCATTTATTATAGAAAAGCTTTGGAAGAAGGGGAAAAGGAGCAGCTAAATAACAGTGCTGTTTTATGGGGCTTAGGAACAGTATATTCTAAAGTAGATAGTCTAGATCAATCCATGCATTACTATGAATTGGCAAAAGAAACATCCTTATCGTATAAGGACACCCTTAGATACGCTAAAAGTTTAGGAGGTATAGCGTCAGTTTATCAAAAACAAGGAGACATAGAGAAAGCAGAGTTATACCTGAAAAAGGATATAGGAATTAGTCAACAATTAGGTGAAGAGAGGAATCTAATGTATAGTCAGATACAATTGGGGAAACTATACATGGATCGCAAGCAATATGATCTTGCAGAAGAAGTTTTAAAAAACTCTTATGAGATTACTAAAACTAAAAGCTACTTAGCAGGCTTTGAAAGAGAAATTATATCTTATTTACTCGATATCGCTAAGGCTCGTAGGATAGACACAGAAGAGCTCTTTTATAGAAGGGAGTTAGATCAAATAGACAGTGTGATAGAAGCTAGGGAAGGAGAAGAGGTCATTAATAAAATTAATTGGAATACTAATCTTGAGAGAGTAAACTGGGAGCTAGAGGCGGAAAAAAGCTTCTCAGAAAGAGTGAGATATCAACGACTACTCTTGCTGAGTACCACTGTTCTTCTGACGCTTATCTTGTGTATGGTGTACTTCTTTTCTAAACGAATTCTAAAGCTTCAAAAATATGCTTATGAAGGGAAGCTATTGGATTTTCAGTTATCTAAAATAAATTCAGAGAATAAGTTAAAAGAGACGAAAGCATCATTAGCATCTTATCAAGTATATCTAAGTGAAAAAACCGCACAAATAGCAAAATTAGAACATGAGTTAAATAAGGCTTCTCACTCTTCTAAGGAGATCTTCAAGGAAAAGCGTCCTGCTATAGAAGAATTACTTCGTTCTCATCTGATGACAGAGGAGAATTGGGTTTTATTTAAAGAAACCTTTAGAGAAGAACAAGCAGTCTATTTTAATGAAATTATTACTCAGTTTCCTGACTTGACCGAGTCTAATCTACGTATTGTGTTGTTGCAAAAAATGGAATTGACTAATCAAGAAACTGCAAATATTCTAGGTGTAACTATTGATGCAGTTAAAAAAGCAAAACAGCGATTAAAGAAAAAATATGAAGATGATTACTCTGCTTTATTTAGTAAAGAGTAGTCTAACCGAAGTAAATAAAATACAATTTTTAAAAGCATTACCTGTATAGGTAATGCTTTTTTTGTATGTGTTAAAGGCTTCATTTTAAGGATGGTTGTTTTTTGTCCACCCTATTGTCCACCCCCTTTAAACACTAGAATTTACCTACTTATAATACTTTTACCTACTGAAGCTAATTTTTGAATTTCGCCACACTCAATGAATAGCATATTGTAGAGATTTTAATTTCTCTAGTCGCCTTAATAAATTGTATTTGTCTTCAATTTGTTATTGTTAAGTGTGGTTGGAATATCGTATAATTCTAACACACCACATTATGAAGAAATTTCTACTCTTATTCTTTCTAATTTTTAGCCCGATGCTCTTCGCGCAGACGAGTACTGAAGCTTTTGAAACAGAATCACCTGGTTCCAGTAGTTTTACTGATAATGGGGTCACCTTTAATATTATTTCACATACTAGTACTTTTAATATAGTTAACTATCCATGGACAGGCTGGAGTGGAACAGTTAATGATAATAAGAGAATAGATAAACCAATTAGCCATGTAAGCAATTATGATAATCCACTTGAATATCACAGTATATGGACACAAGAAAAGTATAAAGACATAAACTTAAAAGACTATTATATCGGTATTAAGTTAAGATATTCGTTTAGTCTATAATATAAGAGATTTATAAAAAATCTCTTATCTCATTTCACCTTATCCTCACAATTTAAAATATGAATAAACCAATTACCCCAGAAACACTAAAAGAAATTGCTTTTAATGTTACATTAGAACAATACAATGATATTATTGAGAAATTGCACCATAGCGCTAGTAAAGGTCAGAAATCATTACTGATAGATAATCTTTCTGATACTGTTCAGAGTCGATTAATAGAAGAAGGTTATAAAATAAAGCCTTATGTTAAATATCAATATGATTATCTTCTGCGTAAAAAGAGAAAAAAATACTACGTAATTAGTTTTTAGATACTACTAAATATTAAAGGTTAGCTTGTAAGAGCTAACCTTTGATATTTAATTAAACTATATTGAAAAACCGAAGTAAAGTAGGATTTACTCTTCTGATTTTTGTTGTTTTGCTTTTTGACGTAGAACATATAAGTAAAGGCTTTCGACTTTATCTCTAGCCCAAGGAGTTTTTCTTAAGAATTTTAAAGAAGAGTTAATACTTGGGTCATGAGTGAAGCATCTGATATTAATCTGATTGCCTAACTCCTCAAATCCGTTATAGTATTCTACTAATTCTTCTAGAATATCGACTAATTTCTTTCCGTGTAATGGGTCTTTTGATATTTGCATATATCGTGTATTTTAAACAAAGATTATTGATTCTATATTGATGTTATTAAGGAAGTTATTTTGTGTTTACTTATCAATAAACTCTTCTCCCCATTTTAAGAATGCTCGTAGAATAGGTTCTAGCATTTGTCCCTTATGTGTCAAGGTATAATTTACCGTAGGAGGAACAGTAGGAAGAGCATCTCTAGTGATGATATTTGTCTGTTGTAATTTTTTTAGTTCCTTGACTAACATTCGTGTATTAATATTGGGGATTTCTCTTTCTAATTCACTAAATCGTTTAGTTCCATCAAAGAGTGTAAATATGATAGGAATAGACCATTTTCCCCCGACTATTTCTAAAACATCGTGTAAGGTACATTTGTGTTCAACTTTTTCTATTTTATTTTTTGTCATAAGTGATTGGCTATGAGTAATACAGTAATTTATGGTATTACTATACAAAAGTGTTACTACTTGCAAAAGTAAAGTATTGAGCTTAGGTTTACAACTAAATTTTAAATCAAAAACATGAGATTCCGATCTATTTGTAAGATGTTGCTTATCTTAAGTAGTTTGTTTTACAGTGTTTCAATTGTTGCTCAACAACAAGATGAAGTGGTTAATAAAGACAGTGTAGTAGTTAATCCGCCTATTAATGTAGAGACATTAATAGGAAGTAGAGGAGTTACCTTTAATATGCTCCTTAACAAGAAGTTTCAGAGTTTACCTAAAGTAGGTTTCTTTAGTGTCGTAAATTATGTAGGAGAGTGGGGAGAGCCAGATGTAAAAGATAGGATGATTCAAGGACAGTTAACCTATACCGTAATGAAAGGATTAGATTTAACTGCTGGGTTTCACTATGATCCAGAGTTTGGAGTTAAACCTGCAGCTGGATTATTATATAGTTGGGTTAAAAAGGATTGGACTATTGTTCTTAATGGAAGAGTAGATATTATGTCAAAGCCTGCTTATGAAGGAATGGCTTTAGTAGAATATACTCCTAAGCTTAATGATACTTTTAAACTTTATACAAGAGCACAGGGATTATATGGATATGCAACAGAGTGGAAAGGACATTCTCGAAGTTATATCCAAGGGCGAGTAGGTCTGAGCTATAAAGAGTTTAGTTTTGGAGCTGCTGCTAATATAGATTTCTATGGTCCTTTAAAAGTGAATGAAAATAGTTTTGGAGGATTTGTAACAATGTTATTATTCTAACTTTTCCTGGTTAAAGTAAGATGTCTGCGTGATATCAGTTATTAGTCTTCTAGAAAATCCCAATTATTACAATTGGGATTTTTACTTTATTTATTATCCAATTTAAGAGAGTGTAAGTCATTAATACAGTCATTATTTCTATTTGTTCACATTTTGTAGCTTGTTTAATATTGTATTAAACAAGAAAATCAAAGATTATTATCAATAATCGCGATTAATATTTATAATTATTACAACTTCACTATTTTAATTTATAAACGCTGATATTTAGTTTGTTAGGTCTTATATTAAAAGTTTTCATTCAAATCAAAGAGAGATATTATTCAGCTATTATTTAAAAAATTATAAAAAAATGTTTGCACATTAAAATATAATCCTTTCATTTGTACAAGAATAAAAAATCAAAAAATGAGAATAAATAATTTAAATATGGTAATGTGTATGTGTAAATGCTTTTCAAAAGAGGAGTAGTCTATTCGTACGTTGTATTTAAATTAAATCAATATATAGAAGCTCCTTATTTAACGATAAGGGGCTTTTTTTATGCATTTATACTATGTTATCAAAACGATGTAAGTATGCCTTAAAAGCAATGGTGTGTCTAGCAAGAGTATATCAAAATGGGCACTTAACTATAGCTACTATAGCAGAAAAAGAAAATATACCGAAGAAGTTTCTAGAGCAAATATTACTAGAGCTTAAGAGAGTAAAGTTAGTAAATAGTAAAAAAGGACTAGCTGGAGGGTATTATTTAATTAAAGATCCTAAGGAGGTATCAGTAGCTGATTTGTATAGAATATTTGATGGGCCTATTGCATTGACACCATGTGTATCTATAAACTACTATGAACCATGTGATGACTGTGAAGATGAAGTAAGTTGTTATCTGAGAAAACAGTTTATGGAGATTAGAGATAAGACAAGAAAGAGCATGTCAGAAGCTACGCTTCAACGCTTTATAGACGGAGATTAAAAAAATTTACACTAAAAGACTACTAAAACGATAGAGATTATAGTTTATTGAAAAAAAGAATAATATGAGTTTAAAAAATCAATATGAAAAACTGCTTGAGGGTGGGTTAGAAGCCTTGTCCTTTAAAGAACAGATGAAGTATTTAAAAGAACATTTTGAATCAATAACGTTTTCAACAAGTTTCAGTTATGAAGACCAAGTTATCACCCATCTTTTAAAAGATGAAAAAGAGGTTTCTTTTTTTACACTAGATACAGGGAGACTCTTCGATCAGACTTACGATACATGGAGTCTCACTTTAGCAAAGTATAAAATTAATATTACAGCCTATTTTCCAGAGAGTAGTCTTATAGCAGAGTTTGTCAATAAGAATGGACCAGATAGTTTCTACAAATCTGTAGAGTTGAGAAAAGAGTGTTGTACTATTCGAAAGGTATTGCCTTTGCAAAAAGCCTTAAAGAATCAAGAAATATGGATTACAGGTTTAAGAGCAGAACATTCTCCTAATAGACAAAGCTTGACTCCTTTTGAATGGGATGAACACAACCAAATTATCAAGTTTCATCCTCTGCTATCTTGGTCTACAGAGGAAGTAACAACATTTATAGAGCAAAATCAGATTCCCTATAATCCACTACATAAACAAGGTTATATCAGTATTGGTTGCAGCCCATGTACAAGAGCGATAAGAGAAGGAGAAGATTTTAGGGCAGGTAGATGGTGGTGGGAAGATGCTTCAAAAAAAGAATGTGGATTACACTTAAAACAATAGAATAAATAGTATTAACAGACATGATAGAAAACAATTATTTAGAAACTTTAGAACAAGAGGCAATTTATATTTTGAGAGAAACAGCTGCTCAATTTGAGAAACCAGCCTTGTTGTTCTCTGGAGGAAAAGACTCTATTGTCTTGGTTCACCTGGCACTAAAAGCATTTAGACCAGGTAAATTTCCTTTTCCATTAGTCCATATTGATACAGGACATAATTTTCCTGAGGCTATTGCATTTAGGGATAAATTAGTCGATCAAATAGGAGAAAAACTAATAGTAGGAAGTGTAGAAGATAGTATTAGAAAGTACAAATTAAAGGAAACACAAGGTCGTTTTCCTTCTAGAAACTCACTACAAGCTTATACTTTATTAGATACCATTCAAGAACATGAGTTTGATGCATGTATAGGTGGGGCAAGAAGAGATGAAGAAAAAGCAAGGGCAAAAGAAAGAATATTCTCTCTAAGAGATGATTTTGGTCAATGGGATCCTAAGCTTCAAAGGCCTGAGCTTTGGGATATTGTCAATGGAAATATGCAGACAGGACATAATACTAGAGTATTTCCTATTAGTAATTGGACAGAGTTAGATATCTGGAATTACATTAAAGCAAATGATATTGAATTACCTGGATTGTACTTTGCTCATGAACGTGAATGTATTGAGTACAATGATAAGTTAATTGCTCTTTCTAGTTTTACTCCAGCTGTTGAAGGAGAAAAAGTAGTCAAATCATCTGTGCGTTATCGCACTGTAGGAGACATGACTTGTACAGCGGCAATAGCCTCTAATGCTATAACAGTAGACGATATTATAGAGGATATAAAAAACTCAAGAATAAGCGAGAGAGGACAAACTAGATTAGATGATTTGTTATCTGAATCAGCTATGGAAGATAGAAAGAAGAAAGGATATTTTTAATTGTAGTAAATAAAGTAAAATGGAAACATTAAAATTTATAACAGCAGGGAATGTAGATGATGGTAAAAGTACTTTAATTGGTAGATTACTGTATGATTCGAATAGTATCTCAACAGATCATTTAGGCATTTTAGCAAGTAAATCAGATATAGGAGAAGAAACGATTGACCTAGCTTTAATTACTGATGGATTAAGGGCAGAACGTGAACAAGGTATTACAATTGATGTAGCATATAAATACTTTTCTACAGTTAATAGAAAGTTTATTATAGCAGATTCTCCTGGACATCAGCAGTATACTAAAAATATGATTACTGCAGCATCTGTATCCGATTTGATTATCCTATTAATAGATATCAGAAAAGGAATTACAGAACAGACCAAACGTCATGCTTCAATCGCTTCTCTGATGGGAATTAAAAAAGTCGTTGTAGCAATCAATAAAATTGATTTAGTAGACTATAACGAAGGTATTTATGAGGAGATTAAGTCAGACTTTGAAGTATTAAGAAGTCAATTAACCTTTACAGAAGTTGTTTATATCCCTATTAGTGCTCTACAAGGAGATAATATTGTAAAGTCTTCATCACTAACTCCTTGGTATACGGGTAAAACCTTGTTAGAGGTCTTAGAGACCATTCATATAGAAAGCCAATTGAGAAATGAAGCTCGTTTTCAAGTACAATTTATTATTAGACCTCAGACGAAGGAGTATTTAGATTATAGAGGGTATGCAGGCTTAGTATTAAGTGGTCAATATAAAGTAGGAGATAGGGTAAGAATACTTCCAAGTAATATTTCTACAACTATCACAAAGTTAGAGAAGAATCTTAGAGATGTATCTAATGTTATAGCAGGTGATAATGTTGTAATGCATTTTGATGCAGATCTGGATATTAGCAGGGGAGATACAATTTATTTAGAAGAACAAAAAGCACCTTTAGCAACGAATAAGCTTACTTCTTGGATAAGTTGGTTAGATACAGAAGATCTGCAATTAGGTAAAACGTATATTTTACAACATCGTTTTCACAGTGTTCGAGTTAAAATCAAATCGATAGATAGAAAGTGGGATATCAATACTCTTGAGTTTAACACAGGTGAAGGGTTGAGCTTAAATGATATCGCACAAGTTAGCCTACAAACCAATCAAGCATTAAACTATGATCCTTTTGTAGAAAATTCTAAAACAGGGAATGCTATTCTAGTAGACGAGACCTCTTATAATACTGTTGGAGCTTTAATGTTCTTGTAAACTATCTTTTACAAGTATGAGGGACTACATATATAACAAGACAATAAAGAATAGAGTACCTAATAAAGAGCTATTTGAAACTTGGTTAGATCGATTCTATAATTGGTTGTTTACCAATTATAACTATGAATCGTTTGCTTGTTTTTTAGCTAAAGAAGACGCTTTATGTCTTGAACTAGAAGAGGTCTTACAAAGAGTTATTACTAAAGATAAAGCAGGTCTTAAAGCACAACTGTTTTTTAATCAAGTAGAAACGTTGTATAAATTATTAGAGTCTGATTTAGAGGGGTATATGAGTTATGATAAGTCTGTTCAGTCTAAATCAGAAATAATAGCTTTTAACTCAGGTTTTTTAGCGATGTATATCTATAGGGTCTCACAGGTATTTATTGATCTAGGGATAACTGTTTTGCCTCAGATAGCTAATCGATATGGATACCGTCTTACAGGAATAGATATTAGTCCATTTGCAAAAATAGGTAAGCAATTAATACTTATCAATGGTTTAGGAGTTGTGATAGGGAGTACAGTAATTATCGGAAATAATGTAAGAATACACCAAGGAGTAATCTTAGGAGAGCATAGACAGATATTAGATTTGTGTTTAAAGGAATCTATTGTGATTGAAGATAATGTTGTAATACGAGAAAGAGTCTCTATTACAGGAAATGCCATAACGATTGGTAAAGGATCAAGGATAGGACCAAATCTTCATATACCAAGCTCTATTGAAGCTAATTCCAATGTAGAACTAGATAATCAATATCGTATAAGAATAAATGAAACAATAATAAAGTAACCAAATTAAAAACCAAAGAGAATATAAAATGAAAGTAGAAAGTATTTTAGAAACAATTGGAAATACTCCAATTATAGGATTAAATAGATTCTTTCCAGGATCAAAACAAACTTGGATAAAGCTTGAAAAAACAAATCCAGGAGGAAGTATTAAAGATCGTATTGCCTTGGCAATGATAGAAGATGCTGAGAAGCAAGGTTTGTTAAAACCAGGAGGTGTCATTATAGAGCCAACATCAGGAAATACAGGGATAGGACTTGCTCTGGTAGGGGCTGTTAAGGGATATGATGTTATTTTAGTTATGCCCGAGTCAATGAGTGTAGAACGAAGAAAATTGATGGAGATATATGGAGCTAAATTTGAATTAACTCCACGAGAAAAAGGAATGAAAGGAGCTATTGAAAAAGCAGCAGAATTAGTTCAAGAAATTCCTAATGCATGGTCACCAAGACAATTTAATAACCCTGTGAACGTAGATATTCACAGTAGAACAACTGCATTAGAAATTATTCAAGATTTTCCTGAAGGATTAGATTATTTAGTGACAGGAGTCGGAACAGGAGGGCATATTACGGGGGTATCTAAAGTATTAAAAGAGAAATATCCCAATCTGAAAGTAATTGCAGTAGAACCTGATACTTCTGCTGTATTAAGTGGAGAACCTTCTGGATCACATACTATACAGGGGATTGGGGCAGGCTTTATTCCAGAAATATTAGATTTTAATTTAATAGATAAGGTAGTAAAGATTTCAAAAGAAGAAGCATTTGCAGTAGTAAAAGGAGTTGCTAAAAAAGAAGGTTTACTAGTAGGAATCTCTACAGGAGCATCATTGGCAGCTATTACAAAATTATTGCCTTCTATAGAAGATGGTGCTAAGATATTGACATTTAACTATGATAATGGAGAACGCTACTTATCAGTAGAGGATCTATTTTAATTCTTGATTGTGATGAATAGTGCAAAAGTTATACTAGCAGGTGCTGGTCCAGGAGATCCTGAGTTAATAAGTCTGAAGGCACTTCGGTATTTAAAAACGGCAGATATAATTCTGATAGATCGTTTAGTCTCGCCTGAGCTTATCGAATTGTATTTCAATAAGACGACAAAGGTTATTTACGTAGGTAAACAGTGTTCTAAAGGGATACATACACCACAGCAAGAGATTAATGAGTTAATGGTTTCGTATGCTAAATTAGGAATGACTGTACTTAGATTAAAGGGAGGAGACGTCTCTATATTTTCTAATATTCTTGATGAGTTGCGCGTATTAAAAGAAAATAGAATAAAATATGAGATTATCCCAGGCATTTCTGCAGCATTAGGTGCAGCAGCTTATAGTGCTATTCCTTTGACTAGTAGAGGATATAGTCGTGCAGTTCGTTTCTTGACTTTATTTGATACGTTTAGTATTGAACAAAATACTTGGAGAGATTGGGCAAAGACAGAGGATACACTAGTATTCTATATGAGTGGACAAAAGTTGAAGTATTTAGTACAAGCTTTGTTATCAAATGGGATAGCATCTGAGAAAGGAATTGCTATCATTCAACAAGCAAGTACTATCTATCAGAAGACAACTGTATATTCTTTTAGAGATATTATGGAAAAAGAGCTGATTGCCTTTGAGTATGTACCAACTTTATTTATCGTAGGTAAAGTAGTTGAATTACATGAGCAATTTGCTTGGAAAGAAGAAATAAAAGAAGGAGAATACTATTCTTATTTTGATAATCATATAAAAGAGTTTCAATATGCAATTTGATCAAAAAATAACAAGTTTACAGAAGCAGGTTGAAAACTATTCGCGAGAAGAACTAATCTGGTTTAATGGTTATCTCTCAGGTTTGTTAGCCCAAAATGAGATACAGCCAAGTAATCCAATTGCTGTTAATCAAAGTTTAAAAGTATCAGTGAAACCTCTTATTCTTTATGGAAGTGAAACAGGAAATAGTAAGAAAGTAGCACTAGAACTTCTAAAGCTGTGCAAACAGAATAAGTTACAAGCTAAGAGTTTAGACTTAGCTACATATAAAGTTGAAGACTTGAGTAAAGAAGATTTTATCATTCTTATTTGTAGCACACAAGGTGAAGGAGAACCCCCTCTTTCTGCTCAGAAATTCTTTGACTCTTTATCTAAAGTAAAACTTGAATTGAGTAACGTAAGGTATTGTTTATTAGCATTAGGAGATTCTTCCTATCCTCTTTTCTGTAAAGCAGGAGAAGATCTAGATAAATTATTACTTCAACAAGGAGCACAATCTACTTTACCTATAAAAAAGTTAGATGTAGATTATAAAAAACATACCGCTACGTGGTTTAAAACAGTCTTAGATACTATAGAGAAATCTAGAGGGAGTATTGTAGAAGAAGGAAATCATAAAGACATTAATGTACAGATTACAGTAGAAAAACTTAATGTAAAAAAGGAGTATCAAGGGGTAGTTAGTCACAGTGTATTATTGAACGATAGAGAGTCTAATAAACAAACCTATCACCTCGAAATTCGCAGTGATATAACTATAGACTATCAGCCAGGAGATGCCATAGGGGTTTACCCTCCCAATAAGCTAGGTACAATGATAAGTATAGCTAAGTTATTGGGTGAAGAGAGTAGATATGAAGAGTTAGAGGGATTGAGCATTACAGGGCTTACAAAAGGTGTAATAAATAAATTATCAACTTATTTAGGAGTAGATATTATTGAAGCTAAGATTGACTTATTGGATCTTTTAGAAACCTATAGTAATAGAAAACCAATAGAACTAGATGGGATAAAAGCGATTCTACAGCCAATTGCACCAAGGCTTTATTCTATTTCGTCTTCTAATTTAGCTCATGAGGATGAAGTACATTTAACTGTTGCCTTAGATCAGTTCTTGGTAGGAGAAGAAAAGAAACAAGGATTGTGTTCTTCTTATTTTTCTGAATTAGAGGTTGGACAGGAACTCTCATTCTATATTCATAGGAATAGTGAGTTTTATTTACCTGATTCTGATAAGGATATTATTATGATAGGACCAGGAACAGGTATTGCACCATTCAGAGGTTTTATTGAACATAGAGATACAAGTGGAGCAGAAGGACGCAATTGGTTATTCTTTGGAGAACAACACTTCATATGTGATTTTTATTATCAGACAGAAATACAACAATGGTTAGAAAGCGGTGTTTTAACAAACCTAGATACTGCATTCTCTAGAGATCAAAAGCATAAAATATATGTTCAGGATAGGCTAAGAGAAAGAGCTAGTGAAGTGTGGGACTGGATAGAATCAGGTGCTATAATTTATGTTTGTGGACAGAAGTCTCCTATGAGTGAAGATGTTGAACGTGTACTTGTTGAAATCATTATGGAGGAAAAAAACACTTCTTTTAAAGCAGCTGAAGAGTATTTAGAAGAAATGTTTTTAAGTGGACAATATAAAAAAGATGTGTATTAAAAAAAGACGAAATGAATCAAGATAAACTATCTCCTATAGAAGGGATAAAAGAAAAAAGCGACGGCTTACGAGGTACGTTAGCACAGAGCTTAAAAGATAATTATACAGGAAATGTAAGGCCTGATGATGAAGCCTTAATTAAGTTTCATGGGATGTATGTCCAAGACGATAGGGATAGACGACAAGAGAGAGCTGAAAAGAAACTAGATAAGCTGTATTCTTTCATGATTAGACTTCGCATACCAGGAGGAGTAATCTCTGCGAAGCAATGGCAGGCTATACATGAAATATCAGAACTATATGGTACAGGTGTATTAAAGATAACAACTAGACAAACTATACAGTTACATGGATTATTAAAGCACCAATTAAGTGATACAATACAAGGTTTTCTTCTTGCTAAACTAGATGCTATTGCTGCATGTGGTGATGTCAATAGAAATGTAATTTGTAGTTCTCATCCACAAGTTTCACCTGTTTTTGAGCAAATTCACAACTATGCAGATAAGATATCTAAAATGCTTTTACCTAAGACACAGTCTTATTATGAAGTATGGATAGATAACGAAAAGGTTTATGATCGATCTATTGAAGCTGATCCTTTATATCAGGACAAGTACCTTCCAAGGAAATTTAAAATAGCCATTGCAATTCCACCAACGAATGATGTAGATGTTTTTGCTAATGATATTGGGCTTATTGCTATCGTAGAAGAAGATAAACTGATCGGATTTAACATTGCTATAGGAGGTGGATTATCTACAACACATGGCAATGAGCAAACCTATTCAAGACTTGCTACTGTTATAGGCTTTTCTGACAATGAAGAAGATACGATGAAGTTGATTTATGAAGTATTGACTATACAACGAGATTATGGAAATCGTTCAGACAGAAAGCTTGCTCGTCTAAAATATACTCTTGACAGATTAGGAGTAGAGAGCTTTGTCAAGGAACTAGAACATAGAGCAGGAGTAAAGCTTCAACCAGCTAGAGCGTATGAATTTACAGAGCGTAATGATAGATACGGATGGCAGCAAGCTCATGATGGTAAATGGTATTATACTTTATTTGTCGAGAATGGTGTAGTACAAACTTATCAAAAGGAGTTCTTGTACAATTTATCTAAACTAGCCGTATCTGATTTTAAATTTACTTGTAATCAGAATTTAATACTTGGAGAAATTGAAGAAGAAGACAAATGGTTAGTAGAGAAGTTATTGGTGGAACACGCAATAGAATTGAGAAATTCAAAACTAAGAGAGAGTTCTATGTCATGTGTGGCATTGCCAACTTGTCCATTAGCTTTAGCTGAGGCACAGCGTTATTTACCTGAGTTAATCTCTAAAGTAGAACCATTACTAGCTAAACATAATCTAGGTGAAGAAGAGATTAGCATTCGAATGACAGGATGTCCCAATGGTTGTGGTCGTTCATATTTAGCAGAAATAGGCTTTGTAGGTACTGGTCCACAAGAGTATAATCTTATGCTAGGAGGAGACCGATATGGAACTCGATTAAATCAACTATATAAAAAAAAGATAAAAGAAGAAGAGATCTTATCGCATTTAGATAATTTATTCGGCCAATACAAAGAAGAAGCTTTAGCTAAAGAAACTTTTGGAGACTTTACCTATAGAAAATTCTTTGCTTAAAAAATAAACTAAAACTACCACCACAAAACAATTATTCAATGAAAGTCTGTTGCATTTTTATTACTTCTTTCCTGTTCTAAGGAACTATAAGAACTACTTTATCTCAGAGTAGTTTAATCACTATTAAACATTGTAAAACAAATTGTAGATCAATCTGCCAGATTGGTCCTGAGGGACTTATATCTCTTTTTATTCTTTAAGTATATGATTTTATAGTTAAAGGGTTGTAATATAATAGATTATGAAAAACACATTATTCCCAATATTTCTAAAAACGACTCATTCCAATTTTTTAATTGTAGGAGGAGGTAATGTTGGTTTAGAGAAAACAAAAACATTGCTAAAACAAAATGAACTAACTCATATTACGGTTGTTTCTATTGATTTTAAACCTGAATTCTTTGAATTAAAAACCACCCATGCTAATCTAATATTGAAGCATAGAAGCTTTCTAATAGAAGATTTGTATCAAATGGACTTAGTAGTAATAGCGACAAATAATACTGTCTTAAATCAAGAAATAAAAGCTTTAGCCAATAGTAAGGGATTATTGGTCAATGCGGCTGATCAGCCAGACTTATGTGATTTTTATCTTGGGTCTATCGTAACCAAAGGACAACTGAAAATAGCAATATCTACTAATGGTCAATCACCGGTATTGGCTCGTAGAATGAGAGAGTATTTAGAAGAAGAAGTTCCTGATAATGTAAGCGATAGTATAGAGCATTTAAATCAGTATAGAGCACGTCACAAAGGAAATCTAAGAGAAAAGCTCAATAGTTTAAATCGAGTAACATCCGTTATGACCAATCGTAATTATGAGAGAAAACAACTTTTTTCTAAAATCTTTAGACTCACTACTCTTGTGTTAGTTTTTGTATTGGGATATGCTTTATCTAATGTTATTACGTTTCATGATATTCAAGCTGGCTTAGCGAGTATGCCTTCAGAGTTTTACTATGTTTTCATTATTGGATTTTTAGCACAGATAGTTGATGGTGCATTAGGATTGGGATATGGAATGACTTCAGCCTCAGCTATGATGGCTATGGGGCTAAGTCTTCCCACTATATCAGGGAGTATTCATACTGCAGAGATGTTTTCTAGTGCAGTATCTGGATATACGCACTACAAGTTTAAAAATGTAAATAAGAAACTACTGCTCTGGCTGAGTATTCCTGGAGTAGTAGGGGCTATTTTAGGGTCGTTGTTTGTGATCTATATTGGTAGTGAGTATGAGTATATCGCTTATCCATTTGTAGCATTATACTTAATGATTATTGCTATTAGGTTAATTAGTTTAGCGTTAAGAAACTCAGTAATCAGAAAGAAAGTCAAATACGTTGGTTTTCTAGGCTTTTCAGGAGGTTTCTTTGATGCTTTTGGAGGAGGAGGCTGGGGGCCTATAGTTACTTCTACGCTTCTAACTAAAGGAAGACCTACTAGATATGTCGTAGGGACAGTATCCTTAGCGGAGTTCTTTGTAACTTTTGCTGCTTCTATGGTTTTCTTTTCGAAGTTGGGATTCGGTTATTGGTATATCTTCTTAGGCTTAGCTTTAGGAGGGGTATTTGCAGCTCCTTTAGCAGCAAGGCTAGCTGGTAGAATGCCTAAACGCATCTCTTATATCTGTGTAGGATTATTGGTTTTTGTAGCTAGTTTAAGAATAGTCATTAAGTTTATATAGGATGAGTAAGAAAGAACAATAGACTTGTCGGTTTTATACAATTTTACTTGTAACTCCTAGTCTAGTTTTGCACTAGAATATTTAATAATAAAACCATGCAAGACATTCAAAAAGTAGTTAGAACTACTCCAACAACGTTATCAAGACCAGTAGGGAATTATTCACATATCACTATTGTACCTAAAAATGCAACTATTTATACTTTCTCTGGACAGATAGGTACTGACGGTAATGGTGTGATACCAATTGACTTTAATCAACAAGTAGACAATACGTTTAGCAATATTACTGCCTTGTTAGAAAGCCAAAACCTAACAGAGGTTGATATTATCAAAGTTAATATTTGGTCAACTAAAGAGATTGATTGGGATTATTTTGATAGTGTATGGAAGGAGTTCTTTAAAAGTGGAAATCCTTCTATGACTGTAGCTTATATCTCAGCTTTAGGGCTTCCAGAGATTGATTTAGAGATCGAGATTTGGGCAGCTAAGGTCTAATCTATTAGAAGAAATAGATAAAGTACTTAGAATAATCCATCTCTTTCTTTTGAATGTCCATTTTTCATTTGACCATAAAATGAGTCCTTTACAAAAAATAAAATTTATGAGTCAATTAGATGCAAAGCAATTCCCTATAGTAAAAGTAATTATTCAATCTGTCAATGAAGGACATGATCAAGATCAGTATTTTAATGACTACGAAGCATTACTAAAAACAGGTAAAAAATTTGTTATGATTAATGAGGTGAGTGCACCTGATGTAAAGGATACTAAGAGTAACAAGGATCACATGAAGAAGATGAACCTGTGGATGAAAAAGAATAGAGAGCAACTACGCAATAATGTATTAGCCATGATACAAGTAGAACCTAATGAAGAAAAACGCCAAGTAGCAATAGACTTTAAAGAGATTTTCTTTAAGTATTGGGGGCATGAACTTTTTGTAGTCTCTACTGCAGAAGAGGCATTAGTATTAGCAAATGAAAAATTACTAATAGTAAATAAGTAACCATTAGATTTAATATCTAATAAGTCACTTGAGGTTGTTTTTATAGTCCATAAAAAATCCTACAGACAATAGCGTTTGTAGGATTTTTTGGTTTATAAAAGTGACAATAACCTTTAAAAGGTTATTTAAAACTAGTTTCAAAAGTACTTTTAAAAACTTGAATTTCTTTCTTCGTAGTTACAGAAATAAGCTTGTATAAGTCCTCAGGTATAAATTTATTTTTCTCTATAATATCTTTGATAATGTACTCTTCATTGGTTTCTATATCGACTACTTTGTCTTTAACTTTCATGTGTTCTCTTTTAGTTTGAAAGCAAAATTAAGAAGAAAAGAAGAGTATTGCTCTTCTTTTTTTAGCTAAATAGACAATAAAAATCACCTTTAAAAGAAAGAAAACGACTATAAACTAGTGTTCTAAATTTAAAAGAAATAATTTACTTTTTAGTATTCAATAAAGGGATAATGGCTAGCTTGTTAATTAAACAAGTTAGCCCTTTTTTTGTTATCCTATACCTTATGTACTTCTGATTGGATCTGATTGCAAATAGGTTCTTATTCTTTCTAGATTAAGTCTGTAGTGACTCCGTTAAATATGCTATTTTAACGGAGTCACTACAGACTCATAACGGAGTCACTACGGACTCATTCAAAACTAAAGCTGTCTCGATTTACTATAACTGTACAGTTTTTAAAAGACATTGGGATTAATAGGCTATATACTTTTAGTCATACAGTGTTGAGGGCCTTTAAGACCTTGATACGTTCTTCCAGAATCTTCATAGCCAGTCTTTATATATAGATTATAAGCGAGAGCGTTCTCATAGTTAACCCCAAAGACTATTTCATTTACAGTAGGATAATATTCTCTTACTAAGTCAGGTAATAGAAGCATAGTAACTTTAGCTATTCCTTTGCCCTGTTGATTAGGCATGATAGATAATGCGCGTAGTAAAATAGAATCTTTATTCTCTGTATATATCAAACGATCATCAGATAGGTCTAAAGAGAATAGGCCTACTGGGGTATCATCAGATAAGATACAATATTGAGTACGCATTGTATTCTCCATAATATCAGGATTAGTCAGCATATACTTTGGCACAAGAGCAAACGTAGCTTGTTGCTCGTCTAATTCATAAGAAGTTAGTTCATCAAAGTATTTAGGATCATAAGGTTGTATCGTTATCATATTCTTGTCAATTTAAGTCAAGCAATTTAGAATAATATTTTTGTTTTTTTATTGTTAGTTTAAGAGGAAAACGTTTTCTTTATGAGTATATAAGAATATAAATGAGAAAGTATTTATTTATAGTAGTCTGCTTTTTTTTGACTAATGCTATTTTTAGCCAAGAACAATTAATGGATAGTATTATATTAAAGAACTATTCAACTTTTAATATAGAAGCTGAGAAAGAGTCTTTTAAAGGACAAGGTTGGCATGCTTTAGTAACGGAAATGAGCAAAGCTAATTCTGTATTGATTGGGGAAACTCACTTTACAAATGAGGTACCTTATTTTGTCAATGCTGTAATTGATGCAGTTAAATTTGATATCTACTTTCAGGAGATAGATCCTTATTCAAATGGTATTATCGAAAATAAGATTAAGACATTATCTCAAAAGAAACTTGAGCAATTTATTAAGGAGTACAGTTCTACTTTTTCATTTTTAGAGAGAAAAAAGGACTTCTATCTCTATAAAAAAATTGTTGAAAAAGGGATAAGAACATATGGTTTAGAACAAGTTTATTTAGATGCTGATAGGTTGATTATCTCTTATTTAAAAGAGCAGACAAAGAATAAAGAGACTGCTAAAGTTCTTTCTCACATGTTAGATACATCAAATAAATTAGCTTTAGAAGAGGATACCTATCTATTTTCAGAAGATTTTATAGAAAAGAGTAATCTATTACTTAATACTAAACTATCTTCAAAGGAGCAAGAGCACCTAGAAGCAATAAAGTTAAGTAGAGAGATTTATTTAGGAGGTAAACATCACTTAAGAATACAAGTAATGAAGCATCAATTACTAGAAGCACTTCCACATTGGTCAAGTAAGAAAAACCTTTTTAAGTTTGGAGCAGTTCATACCCCTAAAGGAGAAAGTTTAATGGAGATATATGATATAGGTAATCTAGTATTTAATATAGAAGACGCTAACTTTAGAACATCTCTACACATAATACTGATAGGAAAGACTGCAGCTGAAACTATGGATGATCTTAAATTATACAGTTCTTTCTTAGGTGTTGTGACTACTAATGATTGGTATTGTTTTGATCTTAAGCCTTTGCAAAAAGCAATTTCTCAAGGCAAACTAAAAATAGGAGATCAGACTTTACTAAGAATTGTAAAAGGGAATGATTTTTTAATCTATATTCCTGAGTTGACGGAGAGTGAAAAATTCTTATAAATTACTTTGATATAAAAGAAGAAATTAAAGGTCTAAAAATATAGTATCTTTGATGTAATAATAAGATTCAGTTATGCACTATCGAGAGATCCTCCCAATATTGCCCTTACGAGATTACGTCCGTTATTTTTGGGTATTAGAGAACTCAAATGATAAGGCAGAAAAACAAACTTTTAAGATACTTCCTGATGGTATACCTACCTTAATCTATCAAGATAAGCCTAACTTATTTTTAGATCAATATCATCAAGTAGCTCCACAACTCTATGTCTATGGACAGTTTAGTCAGTTTACAGATCAGAGTGTAGAGGGGAGTTTTAGGATAATCGGAGCATATCTAGAACCTACAGCTTTAAAGGCGTTATTTAAATATGATGCTATTGAATTTAGTAATAAAAATATAGCCTTAGAAGACATTGTCCCTAATACGCTTTTAGAACAACTAGTACACACGGATACTATTGAGGAGAAAATAGGTTTATTATCTTCTTTTCTTCTAGAGCAGATTCAGTATAATAGATTTGAGAATAAAAAGATAGATTATATCTCTCTATTATTACAAAAGGGAAAGTCATTAAAAGAAATACAAGATGAAATAAATATTTCTGAGAGAACATTAGAACGGCTTGTAAAACAATATATAGGAATGTCTCCTAAGTTGTTTTCAAGAATTATGCGATTTCAGTCTAGCCTTGATTTGTTAAGAGAGAGTAAGTTTAAGAACTTAACGACACTTTCTTATCAGAGTGATTATTATGATCAATCTCATTATATAAGGGAGTTTAAAGAGTTTACAGGGGTTAGCCCAAAGGAATTTATAAAATCCTCTGATGAACAATTGATTAACTTCCCTCTATTTAAATCAGAGGAATAAACTTGTATTCGTCTAAGTATTAGATATGGAGGAGTATCTTATAATAATCCATTAAATTCTGTTTAATATCCATTTTATAATTGGTTAAAAATACAGTACTTTACTTTTACATAATTCCAATTTTTAAAACTACTTAGAGATATAAGTTGAAGTAATTTATAGTGAATATTCACAGTGTCATTTATAAGAATGGCACCTTATAACTGACCTATAAAGATGTATCTATCTTACTTCTAAAGTTAATTTCTGTTTTTCAAAAAAAGACTTTTTATATTATCTTTAGGGGAGTTCACTTGGAATAATTTATTTAAAAGAAAACATGATGAATAAAATAAAACTTAATGATGGAAATCTAATTCCGTCAATCGGATTTGGAACTTACAAAGCAACTAAAACAGAAGGGGTTTTAGCAGTAAAAAATGCTTTAGATAAAGGATATCGCTTACTAGATACAGCTGCTATATATCAGAATGAAGAAGAAGTAGGGCAAGGTATAAAAGAGAGTGGTGTTCCTAGAGAAGATATCTTTGTGACTACAAAAGTATGGAGAGAGAATATGGGATATGAAGAGACTAAAAAGGCACTTGATATTTCGTTAGAGAAACTAGGTCTTGATTATATCGATCTTTATTTAATTCACTGGCCAGCTAATTATAAAAACTTCGGTGATGATTGGAAAAAAGTGAATGCAGATACTTGGCGTGCTATGGAAGAATTACAAGCTGCAGGTAAAATAAAATCAATAGGAGTAAGTAACTTTTGGGAAGAGCACTTAGAGGCTTTATTAGAAACGGCTAAAGTTATCCCTGCTATTAATCAGTTAGAATTTCATCCAGGGTATTGGCAGCCAGAATTAAAAGCATATTGCGAAAAGAAAAATATTGTCATAGAAGCCTGGTCACCATTAGCTAGAGGTAAAGTGTTTAATAATGAGGTGTTAATCAGTATTGCAAAGAAACATAATAAGTCAATCTCTCAGGTATGTTTAAGATGGTGTTTACAACATAATACAATAGCAATACCGAAGTCTAATACTCTAGAAAGAATTATTGATAATATGAATATTTTTGATTTTGAGTTAAGTGATCAAGATATGGATCAAATAAATAATTTACCTAAAATGGGATTCAGTGGTGAAGTGCCTAATGAATGGCCTGACTATGTAGTTTAATATCAAAACGAATCAAGTATTTTAAACAAAGCCTATAAGCACAGAGTGTGTTTATAGGCTTTGTTTGTTCTACATGAAGGGGAAAGGAATAAATAAATTAAGTTTCATATATATAAGTTAAAAATATAAAATAGTAGAAACCTTAATTTTTAAATTAGTTTTATGAGAAGAAAATAGTTTTAATTTAAGAATTAAAAGGTATTGAATTTGATCCAATATAGTCATTTTTTGTCTGTAATGGATGCTGTTATTTAGAATATCTTTAAATAAATAATCTAAATAATTTACTGATTATTAATTATGTACGAATATTTCGGTGTTGTAGTTATCTTTATTTAGATTTATTAAATTGTTTTGTATTCTAAAATGAAATACTTTTGCCTCGAAAGTTTTTAAAGTTTTTTGGATGCACAGGGGGGCAAATAATCGTTTTAAATTAACACTTGTTTTAAGTTGTTTAATTATATTTTTAGTTACTAATCTTAGTTACGCTCAAGATAAAAAAGTAGAAGTAGAATTTAAGATTACCGATATTGAAGGAAGTAAAATTTCAGATGTTGCTATATCACTACAATCGTTATCACATTCTTATTTCGGAATGACGGATGACAAAGGATATTTAAAATTAAGTGTAGTAGCGGATGATTATTTGATATCGTTCTTTCATTTGTCTTATACTGCATTAGAAAGTAATGTAAATATTACTAAAGCCATTCTTATTAGAAAAGAATTAAAAACTTCTTATAACCAACTTCAAGAGGTTATTATTACAGCAGAAGAGGGAAAAGGATTGTCTTCAAAATCTGTTATCAATCGAAAAGCGATGGAACATTTACAACCTTCTAGCTTTGCAGATATTATGGAACTATTACCAGGAGGTCTATCAAAAGACCCTAATCTTAACTCAGCTAATCGCGTATTAATTCGGGAATTTGGCAATAAAGAGAGTAGTAAGTATAATACTAGTTCTTTAGGCGTACAATTCGTTATGGATGGTAATGTGATGAACTCTAATGTAGACTTACAAAATGCTATCTATAATGATCAGAGAGTATCTGGTAGCGGATTCGTTAATGCGGGTAGAGAGACATCTAGTATAGGTGTAGATATGCGTACTATTCCGACTAATGATATTGAGAGTATAGAGATTGTACGAGGTATTCCAGGTGTTTCTTACGGAGATTTAACATCAGGACTGATTCTTATCAATCGTAAATCTGGTGCTACAGGATTACAAGGACGTATAAAAGCAGATGGATTTAGTAAGTCTATTTATGTTGGTAAGGGATTGAGTCTTACACCAAGTTGGGACTTGAATCTAAGTGTAGACTATTTAAATGCTAAAACAGATCCACGTAATATATATGATAATTATAATCGCTTTGCATTTTCTGCTCGTTCAACTAAAACTTTTAAGTTTGGAGTAGATGAATTGGTATGGAAATCTTTTGTTGATTTTAATCTAAATATTGATGAGAGTAAAGTAGATCCTGATAGTGGATATGCTTTAGTAGACTCATATAAAAACGATAAGAAACTTTTGGCTCTATCTAATAATTTTGAGTATAAATTTAGGAGTTCTTCATTCTTTAACAAGGTAAAATTAACCACAGGAATTAGAAAAGGATTTGATAATCTGAGTCAACGTGTATTTGTTCAATACAGTGGACCAAGGGCAGTTTCTCTTGCAACAGAGCAAGGGGTAAATGATGGGTACTTCCCAGAAATAAGCTTTATATCAGATGCGAAGACAGAAGGAAGACCGATTGACATCAATACTAAACTAGAAGCAAATGCTGAATTTAATGCCTTAAAGTCAAAACATAGTCTAGAGTTTGGTATGGATTATAAATATGCAAAAAATAATGGTAGAGGACAAATCTATGACTTACTAAAACCACCTTCTGCATCATTAACTACTCGCCCTAGAGCTTATAGTGATATACCTGCTTATCAGAACCTAGCTTTCTTTATAGGAGATAAAATGTTATGGAATATAGATGAGCATCAAATCAGTTTTTATGCTGGTATCCGTGCATCAACTAGAATAGGAATGGATAAATCTTATTCATTAAGTGATAAGTTATATATAGAACCAAGGTTCATAGGACAATGGAAATTACCTCGTTTTGACATTATTAATATACCTATAGGAGTAGATGTAACAGTGGGGTATGGAGAACTGTATAAGCAACCAACACAAGGAATGCTATATCCTAATCTAAGCTATAAGGACCACCAACAACTAAACTTTAGACCTGATAACTCAGCATTGCACTATGTAAACTTTATGACCTATGTTGAAGATGTAACAAATAGGAGTCTAGTCGCAGCAAAGAATACAAAAAAAGAGATTCGTTTAGATCTAAGTGTTGGTAAGCATGAACTATTTTTCACTGTTTTTGATGAGGCAATGCCTACAGGATTTAGAAGTGATGGTCAGTATCAAGTACAAACTTATAATAGGTATAATACATCTGGTCTAAATCTAGAAGAAATGACAGAAAAGCCAAATATCAATGATTTACCTTATACAAAGAAAACAACATTTACTAGCTTAAGTTATAACACTAATGGGAGTAGTACTGCTAAAAGGGGAATAGAGTTTGGATATACAACCCCTCGCTTTAAAGGAATCAATACGAAGTTTACTTTAAGTGGGGCTTATTTCAAAACTATTTATCAAAACAATGATATGATACAAGAGAGACCTAATAAGTCTATAAATGGTCAAGGGATACCTTATGTGGGGATATATAATAGTGATTATGGATATGTGTATTCAGGAATGAATTATAACTTAATAATAGATACTTATTTACCTGCTTTAGATATGAATATTTCGGGTTCTTTTCAAGGAACTATTTTTAAAGATGAGGCTAGGCAACATAGAGAAGCTGCACCTCTATATTATTTTGGATTAGATCAAGTCGTTCACGACTTTACAAAAGAAGATAGAAAAGATATGTACAAACAGTGGTTAGTACGTGATGTTAGTATTACTGATAATATTGCTTCTCATTACAATTTTGATATTCGTATGAATCTAAAAGTAACAAAGAAAATTTTTAAAGATTTTAAAATGTCTCTGTTTGTAAATAGGTTGTTTTCTTATTACTCTCCTTATACTTTTAATGGATTGAAGGTATATCGTAAGAATAGCTCAGAACCTTATTTTGGGATGGAACTTACGTATAAATTTTAATTAAACATAAATAATAACATAAAATGAAAAAAAACTTACTTACCCTAGTATTAGCCTTAGGACTTCTGACAACAACTACTATATCGTGTAGTAGTGATGATAATTCTACAGAAATTATATCTAGTAAAAGTAGTATCGTTAAGATTCAATTAAAAGCTGATAATATTAAATCTTATGACAATGTAGTAGTAGAATTGGTTGAAATAAACACTGGAGTAACAACAACAAAATTAGTAGATAAAGGAAATTTAGAGTTTCCTATTGACAAAGGATCTTATAAAGCTACAGTGAATGGTAAAGTAACACTAGTAACAGGAGAGCAAATGGAGATCGGAGGTAATTCTTCTTTTGATTTAACACAAGAACAACATGATTTATCTATTGATTTACATATCAAAATCTTTGGTAATGATTTTATTATTGAAGAGATTTTCTTCACTGGTGTTCGTACTTTAGAAGGAAAACTATATACAGGAGGGAGATACTTCAAACTGACTAACAATACGGATAAAGTATTAAAAACAGGAGGGTTACTTATCTGTCAATCAGAATTTTTCACAACATTAAATCACAATGTTACCCCAGATATATTAGGTGAAGCATTCCCTGTACAAGCTGTGTTAATGATTCCACAAGAACATTCTAAAGATGTAGAACCAGGTGACTTTATAGTTATCGCTGATATGGCTACTAATCACAAAAAAGCCAATATTCCAGCTTTTGATTTAAGCAAGGCTGATTATGAATACCCAAATTTAGACAATCCAAAATTAGGACAGGTGGATAATCCAGCAGTTCCAAATGCTAACGTAATTTTTACTCAGATGGCATTCAATATGTTCTTTTTAAATGACCGTGGATCAGAGAGTTATGCTATTGCTAGATTTCCAGAAGGAGTGACAGTAAAACAATGGTTAACAGACTATACATATGAATATAGTTATATAAATAAAGCGGGTAAAGTAACTAATAAGAAAACGTATAAAATACCAAATGAATGGATATTTGACGGTGTTAATTCAGCATCAGTTGAAGGGTGGGTTCACAATGTAATAGGAGTATCTATAGATTCTGGATGGACAGGATGTGGAACTATAGATTCTGATCCAGCAAGGTATGGTAAAACAATTCGCCGTAAAGTAATTGGAAAAATGAGTAATGGAAAGAATATGTATAAAGATACTAATAATTCAACAGTAGATTTTACAAGAGATTCTGATTCAAGTTTAAAAAATGGAATTGTTCATTAATAAATAAACATATTGAAAACGTATGTATTCGCTCTATCTGTCATTGTAGCTTTATCCATTCAAGATGTAGTAGGACAAGAAGCTTCTTCTATGTTTGACTTGATGAAGAGATATGATCAAAACGAGCAAAATTATAAACAGTTATATTACTATAATCCTTCAAATATGGGGGATTATAGTTCTTTTACCATATCTGATTTTTCTTTGAATTATGACAAAGAGAAAAGAGATACCTATTTACTTCAGAAAGGTAGTGAATTAGAAGAGCTTCGTCTAAATGTAAACTCTTATAAAAAACTAAAGAATAATAGAACAATCTGGGGAAGTGCTTCTTATAAAAATCAATTGAACAAGGATATTGTTTGGAATAATAATGTAGACCTTGATAAAATAGGTCCTTTTATTATGGGGGATTCTGTAGCTAATAATCTTAAGGCTGAGATCTATGAGTTTAAAGGTGGTTATGTAAAGGAAATAGATAGATGGAGCATTGGTGTAGAATTAGGCTATATAGCTAATATGGCCTATAAAAAGAGAGACCCTAGACCTAAGGCAATTTCTTCAGATATGAATTTAAAATTAGGAGCAGGATACAAAATTACACCTAGCTGGAAGGTAGATGCTTTTGGTAAAATGCATAAGTACACACAGAATACTTCTATTATTTTTGCTAACCAAACGCAAAAAGCTGGATTATATCAATTGCAAGGTTTAGGTACATGGAATAATTATTTTAGTGGTAAGACATTTAAATCAGTCTATGAAACATTAGGTTTACAATTCGGCTTAGGAATTACTAAGAAAGATGATTTTTATCTAGTGTTTACTACTAGTAATGATAAGATGAATAAAAATGCTTCAGCTAGTATTACATCTAATGAAGGTGATGGAAATAAGATTAATGAGTTAAAGTCCAAGTCATATGAATGGATGACTGCTAAGTTTTTTAATCTAAATACTTCTTCTAAGATAGCTGTAAAATACTCAATGCAATATATGAAGAAAGAAGGAACTAATATTTATTATACAAATAATCAAGATTTCTTAAAGGAATTAATGCGAAAGAAGTTGTATAGTTATACTGATAGTAATCATAGAGTAGAAGTTCTTTATAAAAAGGAGTTTGAGAAAAGCCTATTGACTTTGAGTACTTATTGGATGTACCAGTCTATCAAAGAAACTGTCAAAGAAGTAAATAATAAGCAAAACTTTACTTACAATTACTTTGGGGTTAATGCTAGTTGGCTTCAGGAGCTTAATAGTCACAATAGTATTGAAGTAAGTTATCACTTAAGGTTTAGAAATACAACGAACTCCTCTAATCAGATTAATAAATCAAAACTAAAAGAGAGTATAATGTATTGGATGGAGAGTGACTATAATTATTTAAAACAGAACTACGTACAGAATAGTATTTCCTTAAAATATAGTTATAAGCATAGTGATTTTGTACCCGTCTTTATGACTTTAAGTTTTAACCAAACTAATTTTTCAGGAGATAAAACCAATCATTTTATGGGAGCTTCGCTAGGAGTTAATTTTTAATATGAATTTAATTAAAAGCAGTTTACTATTAATGTTCTGTTTATTATTACTCATGAGTTTTAAAACAGATTTTAATAGTTTATTCAATCCAGATTCACCAGAATATTTAGCTATAGTCGAGAGTTATAAACAGCCTATTGCTAATTGGCCTCAACCTACAATAGATGAAGGAGTAGTGTGGGAGGAATTTCAGAGTATAAAAAGAGATTCTCTCTTTATGAAGAATCAAAATCAACCAATAGTTAAGTTAGGGCGAATGCTGTTCTTCGACCCAAAGTTATCTAAGTCTAACCAAATATCGTGTAGTACTTGTCACGACCCAGAGATAGGATGGGCAGATAAGCGAAGTGTAGCATTAGGACATGATCACTTGCAAGGCAATAGAAATACACCTACTTTGTATAATGTCGCTAATAGAAAAACATTATTTTGGGATG
Source organism: Myroides sp. C4067 (assembly GCF_038039665.1). Taxonomy (NCBI): domain Bacteria; kingdom Pseudomonadati; phylum Bacteroidota; class Flavobacteriia; order Flavobacteriales; family Flavobacteriaceae; genus Myroides; species Myroides sp. C4067. The sequence goes on from NZ_JBBPHJ010000014.1 coordinate 103,868, forward strand.
GTAGAGCAACTACTTTAGAAGAACAAGCAAAAGGTCCATTAAGTGCTCATAATGAGATGGCAATGGATGTGGATATATTGCCAGAGAAGCTTACTAAGATCAAAGGATATAATAGTTATTTTGAAGAAGCTTTTGGAGATACTAAGGTAACTTATAAAAGAATTATAGAGTCCCTTGCTGCTTTTCAACGAACTATTAAAAGCCAAAGAAGTAGAGTGGATGTATTTATAGATGGTAATTATAAAGCTTTAACTGATCAGGAGATATATGGGATGCATCTCTTTAGAACAAAGGGTAGATGTATGAACTGTCATCATGGTGTAGATCTTACTGATGATAAATTTCACAATATAGGGCTGACGTATTATAAACGAAAGTATCAAGATTTAGGTAGATACGAGATTACAAAAAATCCTGAGCATGTAGGTCAGTTTAAAACCCCTATTCTACGGGATTTATTGAATACTAGACCATGGATGCACAATGGTTTATTTGATAATCTAGAGGGCATTGTCAATATCTATAATAGTGGCATGCACATGATTGACCCTACACCAGAAAAGAAACTTACAGATCCATTATATCCTGTTACTGATTCTTTAATGAAGCCATTAAAGTTATCCCGTGATGAGATTAAAGCTATTGTAGCCTTTTTAGAGTCATTATCAGGTTCGCGTTTTAGGATGCAACGACCTGATTTTCCTAGAGAATAGAACTTTATATAGAAGAGAGAGTAATGAACGACAGTTTTTATTCTCTCTTTTTCGTTTATTACATGAAGTAGGAGAGCATATTTTGTTTATTTTTAGCTTATTATAAGCTCAATTAGAGTTGAATAAAGAATATCACAATATGTAGTGGGATTTGTAATAGTAGTGGTATATACTTTTTAATTAACAACAGATAAATTAACCTAAAACTATGAATTATAAATTAATTATTCCATTATCGTTTTTGTTTATTTCTTTTACAGGAATGGCAAATGATGTATATAAAGATAGAAATGGGAAATACTATAATATTCAACAATTATCACAAGAAAAGGGAGTAGATAAATCTTTTAAAGAACTATGTCTGATCATAGATCAATATGCTGAGAGCACTCTTCAGAAAGGTAATGTCAACTCATTAGCGATTGCCATTTATAGAGATGGAGAGGTTTATCAGCAGTATTATGGAGAATTAGATAAAGAGTCCAAACAACGACCTAGTGATAATACACTCTATGAGATTGCTTCTATTTCTAAAGTTTTTGCAGGCTCTTTAGTCGCTAAAGCGGTTCTAGAGCAAAAGATTACACTAAATGATGATATCAGAACTTATTTAAAAGGAGATTATCCAAATTTGCAGTTTGAAGGAACTCCTATTACCATTCAGAATTTAGTAACACATACTTTGGGGCTTCAAGATAGAGCTCCTAAAGAGTTAGATGAAATATATAAGAAGACGAGAGAGGGATATTATGAAAATAGACCATTTAGTTATACGATGTCTGATCTATTAGAAGAATTAAAAACAGTCAAATTAGATAAGAAACCAGGTACATTCTACGACTATAACTCAGTAGGACCAGAATTAGTTACTTATATTTTAGAGCAGGTATATCACAAGCCTTATAAAGAGCTATTACAGGAGTTGCTGGATGAGCTTAACTTGAAGCAGACTTCTTTAAATGAGTATGATAGGTATAAGAAACAATTAGCCATAAGTTATAACGAAAATGGGGAAGTAGCTCCTTTACTAAGAAATCCTCTATTAGGTGGATCATATGGTATGATAAGTAGTTTACCTGACTTAACTAAGTTTATGAAGTTTCAGTTACAAAGCAATCAACCTTTTATAAAGGAAGCCTCTCGATTATTATTTAAAGAAGAAGAAGACGGTGATGATAAAGGATATTTCTGGGATGTGGGATACGGTCTGAAGGAAGGTGCTTATTATGGAAAGACAGGAACGTCAATAGGGGTACAAAGTGGTATTCTTGTTTGTCCAGATTCACGTTATGGAATGATAATAATGATGAATAATACTTCGGATGCTGCACAAGATGATTGGTTAGAATTGTATAATAAAATAGAAACAGCATTAATTACTTATCCTAAGATAAACCTAGTATCCCTGCTAGAAAAAGAGTTTAAAAATAACTTTAGTTTAGCTTTAGAGAAGTATAAAACGTTAAAAGCAGATAAAGAACATTATCTCTCAGGGTCATTCTATTTAAATAATTTAGGATATAACTTTCTGAAGAGAAAAGAGATTGATAAGGCAATAAAGGTATTTGAATTAGCGATTCAGTATGATACTAATAATGCTAATTTATACGATAGCTTAGGAGAAGCTTACTTTCTAATGAAGGATTATAAAATGTCTTTATTGAGTTACCAGAAATCGCTAGAGCTAGATGCTGAGAATAAGAATGCACAAGAAATGCTAATTAAAATACAATTACTTAAATAAACCACTATGGACTGAAAGTCCATAGTTTGTTAAAGCAGACTAAAGTCTGCCTGGGTGGAGCTACTTACTCAAATATAAAGTTACCTCCGTTATCATTTGATTTACGATGGTGTTCAAGATATTGATTTAGCATTTCATCAGTAATATTTCCTGTACTCCAACAACCAAAGTCTATTGCCCAAAAGTGACGTCCCCAGTATCTGTGCTTCAACTCAGGAAATTCTATTTGGAGTTTCCTTGAGGTACGACCCTTGAAGAGTTTGACAATATTGCTTATGTTTTGAGATGGTCGATATTCTATATGAAGATGAACATGGTCCTTTGATACTACACCTTTTAAAATTTGAATATCTTCTGCTTCACAAATCTGAATGATCAGACTACGACAACGTATCTGAATATCTCCTTCCAATACTGGATAACGATATTTAGTCACCCATACTATATGGGCAGTTAAACGTGATACACTATGTCCTCCGGTTCGTTGATATTCCATATATCAAAGATAAACATTTTTAGAAGCTGAAAGCTAAATGCACTAAAGTGCATAGTTTTAACTACAGTCTGCAACCAATAAAAAGTATTCTTTACTAAAAAAGGCTATCATTATTCTGATAGCCTTTCCTATTTATTCTTTATTATCTACGAAGTCTTGTAAATAACTAAATCTATCTGTTAGTTTACCACCTTTAGTAATAGTAGCTCTTTCTAGTATTTTATCTTTATCTCCATTAAAGAAGGCAGGTAATACTTGTTCTACAAATACTTCACCAAATCCTTCACTAGCATCTTTTGGTAATTCACAAGGCAAATTATCAATAGCCATCACTGTTATTGCTGCAGGATGGTCAAATTCTACTTCTGTACCTTTCCCTGGATGATATCCATAGAATGGCTCTGCTATAGTAGATGCTTTCAATGTAGAGGCTATAGGGCCATGATCTACATCGCATGAGATATCACCAATTACTTTAATTTGATTAAAAGGAGAATTTAGCATCTCTTTTGTCAAGATAACAGGAGCTCCTTTTTTAAAGAAGTGCCCAGTCATCAGGATATCTGCTACACGAGTAAATCTCTCGAAGTCACTAGTGTATAGTTCAGGATGGTTATAAAAATCTTGTTTGTTTCCTTCAGTCCCATCTATTCTTTTGTAATAGTCTTCAACACCTATCTGTGTGTATACAGGTCTATCATATTTTTGGGTTAAGAAGTGTTCTTTAGAAACCTTCTTCATTTTCATCCCGTCTAGTATTTCCATAATACCATGTGCTACCTTTCCAGTTCCAGTTACGACTATCTTAATAGGAGGGAAGTACTGTTTTTTTAATCGATAGATTAAATCTTCTTTGTGAAGTAAGGTTTCAGCCTTGGCTAATTCGAATAATTCATATTTTAACCCAAAGCCTCTTAGTGTATTGTATGCACCTACTATACCTGCATATCTACCAAAGCCAATAATCCTAGTGTTTTTTCCGTCTACAAATGTCTCGTGATCCATTAATGTAATGTTCTTTTCTAAACAAGCTTGTAAGAGCTTGCGATTATGTTCTTGTTTTTTTATTGTGTGCGAAAAAAAGACATAAGTTTTATTTGGTATAAGGTAATCAACAGGAATTTCTTTTACCCCAAGGAGAAGATCACAGTCTGTCATATCACTTGATAGTTCTAATCCTTCAGAAGCATAGTTTTCATCTTTAAAAATTCTAATGTCTGAATGTTCTATCTTAATAGACAGCTCGTTATATTTGTCTAAAGCTTTTTTTACCTGCTTAGGACAAAGCACAACTCTCCTATCAGGAGGCGATTTACGCTCCTTAATAATTCCTAATTTCATAATTTGTTTGTTTGTTTTTTGGTTGGTTTTTCAAATATAGAATTATTTCGGACTCACACAACTATTTTGAATCATAATTTTAGAATTATATACAGTTTTTAATAAGTATTGACGAATAAAATACAGTATATGAACATTCTAAGAGGAAGAAATAGTATTTGTTTGATTTTTTAAAAATAAATTGTACTTTTGCATTTCATTGCTAACTAAGGCAATCATTGGGGTCGATCGGTATTGACAGCGAGTGGAATTAGTTAGTAAGCACGTCGAGCGTTGTTAGATTGCTCGTAAATATCATCTAACGAACTTTTTAAACGGCGAAAATAACTACGCTTTAGCTGCTTAATCTGAATTATAGTAAGATTGCCTTTAGTTTCCACCAGGTGGAAGAGCTGAATTCTCCTAAAGAGCCTTGGTTTATGGCGCTTTGTTAAGGGGAACCGTAAAGTAAACCTAGAGATGTCTATTGTTTCGCTAGCATTTCGAAATCTTAGAAACTAAGCTTTTGGTGGCTGTTTTTTGCCAAGCCAACGGTCGAAAATCTAATAAAAAACTAAGCGTGTAGAAAGCTTCCTGATTGCTTGTTTGGACCCGAGTTCGATTCTCGGCGACTCCACAGAAAAAAGCCTAACTATTTACTTTTAAATAGTTAGGCTTTTTTTGTATTCAATAGATACTAAAAACTGTATTTTAGATATTAGATTTATTTTAAATGTTTAACCAATTTTATTAAAAGATATCATATTTGAATTACTTATAAACTTAAAGAGTTTCGGATATAGAATGATGAATTGTTTAAACTAGTACCTAAAGATTATACAATACTATTTTATAAGATCAGAAATTAGATTGAACTTATTTTTTCTTACAGAGTTAGTATAATTTAAGCTCATTAAAAAGTATGTATGATTTAATGTTCAAGTTAAGTTTGTATCATTATTATGAATTATATTTTTTACAACTATCATACTTGATACATGATCTTTTTCTGATATGGATTATTTTTAGTTAATAGATGTTGTATATAGTCACTTTTAGTACATTCTATAACGTTTCAATTTATTAGGATCATCTGATTGTGTAGTTACAAGTAGATAGAGATATGTTAAAAAATTAAATTAACATTATTTACACTTTTATAGTTTTTTCCTTATTTCAATGTGGTTTTATTTTAAGGATTTATTCTATTAAATATATAATGTTTTTTTAATCTACTTTTTTAAGATATTTATAAGGAAAAATATGTGTATATAAAATATTTAATTCATTAAATGCGATTATTCTTAATGTTTTTTGTGTAAAATTCACATACTTTGTAGTGCTATTAAAAAGAGATTTTATGAAAAACGAACTTATATTTTTTAAGACTAGATTTAGTTTGATTTTTATAAATTTAGTTTATTCACTAGCTGCTTTATCTATTGGTTTATTTAAACTTATAAAACAAGACAGCAAGTTTAGTTTCTTACCTTTTATTTCTCTTTTCATTATACTAAATGTTTATGCTAAGAAAAATAAGAATGTGTTTGGACATGAAGTTAAAATGCTCTTAATATTAAATGCACTTGTTTGTTTTACTTTTTTTTTAAACTTTCAACCATGGTTAGAATTTACTGTTTTTATATTTTATACAGTAATCTTTAGTTTATTTGTTTTGATTAATAAAGCTAATATTCTCAATCTTTTTATTGGTTTTAGAGAGTTATTAAATGTTGTTTTCTTCTTGTTTACTCTTAAAGTAATTTTTTTAGTTTCTCAAGTCTTTATACTTAAATATTATATTGAAGACTTAGAAGTATTTGCTGCTAAATCATCAATTTTAATTGAGATTATAGCTTTTACAGTATTTATTATTAGCATTTTAATCTATTTTATTTCGTATAAAAAAGAAAATAATTCAACAAGAGTATTTTAATGTAGGTTATCTATTAAAAAATAAGATTAGTTACAATAATTTATTATATGTTTTATTTTATATTCCTTGTTATAGCTGTTGTTTATATTGTTTTGATAAAGAGAATTAAACTCTTTGTCCAATATGAAAAAAGATTAGTAGAAGTTAGCATTTTATTGTCTATTAACTTTTTGGTTGGGCTACTTTACAATTATCTTTCTACAGCTGAATTCTTTTGTATATCCATTTTATTAAATTTATTTAATGGACCTATTTTTTTCTATGTACTATTTGATCGATCAAAGTACTTGTTTTATTTACAATACATTGTCAGCTTATTATCATTTATCTATATTATTGGCTATTCCTATTATATAAGTGAAGAGATAGAACAGATAAAGATATTTAATTATTACAGTGCTATTGTTAGTGTTATTCTTGGAGTTTTATATGTTTTAGTATGTTACTATCTTCTTGTGCAGACTTCTGTACTTATAAGAAATGAGAGTATTATAGTTGTTTTTCTCATAGTTTTCTTTTTTGAATCTATTATGATGTTACCAGATTTTAAAGAAAGAGGTTTTGATGTAAACCCTTTGTTTATTTATCTAGGTTGTACTTTAATTCTTATTATTTCTAGTTGTATCTATTTAATAGGTAAACTATTAAATATAAAAGTAAAGAATACTAATAAACTACTAAGCTTACAGCCTTCTACTATAGACTTAAAGATTAGTGTAGTGGAAGTAGAATATGAATGTGTTGATATAGATGAGGAAAAAGAGGGAATTGTAGAAACTGTAAAAGAGGAAGATGTGACTGAAGAGAATAAAGAAGATGATTTTCAATATATAAGTTTAGTATTAAATGAAAAACTGATTGAAAATCGTTTATTTTTAGATCCTAATTTAAGTTTAAATAGGCTATCTAAGGTCACTAATATTCCTAAGACTAGACTATCTTCTTTTTTTAAAAGTAGTGAGGCCTCTAATTTTAATCAGTATATAAATCGTATTAGGATTGAATATGCTGTTATTACTTTACATGATTATAATCATGAGGAATTGAGTATAGAGAAATGGGCTTTGCTATCAGGTTTTAACTCAAGAGTAACATTTTATAGGTCTTTTGTAAATGTTTATGGTTTTCCTCCTTCAGAGTTATTGAAGAAATAAACTACAATTTAGAATAGTTTGAAGTTTAATCTTTGTTTTTTTGATAAAATAGTACTTGAATTTTGTTTCAAATTCTAATAAAATTGTTTCAAAATGAAATATTATTAAATAATAATTATTTTATATCGATTTAATAATACCTATTATGTCCTTTTTTACTTAGGTATTTTGTGCTATCGATTTTGTTTTACTTACATATCTTGATATACTCTAAGCCCTATTTTATCTGATTTCAACTAATTAATTTTATAATATTAATAAAGTATCATAAAAAAACAGGTGTGTTAAATATGCGATACAACTCTTTGTTAGTCACGTATTGCGATTATTATATACCGTATTTAACGTTGAGTAATAGTAGTTTTGACTATGTTTTTTTTAAAAGGATATTTCATAAAGTATCTATAATCAATATTAAAATATATGAAAAAGAGATTACTCCCTGTTGCACTTTTATTGGGAACTTTTGCTACTAATGCCCAAGTAGGAATTGGTACAGCAACTCCTAATAAATCTGCAGAATTATTAATTGAATCAAAAGACCGTGGTTTATTAATTCCTAATGTTGCATTGGAAAGCACAAAGGATAAGGTTACAATTAGAAATGGCAATGTACAAAGTTTATTAGTCTATGCGACAAAAAAACAAGGCGATATTACTCCAGGTTACTACTATTGGGATATAGATAAATGGTCACGCTTAACAGCTGATAAAGATATTCCACAAATTGTAGTAAACAATTTTGAAGAAATTGTAAATATGGATGGTGATAAGGTAAAAAATATCATCAAAAATATTGTAAAAAACACTGAAGGTAATGTTATTTATGAAGGAGATAAGTTTTATACCTATGTAAAAGATGGAGACAAAATTATCAAACAAGAAATCAAAGAGAAATTAACTACAATAGTACATGACGAAAAAACTGGAGACTATATTTATTATAATGAAAATTCAGTAGATCGCAATGGAAATATTATTGGAGAAGGAGTTCGTATAAAAATAAAAGAAACAGTTATTAATAAGTTTGGTGATATTATTAATAATAAAACTGTTCAAGAACATATCACAAATTATTTAGATGGAACGTATGTAGGAGGAAATGTTTATTATGATGGTGATAAACTTACATATATAACTAAAGAAGGAGAAAGGAAAGAAGTTTCTATTAAAGAAGTAATTACTGCAAATGAGAGTAAAACTGCGATTATTACTGTAGCTAATAAGCAGTATTATGTTTCAGAAGAATACTTGATTGCTAATAATGATATTATTCCTTCTAATGTTGATCCTTTAAATTTATCTAAAGGAATTTATGCTATTGATGTTGTTGGGGGCGTAATTAATAATTTTGAAGAGATAATTACTAAAGGACCTATTACAGTAGATGGTCGTACCTTTAATACAATCAATGATTATATCAAGTATATCACAGAGAGTAAAGGAGGGTTTACTAAGATTGTTTATGATCAAACAACAGGTGATGTTATTTTCCAAGAGTGGAATGAAGTAACTCAGAAGTTTGAGAATGTTGATAATTCAAAGTTCAGCACTATTGTTAAGGGAAATGAGACTATAACTACTTTAGTGGACAATCAAGATGGAACTTACACCTACACAAGTGAAGACGGAACCACTACACTTGTAGATATTCCATCAAGTGTTGTAAATCAATTTGAAACAATTGTAAAACAACCAGTAGAAGTAGATGGTCGTACCTTTAATACAATCAATGATTATATCAAGTATGTCACAGAGAGTAAAGGAGGGTTTACTAAGATTGTTTATGATCAAACAACAGGTGATGTTATTTTCCAAGAGTGGAATGAAGTAACTCAGAAGTTTGAGAATGTTGATAATTCAAAGTTCAGCACTATTGTTAAGGGAAATGAGACTATAACTACTTTAGTGGACAATCAAGATGGAACTTACACCTACACAAGTGAAGACGGAACCACTACACTTGTAGATATTCCATCAAGTGTTGTAAATCAATTTGAAACAATTGTAAAACAACCAGTAGAAGTAGATGGTCGTACCTTTAATACAATCAATGATTATATCAAGTATGTCACAGAGAGTAAAGGAGGGTTTACTAAGATTGTTTATGACCAAACAACAGGTGATGTTATTTTCCAAGAGTGGAATGAAGTAACTCAGAAGTTTGAGAATGTTGATAATTCAAAGTTCAGTACTATTGTTAAGGGGAATGAGACTATAACTACTTTAGTGGACAATCAAGATGGAACTTACACCTACACAAGTGAAGACGGAACCACTACACTTGTAGATATTCCATCAAGTGTTGTAAATCAATTTGAAACTATTGTAAAACAACCAGTAGAAGTAGATGGTCGTACCTTTAATACAATCAATGATTATATCAAGTATGTCACAGAGAGTAAAGGAGGGTTTACTAAGATTGTTTATGACCAAACAACAGGTGATGTTATTTTCCAAGAGTGGAATAAAGTAACTCAGAAGTTTGAGAATGTTGATAATTCAAAGTTCAGTACTATTGTTAAGGGGAATGAGACTATAACTTTATTAGTTCCAAATACCAATGGAACCTTTACTTATTATAACGAGAGTCAAATCGGTGCTGATGGTCAACCAAAATTAGGAGAGACAGGAGTAACAATTGATCCAAAAGAAGTATCTGTATCCTTAAATACAACTACAAATAAATATGAGTTTAAAAACTCACAAGGAGATGTTATAGGAGAGATTGATGCAAATGCAAATGCAATTGTTTATAATGATAATACTACAAATCTTGGAGTAACAAATGTTCAAGAAGCTATAGAGAAATTATTAGATAAAATTACAGAAGTAGCTGGTACCACAGGAGATTTGGTAGTGTCTGGTGGTTTAGAATTTTTGGCTAAAACCACTGGGATTAAGGCATTATTAGCTGATGTTACTATTCAAGTAGCAGACGAAGGAATAACTAATGAAAAATTAGGTAATAAAGCAGTTACATCAGATAAATTAAATGCAGGTACAGGAGAAAATAATCGTGTAGGTGTAGCAGATGATCAAGGGAATGTTATTTATAAAACATTAGATGAAGTAGTAAAAGGTAATGAGACTGTAACTCTATTGATTCCAAATACGAATGGGACCTTTACTTATTATAATGAGAGTCAAATCGGTGCTGATGGTCAACCAAAATTAGGAGAGACAGGAGTAACAATTGATCCAAAAGAAGTATCTGTATCTTTAAATACAACTACAAATAAATATGAGTTTAAAAACTCACAAGGAGATGTCATAGGAGAAATTGACACCAATGCTAAGGCTATTGCCTTTGATAACAGCACTAATGGTTTTACATCAACAAATGTACAAGAGGCATTAGAAGAGTTAAAAACTAAGTTAGACGGGACAAGTGATACATTAGTAAACAATAATGACGGTACCTATACGCATACTACAGTAGCAGGAGATGTTGTTGTCATTGATGCTAATACAACAAAAGTAGAAGTATTAGACGGAGTGTATACTTTTAAAAATGCTAAAGGAGATACAATCACAAGTATTGATACCAATGCAAAAGCAATTGCTTTTGACGATAGTAAATCTAAGTTAGGAGCAGATAATGTACAAGATGCAATTGATAATCTATTAAGTAAAGTAGGATCAGGTGCAGGTGTAACATTAGTTGATAATAATGATGGAACTATTACCTTAAAATCAGATGACAATACAGTATTAGGAACAGTTTCTAAAGGAAGCTTAACCAATAATAACGATGGTACTTATACTTATGACAATGGCGATGGTACACCAGTAACGTTTGACACCAATGCTAAGGCTATTGCTTTTGACAACAGTAATAACGGTTTTACATCAACAAATGTACAAGAGGCATTAGAAGAGTTAAAAACTAAGTTAGACGGGACAAGTGATACATTAGTAAACAATAACGATGGTACCTATACGCATACTACAGTAGCAGGAGATGTTGTTGTCATTGATGCTAATACAACAAAAGTAGAAGTATTAGACGGAGTGTATACTTTTAAAAATGCTAAAGGAGATACAATCACAAGTATTGATACCAATGCAAAAGCTATTGCTTTTGACGATAGTAAATCTAAGTTAGGAGCAGATAATGTACAAGATGCAATTGATAATCTATTAAGTAAAGTAGGATCAGGTGCAGGTGTAACATTAGTTGATAATAATGATGGAACTATTACCTTAAAATCAGATGACAATACAGTATTAGGAACAGTTTCTAAAGGAAGCTTAACCAATAATAACGATGGTACTTATACTTATGACAATGGCGATGGTACACCAGTAACGTTTGACACCAATGCTAAGGCTATTGCTTTTGACAACAGTAATAACGGTTTTACATCAACAAATGTACAAGAGGCATTAGAAGAGTTAAAAACTAAGTTAGACGGGACAAGTGATACATTAGTAAACAATAACGACGGTACCTATACCCATACTACAGTAGCAGGAGATGTTGTTATCATTGATGCTAATACAACAAAAGTAGAAGTATTAGACGGAGTGTATACTTTTAA